>JANOCQ010000057.1:0-38399 GCA_031412255.1 Paracoccaceae bacterium | reverse complement strand
CTTGTTGGTGCCCTTGTCCTTGGCTTTCACCGACACGATGCCGTTGGCGTCGATGTCGAAGGTCACCTCGATCTGCGGCACGCCACGCGGGGCGGGCGGGATCTGTTCCAGGTTGAACTGGCCCAGCATCTTGTTGTCGGCGGCCATCTCACGCTCGCCCTGGAACACACGGATGGTCACCGCGTTCTGGTTGTCCTCGGCTGTCGAGAAGACCTGAGACTTCTTGGTCGGGATCGTCGTGTTGCGGTCGATCAGGCGGGTGAAGACACCACCCAGCGTTTCGATGCCCAGGGACAGCGGGGTCACGTCCAGAAGGACCACGTCCTTGACGTCGCCTTGCAGAACACCGGCCTGAATGGCCGCGCCCAAAGCCACGACTTCATCCGGGTTCACGCCCTTGTGCGGCTCTTTCCCGAAGTATTTTGTCACTTCCTCGATCACGCGCGGCATGCGGGTCATGCCGCCCACGAGCACCACTTCGTCGATGTCGTCCTTGGAAACGCCAGCATCCTTCAGCGCGGCCATGCAGGGCTTGATCGACTTCTTGATCAGGTCCTCGACCAGGCTTTCCAGCTTGGACCGGGTCAGCTTGACCACCAGGTGCAGGGGCTGCCCGGTGTTCTTGTCCATGCTGATGAAAGGCTGGTTGATTTCGGTCTGCTGCGACGAGGACAGCTCGATCTTGGCCTTTTCCGAGGCCTCCTTCAACCGCTGCAGCGCCATCTTGTCCAAGGTCAGGTCGACGCCGTGCTCTTTCTTGAACTCATCGGCCAGGTACTGGACGATGCGCATGTCGAAGTCTTCACCGCCAAGGAACGTGTCGCCGTTCGTGGACTTCACCTCGAACAGCCCGTCGTCGATTTCCAGGATGGTGATGTCGAAGGTGCCGCCGCCAAGGTCATAGACGGCGATGGTCTTCGATTCCTTCTTGTCCAGGCCATAGGCCAGTGCTGCCGCCGTCGGTTCGTTGATGATGCGCAGCACCTCAAGACCGGCGATCTTGCCCGCGTCTTTGGTGGCCTGGCGCTGGGCGTCGTTGAAGTAGGCGGGCACGGTGATCACGGCTTGGGTGACGGTCTCACCCAGATAGGATTCAGCCGTTTCCTTCATCTTCTGCAGGATGAACGCCGAGACCTGGCTCGGCGAATACTTCTCGCCACGAACCTGAACCCAGGCGTCGCCGTTCCCGCCATCGACGATGTTATACGGGACAAGCTTCTTGTCCTTTTCCACCTCGGCATCGCCCAGACGGCGGCCGATCAGGCGCTTGACGGCGAAGACGGTGTTCGCCGGGTTGGTCACGGCCTGGCGCTTGGCAGGCTGGCCGACCAGGCGTTCGTTCTCCGTGAAGCCGACGATGGAGGGCGTCGTGCGCGCGCCTTCCGAGTTTTCGATGACCCGAGGCTGCGAACCATCCATGATGGCAACGCAGGAGTTCGTGGTTCCGAGGTCAATACCGATGACTTTGGCCATATGTGTATCCCTTTACTTCAGGCGATGTTCCGGCAGGGACCCTTGAGAAGGAGGCATCCCCGCCCTGGATAGGTGTCAGGACTGGCGGCCCGGCACCCGTGTGAGGCGTATATAGGCAGGCCGTTTAGGGCCTGCAACTCTTGCCGCGCGGCTGACGCCGCGAATTTCGGTGCTGGGGCACAAAATTATCGGCATGGCGTGACGGCCTACTGCGAGGCCAGGCTGCAGCAGCCAACCTCGCGGTCGACATAGCCGACGCCGCTGCGGAAGATCTGGACGGCAATTCCGTATCTGCGGTCCGACATCCCGTCAGAGCATTCTTTCGCCGACAGAACCGCAATGCCGTCCTTTAGCGCGACGGCCATATCCGGCGCCCGAGCCGAGCCGAGCCAGGCCACGGTCAGGGGTGTGGTGCTCGGTTGCGGGTCGTCGGGCGTCTGGCGGCGCATTTCCCCTGTCGCGGGGTCGATCTCCAGCGACCAGAAGGGCTCGGTCCCCAGGCAGGCAAGCGGGACCTGCAGGCTGTTCCATGCCGGCCCCGGCTCACGTTCCAGAAAGCGCAGCGCGGCGTATCCCGACCCCTCGCGGGTGCTTACCAGCGCCCAGCGGCCCGAAACCGCCACCACCTCGACCCCCGAGGCATCTGGGGCGAAGCTGCCGATGACATCCGACTTGGCGTCAGGCCTGGCCCGGATGTTCAAAACGTCGTCCGACGCAACGCCAGTCACCATGTAGAACGCCGGAAACTCCTCGGCGCGAAGCGGCAGGCTGAATGCAAGAAGAAGAAGGATGGCCCGGATCATGATCGTTTGTTCCAACTTGCCGACGCGTGCTGACGCGTGAAAAATTCGGCCATCAGACCGATGATGATGCAAACCAAGGCATAGTAGATCGCATAATGATAGTCGGTATAGCGTGGGGTGTAGTTCAGGAAGATGAACCCCCGCGCCTGGTCGATGGTGTGGAACAAAGGGTTCCAGTCGAACCAGTCGCGCCGGCTGGGGGCCAGATTGTTGGCCAGCACCATCTTGCCTGACGCGATCACGTTCGCACGTTGATAGAGCATCACGATGATTCCCACGGCTTCGGGCTGCCAGGGCTTGGCCGACAGGAACACCATGCCGATGCCGATCCCGGTGAACCAGGACAAGAGGAACATCCCCAGCATCCCGACCGGATCATCTATGGTGATCGGCGCCCAGGCCGCATGATAGACGAACAGGATCACCGAAGCGGACAGCGTTTGCTGGTAAAGCGAACTGAGCGCCGCGCCGAGGATCGAGATGATCGGGTTCATCGGTGCGTGCATCATCATCTGCGAGGTCGGTCCGTCCGCATGCGAGACTGCGCCGATGGCCTTGATATGCGTCATGAACATGAACACGCCGGACATCACGTACAGCATGAAGTCGCCCCGCACGGCAATTCGACGCATGCCGAACACGCTCATCATGAAATACATGATGACCAGCATCATCAGCGACTGCACGATCGACATCAGCAGTCCAAGGATGGCGTTGTTGTGCGTCTTTCGCAGGTTGCGGACCGCGACGTGATAGACCAGTTCCAGGGTTTCGAACCCCAGGCCAATCCATGATCGTTCTTGCGGCTTGTGACGGAACATGCAGCTTCCTTTTCCGGCGGCATGATGCATCAGCAAATCTTGCCGTTCCGTTGACGGCGAAGGATAAGGGCCGCGAAACCGATGATCAATTCGCCGCAGGAGACGTGATGGATTTTGCCAAGGCAGTGCCGCTTTTCCGCCGATTGGCGCTGGAAGCGGGCGAACGCATCCTTCAGGTCTACCACGGCCCCGATTTCGAGGTCCGCACCAAGGGTGACGC
This sequence comes from Paracoccaceae bacterium, assembly GCA_031412255.1. GTDB lineage: Bacteria > Pseudomonadota > Alphaproteobacteria > Rhodobacterales > Rhodobacteraceae > Tabrizicola. The sequence goes on along the minus strand of JANOCQ010000057.1, from coordinate 35,082 downwards.
CTCTCCGGTGACGGAGGCTGACGAGGCTGCCGATGCGGTCATCTCCACCGGCCTTCGCGCCGCTTTCCCAGATGTGCCTTTGATCACCGAGGAGCAGGCCGCCTCCCACGCCCTGACAGCGACCACCTTCTTCATCGTCGATCCTCTGGACGGCACCAAGGAGTTCGTTCAGCGCCGCGGCGACTTTACTGTGAACATCGCCTATGTGGCGGACGGGGTCCCCACCCTCGGCGTCGTCTACGCCCCCGCGAAGGGTCGCCTCTTCTACACCCTTCCCGATGGCACCGCGGTCGAGGAAACGGGTCCTTTCGGACCGGAACCCGGACCTTTGACGCCGTTGAAGGTCTCTGTCCCGGACAATGCGAAACTGATGGTCGTCGCGTCAAAGTCGCACCGTGACCAGGCGACCGACGATTACATCGCGCGTTACACGGTCCGCGACATGACATCGGCCGGTTCGAGCCTGAAGTTCTGCCTTGTCGCCACGGGCGAGGCCGACCTTTACCCCCGCCTGGGTCGCACGATGGAATGGGACACCGCCGCGGGAGATGCCATTTTGCGCGGGGCAGGGGGCCGCGTCGTCCGATTCGATGACCACACGCCGCTTGCCTACGGCAAGCCAGGTTGGGACAATCCGTTCTTCATCGCCCACGCGCCGGGGGTCGTCCTGAAATGACCACCCTCATCGCCATTCCCGCCCGCTATGCATCAACGCGCTACCCTGGCAAGCCGCTGGTCGCGCTGAAGGGACCGGATGGCGAAAAGACCCTGATCCGCCGCAGTTGGGAGGCCGCGATGGCCGTGCGCGGGGCTGACCGGGTGGTCGTCGCCACCGACGACACCCGAATCGCCGACCACGCCACCGGGTTCGGAGCCGAGGTGGTGATGACCTCCTCCGACGCCCGGAACGGCACGGAGCGCTGCGCCGAGGTGGCCGTCAAGCTGCCGGGCTTCGACATCATCGTAAACCTGCAAGGCGACGCCCCACTTACGCCGCCCTGGTTTGTCGAGGACCTGATCGCGGGCTTGCAAGCCGACCCCGAGGCCCAGATCGCCACCCCGGTCCTGCGTTGTGATGGAAAGGCGTTGGCAAGCCTGCTTGCCGACCGCAAGGCCGGGCGCGTCGGCGGCACAACGGCAGTTTTCGACACCAGCCGCCATGGGCTATATTTCTCGAAGGAAGTCATCCCCTTCACCTCTGCCCCCTATGCTTCCGAAGCGCCGACGCCGGTCTTCCACCATGTGGGCGTCTATGCCTACCGCCCTGCCGCGCTGACCGCCTACCCTGCTTGGCCCCTGGGAACGCTGGAGCAGCTGGAAGGGCTGGAACAGCTGCGCTTCCTGGAAAATGGCCATCCCGTTCTCTGCGTCGAGGTGCAGGCTCTTGGCCGCCAGTTCTGGGAGATGAACAACCCCTCTGACGTCGCGATCATCGAAGGGATGCTGGCGACGGCGCATGAAAGCCCGACCTGACCGCCCCCATGTCCACCTGAGCGATCCCGAGCCATCTTTTTTGATGCGAAACCTTCCCGTATGGCGCAGGTTACGAATATTGCCGCGGGACTGCCCGGATAAGGTCAGATTCGCCTGCGAATGCATTCGAACCCGAGTTATTGATCACGAAGAGACAGGGTTAGGAACGGTCATGAAACCAAGGAAGATCACCAAGGCAGTATTCCCGGTCGCCGGCCTGGGGACGCGCTTCCTGCCCGCCACCAAGTCGATCCCGAAAGAGATCATGACCCTCGTCGACCGGCCGCTGATCCAGTACGCCATCGACGAGGCCCGCGCCGCCGGGATCAAGGAATTCATCTTCGTGACCTCGCGCGGGAAATCCGCGCTCGAGGACTACTTTGACAGTGCGCCGGAACTGGAATCCGAGCTGCGGCGCAAGAACAAGACCGACCTCCTGGAGATCCTGAAGGACACCAACATGGATTCGGGCGCCATCGCCTATGTCCGCCAGAACCGCCCGATGGGCCTGGGCCATGCCGTCTGGTGCGCCCGCCGTCTGATCGGGAATGAACCGTTTGCCGTGCTTCTGCCCGACGACGTGATCGCCGCCGAAAAGCCCTGCCTGCAACAGATGGTGGAAGCGCACGCCGAAACCGGCGGCTGCATGGTCGCGGCGATGGAAGTCGCGCCGAAGCGGACCTCCAGCTACGGCATCCTCGACATCGGCGAGGACGACGGCCAGATCGTCAAGGTCAAGGGCATGGTCGAAAAGCCCAAGGCCGGCGAGGCGCCGTCGAATCTGGCCGTGATCGGCCGTTACATCCTGACGCCGCAGGTGCTGACCAACCTGAACAAGATCAAGCAGGGCGCGGGCGGGGAAATCCAGCTGACCGACGCCATCGCGCAGGAAACCAAGAAAAAGGGCGGCGTCTACGGACTGCGCTTCCGCGGCCAGCGCTATGACTGCGGCTCGAAGATCGGGTTCCTGCAAGCAACCGTTGCTTTCGGCCTCTCGCGGCCCGAGTTCGGCGAGGAATTCTCCGACTTCCTGCACGAGATGGTCGCCATGCAAAAGGCCGCGCAATAGGCTTTGGCGTCCCGGGGAGAGAGTGGCAGCTTTCCCCGGGGTCTGCCTCGTGCTTGCGCCATTGGCGAGGCTGAGCCGCGGCTGTCCGCCCTGAACGCGGCCCTTCTCGCGCTGAAACTGCGCATCCGCCGTCAACGTCTGCTGTTCAGGGCATTCCGCCGACGCAGGGAACTGACCTCCGTGGTGGATCGCAGCGCCGCAATAGCTCCGGGCGACGTGCTGTGCTTTCTCTGCGTCCGGAACGAAGCTTCCCGCCTGCCGCACTTCTTGCGCCACCATCGCGGTCTGGGCGTTCGGCACTTCCTGGCGGTGGACAACGGCAGCACCGACAGCACCGCCGACCTTCTGCGCAACGAGCCCGACGTGTCGCTGTGGCATACACAGGCCAGTTACAAGGCGTCGCGCTTCGGGATGGACTGGCTCACCTGGCTACAAATGCGCCTTGGCGACGGCCACTGGTGTCTCACTCTGGATGCGGACGAATTGCTGATCTACCCCTATTGGCAAACGCGGCCGCTGCCAGCCCTTGCCGACTGGCTTGACCGCCAGGGACAAAGCAGTTTTGGGGCGCTCACGGTGGACATGTATCCCGAAGGACCGGTATCCGAAGGTCAGGTGGGACCAGCGGACGATCCGATCGACCATCTGCGCTGGTTCGACTCCGGGAACTACCTGACTCAGGTCCAGCCCCGGATGCGCAATCTGTGGGTCCAGGGCGGAGTCCGGGCCCGGGCCTTCTTTGCCCAGTCTCCCCGCTGGGCGCCGACGCTGAACAAGACACCGCTTGTTCGATGGAACTGGCGCTATGCCTACGTGAACTCCACCCATGCGTTGCTTCCGCCCCACCTAAATCAGGTCTATGCAACCAGTGGGGGAGAGTTAACCTCTGGCGTGCTTTTGCATACCAAGTTTCTACCTGGGATAGAAATCCGGTCATCAGAGGAGAAGACCAGGGGCGAGCATTTTGGCAACGCCTCGCAGTATGCCGCGTACTACGACCGGCTGAGCGACGACCCGGTCTTGCATACGAAGGCTTCCACCCGTTACACCGGCTGGCGACAGATGGAGGCTTTGGGCCTTATGTCACGGGGCGGCTGGATATGACCGGAACAGACTCCAGCCCGGGAGGCAGGCTATGGGCCTGACCACATTATTGCGTCTTCGCACCCGGCGCCAATATCTGCTGTTGCGCGCCTTTCGGCGTCGTCGGCAGATGTCTCCCATCTCCGACCGCAGCGCCAACCTGCCTGCTCAGCCGATCCTTCTGTTTTCGACGGTCCGCAACGAACGCATCCGCCTGCCGTATTTCCTGGCCTACTACCGTCGTCTCGGGGTTGACCACTTCCTCATCGTCGACAATGGCTCGGCCGACGGCACCCTCGACTACCTGGCCGAGCAGCCTGACGTTTCCGTGTGGTCCGCCACCGCCGGCTACAAGCAGTCGCGCTTCGGCATGGACTGGATGATGCACCTTCTGCGCCGCTACGGTCACGGGCGCTGGTGCCTGACCGTCGACGTGGACGAATTCCTCGTCTACCCCTTCTGCGAAACCCGCCCCCTGCGCGCCCTGACCGACTGGCTCGACAGCGCCGAGACGCCCAGCTTCGCCGCAATGATGCTGGACATGTATCCCAAGGGCGCGATGCACGAACAACCCTACCGGGAGGGCCAGAATCCCTTCGAGATCGCCCAGTATTTCGACAGCGGCAACTACGTCATCAGCCGCAATCCGCACTATCGTAACCTCTGGATCCAGGGCGGTCCACGTGCGCGGCTTTTCTTCACCGACCGCGCCAGACGCGCGCCCGCGATGAACAAGACGCCGCTGGTCAAGTGGGACCGCTCCTACGCCTACGTCTCCTCGACCCACATGCTCCTCCCCCGCCGTCTTAACCTCGTCTACGACGATCAGGGCGGCGAAAAACCGTCGGGAGTGCTTCTGCACGCCAAGTTTCTGGACACTTTCGCGGCCCGTGCTGCCGAGGAACTCGCCCGCGGTGAACACTACGCCAAAAGTGACGAATACCGCGCCTACCGCGAAGGGATCGCCCGCGAGCGCGATCTTTGGTGCAATTGGAGCGAGAAATATGTCAACTGGCGACAACTTGAGATCCTGGGACTGATGTCGAAAGGAAACTGGGCGTGACCCCCACCGGCCTGAAACTGGGTGTGATCATGCTGTGCCACGCGGCGTTGGACCGGGCGGCTCAACTTGCCCGACACTGGGCCGACCACGGCTGCCCGGTTGTCATGCACGTCGACGCCCGCACGCCCCAGGCCCAGTTTGATTCCCTTCGCGTTGCGCTGATGGACCTGCCCGACATTCGCTTCACGCCACGCCTGCCCTGTGAATGGGGCACCTTCGGCATCGTCCAGGCCACCCAGGACGCCGTGACCCGGATGCTGGCCGACTTTCCCCAGGTCAGCCACGTTCTTCTTGCCTCCGGCTCCTGCCTGCCGATCAAGCCCGTCCGCGCGCTGCAGGCCCACCTTGCCCAGAACCCAGAGACCGACTTCATCGAAAGCGTCACCACGGCCGACGTGGGTTGGACCATCGGCGGACTGAACGAAGAGCGCTTCACTCTGCGCTTCCCCTTCAAATGGAAAAGCCAGCGCCGGCTCTTCGACGGCTATGTCAGCCTGCAACGCCTGCTCCGCTTCCGTCGCCGCCTGCCGAAGGGCCTTGTCCCGCACCTGGGCAGCCAGTGGTGGTGCCTGACCCGCCCAACCCTGCAGGCTATCCTCCAGCATCCTGACCGTCCCCGGATCGACCGTTACTTCAAGCGGGTCTGGATCCCCGATGAAAGCTATTTTCAAAGCCTGGTGCGACAGGTTTCGGCCGGCATCGAAAGCCGCTCGCTGACGCTCTCCAAGTTCGACTACCAGGGCCGGCCCTACATCTTCTACGACGACCACCTTCACCTTCTGCGCCAGGCGGACGCCTTCATCGCCCGCAAGGCCTGGCCGCAAGCGCAACTTCTGTACAACACCTTTCTCACCGCGGACGGCGATCGGGCGCTGGCGACCGAACCCAGCCCCGGCAAGATCAACCGCCTCTTCGCCAAGGCGGTCGAGCGGCGGGTCAAGGGTCGCGCCGGTCTTTACATGCAAAGCCGCTTCCCGATCCGTGCCCGAGGCGGCACCCAATCCGCCGCGCCCTATGGCATCTTCTCGGGCTTTGCATTGCTGTTTCCCCAGTTTCAGCCTTGGCTTCAGCGCGCACTGGATGCCCGGGTCCACGGTCACCTCTTTGCCTTCGACCGCGTCCAGTTTGCAGGCGGGGAAGCCGTATTCAAAGGCGGGATCTCCGACAGCCCCACCCTGCGAGACTATAATCCTCGCAGCTTCCTGGCGAACCTGATCTGGAACACGCGGGGAGAGACACAATGCTTCCAGTTCGGCCCCGAAGATGAACAGGACATCGGTCCGACCCTTGCCGCCGACCCCAACGCTTCGATCTTCATCGTCTCTGGTGCTTTTGCAATCCCGCTCTGGCAATCCGGCCGCAGCGCCGCGGAAGTGCGCACCGAAGCCGCCCGGTTGCAAAGGGTGGAAAGCGATTTCATCGACCTTCTGAAGGGTCCCGAGACCAAGGCCCGCACTCGCATCTGGTCGCTCGCCGAATTCATCGAGAACCCGGCCGAGCCGCTGGAGCAGCTTGTTGACCAGTTGAATCCGCGCGGTTCCCATCGGATGACCGAGCTGCCCCAGCTTCTTGACCTGCACGGGTTTGGAAGCTTTCTGCAGGACCTGCGCAATCAGGGCATGGCACCGGTCCTGATGGGCGACTTCCCCTCGGATGCCGAGCTTGCGTTGCCCGCGCCACCTTTCGCCCGGCCCCGCGTCGTCAGATGAGCCGCTTCCACAGCTTCGTTGTCTTCGCTGAAATGCGCACCGGGTCGAACCTTTTGGAGGCGAACCTGAACGCGCTGCCCGGTGTCCACAGCCACGGTGAAGTCTTCAACCGCTACATCCTGGGCAAGAAGGACCGGACAGAACTTTTCGGCATCACGATGGAGGAGCGCGACCGCGACCCCCGGCCCCTTCTGCGCAAACTGCGCGAAAAAACCGACGGCTTGCCCGGCTTTCGCTTCTTCCACGACCACGACCTGCGCATCCTGGATGACGTGCTGCCCGACCCAGGCTGCGCCAAGATCATCCTGACGCGCAATCCGCTGGAAAGCTACGTCAGCTGGAAGATCGCCCAGGCGACCGATCAATGGAAGCTGACCAATCCCAAGCGGCTGAAGACGACCAAAGTGCGCTTCGACGTGGCCGAGTTCGTGGGCCTCCTGCGGGAATTCCAGGCCTTCCAGCTCCTGTTGATGCAGTCGTTGCAGACCACGGGACAAACGGCCTTTTATCTGGATTACGAAGACCTCGGCGCGCTTGAGGTGATCAACGGTCTCGCGGCCTTTCTCGGGGTCGAGGGCCGGCTCAAGCAGCTGGACGACACGCTCAAGAAACAGAACCCCGGCCCGCTGGAAGACAAGCTTGAAAACCCAGAGGCTCTGGCCGAAGCCATTGCCGCCGTGGACGTCTTCAACCTGGGCCGGACCCCAAGCTTCGAGCCCCGGCGCGCGGCCGGGGTGCCGACTGTGCTTGCCTCGGACTTTGCGTCGCTTCTGTTCTTTCCGGTCCGTTCCAGTCAGGAAACCGTGATCCGCGACTGGTTCGCCCGGCTTGGCCCGACCTCGGACGGCTTCGAACAGAAATCGCTGCGCCAGTGGAAACGCAAGCATCGCGGCCATCGCAGTTTCACGGTGCTCCGCCATCCGCTCTTGCGCGCGCACGTGGCCTTCCGTCGCAAGATCGTCATGGGCGAGGCGCAGGACCTCCGCCGCATCCTGATCAACGGCTTTCTGGCCGAGCTGCAGCCGCCGGGCGAGCCTTTTGCGACCGTCGAGGCCGAACGCGCCGCCTTCGTGATTTTCCTGAACTACTGTCGCCTTGCCACGGGCGGCCAGACCGGATCGCGGGTCGACCCCAGCCTTGCCAGCCAGACCGCGCTGGTGCAGGGCTTCGCGAGCTTCCAGCCGCTCGACCATCTCCTGCGTGAGGATCGACTGGCCGAGGGCCTCGCCGCCCTCGCCGCCGAGGCGGGAGTCAACCCTCCGGCCATCGTCGCCGACCCGGCGGAAGCCGCGCTTCTGTCGATCTGGGACGAAACCCTCGATTCCGCCGCCGCCGAGGCCTACGCCCGCGACTACATGGGGTTCGGCTTCACCCGCTGGCGCAAGTGACTGCTCTTGCGTCGCGACTTCGTCTTCTCGTCGCGAGCGAGGAGTGACGAAGTCATCGACGAGCGGTTGGTTAAGCCCACGCGCGGGCAGCTCAAGCCGCCTGCGGCGCCCGTGCCTCGGTCAGGATCGCGTACAGCTTGGCCGGGTCCGAATTTGCCCGCAGCTTTGTCACCACCGACGGGTCCCGCATCGTCCGGCTGACCAGAGCCAACGCTTTCAGATGGTCCACGCCCGAATCCTTGGGGGCGAACAATCCGAAGATCAGGTCGACCGGCTGACGGTCGACGCTGTCATAGTCCAGCGGCTTTTCCAGTCGCAGAAAGACCCCAATGATGCCTTTCAGGTCCTCCAGCCGGGCATGGGGCAGGGCGATGCCGTGCCCCACGCCGGTCGGCCCCAGCGACTCTCGCTCCTGCAGGCCATCGATGGCAGCCGCCCCGCTCAGGCCGTAGGCTTGCGCAGCGATCTCGCCCAGCTCCTGAAACAGCCGCTTCTTGGAGGTGAATTGCCCGACAAGCCGAACGGCGCCTGGCACAAGTAGCTTGGATAGTTCCATGAGGGGGCGTTGTTCCTGCGCTAATCCGGACGCGTTACTTTGCGTTGCGGGGATCGATCCAGCCGATGTTGCCGTCATCCCGGCGATACACGACGTTCACGCCCCCATGTCCTTCGTTCCGAAACACCAGCATCCTCTGCCCCGCCAGTTCCATCTGCATCACGGCTTCGCCGACGGTGATCGAAGGGATCTTCGTCTCCATCTCGGCGATGACCACGGGCTGCAGGCTGTCAGGCTCGGCTTCCTCGGCGTCCTCGGTTCCGGCGAGGATATACGAGGACGCCCCGCCGAATTCAACCGGTCCCGGACGGCTTGAGTGGTGGTTGCGGATTCGCCGCTTGTAGCGCCTCAGTTGCTTGTCCAGCTTTTCCCGGCACGATTCGAACGCCGCATAGATCTCCGAGGCATGGCCCTTGGCCTGGGCGGTCAGCCCGGTGGACAGGTGAATCACCGACTCGCAGACGAACTCATGCGCAACACGCGAGAAAACCACGATACATTCGGTCGGGCGCTGGGCGTATTTCTCGACCACCTCGCCCATTTCCGCCTTCACATGGGTCTGAAGAGCCTCACCGACGTCGATCTGTTTCCCACTGATCTGGTAGCGCATGACCTCTCCTTTCAGATGCATTCCGATGCGAGCCGGGTACGCCGGCTGCACTGATCCCTACACAAGAGATGGAAGGAACGTTGCGTCACGCAAGGACTGCCGACTGAAGACTTCGCGGCAAGACGGGTCAAACGGATGGCAAATGACGCACGCATTGCGGGTATTTGGCGCAGCCCCGGCCCCGGATGTCAACCGAATCGATGCGCCGGTTCAGACGATGCGGAAGTTCTCGCCCAGGTAGACGCGACGCACGGTTTCGTCGCGCACGACCTCGTCCGTGGTGCCCGACATCAGCACCTTGCCGTCGTGCAGGATATAGGCGCGATCAACGATCTCCAGCGTCTCGCGGACGTTGTGATCGGTGATCAGGACGCCGATCCCCCGGCTTTTCAGGTCATGGACAAGGTGGCGGATTTCCCCCACCGCGATGGGATCGACCCCTGCGAACGGCTCGTCAAGCAGCAGGTACTTCGGCTCTGCCGCCAGACAGCGCGCGATCTCGACCCGCCGCCGCTCACCCCCCGAAAGTGCCAGCGCGGGCGTCCGCCGCAGGTGGGTGATCGAGAATTCTGACAGCAACTCCTCCAGCCGCTCGCGCCGCTTGTGGCGGTCGGGCTGCACGATCTCCAGCACCGCCAGGATGTTGTCCTCGACTGACAGTCCCCGGAAGATCGAAACCTCTTGCGGCAGGTAGCCGATCCCCAACCGCGCCCGGCGGTACATCGGCAGCGCCGTCACGTCCTTGCCGTCGATCAGCACCTGCCCGCCCTCGGGCATCACCAACCCGGCGATGGAATAAAAGCACGTCGTCTTTCCCGACCCGTTCGGTCCCAGCAAAGCCACCACCTCGCCGCGGTGCAGGTCCATGCTGACGTCCCGGATCACCGGCCGCTTCTTGTAGCTTTTCCGCAGGCTGCGGATCTGCAACCCGGCCTGGCCAGCCGTGACTGTCAGTTCCGGCGGCATCAGTTGCCCCCTGGCTGGAAGGTTGTCGTCACCCGACCCTCCATCACCCCGGTTCCGTCCTTGAGATTGATCGACAGCTTCTGCCCCGCCATGGCCGAACCGCCTTGCGTCAGCAGCACATCGCCCATCAGCACGATCATCCCGCTGTCGATGGTGTAGACCGCTTCCTTCGCCTCGGCCGCGTCGCCGAGATTGGTGACCGTGACTCCGCCCGAGGCGACCAGGCTTTCGATGTCGCTTTGTGTGGTGCCGTAGGTGACCTTCACTTCGCCAGCCGCCAGCTTCATTTCGCCCTGCGTCACGACGACATTCCCGCTGAACACGGCAGTCCCGTCGGCGTTGCTTACGGCCAGCTGATCGGCCGCGACCTGCACGGGAAGGGTCGTGTCCTGGTTCAATTCGCCGAAGGCGATCTTCTGTTGCGCGTCAGCAACCTGCACCGTCAGCGCCAGGACCAGAAAACCAAGTCGGAATGCCATTTGTCTAACCTCTGCCGCCGTCTCAGCCGCCTGGTTGGTATACCAGCCGGACGTCGCCCTTGAAAACCAGAACATAATCCCGAAGCGACCGGATGTCCTGACTTAACACCATGCCTTGGGAGGTGATCTTGCCCGCTGGCCCCTGTGCAACCACCGATGCGCGGCTTTCAAGCCCCGTCCGGTCCAGCTTGGCCACCATCTCTGCCGTTTCCAGCCGGTAGCCGGACGACGTCGTCACCGTGACACCGCCCGAAAGCACCAGCTCCTTTGCGATGTCATCCATTCGCGCCTCGGCCGCAACCAACTCGGTTGTTCCTCCGTCCGGGGTGGCGAGGTCCAGCCGAAGCCCTGCTGCCTGGGCGGATGACCCCTCGGCTGCGGGCCGCGCCTCCTCTGCCGAAAGCGTGATCGAGGCACCGTCCACCGTGGTGCCCGCATAGGTCGGCGAAGTCATCCGCGGCTCGCGCGCAAGATCTTCGACATCGACCTCGGCATAGGGCAGGGCGGCTTCGGGGTCGATCCGGCGGGCCACCAGAAACAGGGTCGACAAGATCGCCAGAGCGGTCAACGGGAAGGCCACCTTCAGCCAGCCCACCACCCGCGTATGCCGATCAATGCGCCCCATCGTCAGACGACGCCCGCGCGCAGGCAGTCGTGGACATGCAGGATTCCGATCGGGCTGAGGCTGTCAGGGGCGGTTACCAGAAGACAGGTGATCTTGCGGTCGTTCATCAGAGCAAGTGCCTCGCCCGCCAGCGCCTCGGGCCCGATGGTGCGCGGGTTCGGCGTCATCACCTCGCCCGCCACATGCAGCATCAGCCCCTCAAGGTGCCGCCGCAGGTCACCGTCGGTGATGATCCCGGCCAGATCGCCGTGCACATCGGTGACGCCCACAACGCCGTAGCCGCGCCGGGTGATCTCCAAAAGGGTCTCGCCCATCGGCAGGTCGGCGGTGACCAGGGGAGGGTCATCATGCATCAGGTCTCCGACCTTCAGCAGGCGTGCACCCAGTTTGCCGCCGGGGTGGAACATGCGGAAATGCTCGGGCGTAAAGGCGCGGTGTTCCATCAGCGCGATGGCCAGCGCGTCGCCCAAAGCCAATGTCATGGTGGTCGAGGTGGTGGGCACGATGCCCTTTTCGCAGGCCTCGGGTACCTGGGGCAGCAGAAGACCCACCGTTGCCTGACGCATCACGGTGGAGCCATCGCGGCTGCTGATCCCGATCAGCGCAATGCCGAAGCGCTTGGCATGGGCCAGCAGATCCGCCAGTTCCGGCGTCTCGCCCGAATTGGACAGCACGATCAGCACGTCTCCCTCGGCCACCATGCCAAGGTCCCCATGACTGGCTTCGGCCGGGTGGACAAAATGCGCGGGCGTGCCGGTCGAGGCAAAGGTCGCCGCGATCTTGCGGGCGATATGGCCGGACTTCCCCATGCCCGAAACGATGACCCGCCCCTTGGCAGCCATCAGAAGGCCGACGGCTTTGGCAAAACTTTCGTCGAGGACATCGGCAAGGGTCTTCAGCGCCCCCGCCTCGCGGCGGATCACGCGGCGGCCGGTTGCCAGAAGGTCAGTGGAGGAGGATGTCATTGGTGTCTTCCCAGCCCAACAGGTCAAGCTCGGCCCGCGTCGGAAGGAAGGCGAACAGCCGCTGCGCCAGGTCCAGCCGATCCTCGCGGATCAGCCGGGCCTCCAGTTCCGCCTTGAGCGCGTGAAGGTACAGCACGTCCGACGCGGCGTATTCCTTTTGCGCATCGGTCAGGGTGACCGACCCCCAGTCGCTGGTCTGCTGCTGCTTCGAGACATCGACGCCCACCAGGTCCGCCAGCAGGTACTTCAGCCCGTGTCGGTCGGTGAATGTCCGGATCAGTTTCGAAGCGACCTTGGTGCACCAGACCGGCGCGGTGGTCACACCAAAGGCCTTCTTCATCACTGCGATATCGAAGCGACCGTAGTGGAACAGCTTCAGCGTTTTCGGGTCCGCGAGCAGGCGCTCCAGGTTCGGTGCGCGGGTCTGGCCCTTGGCGATCTGCACCAGATGCGCATCGCCTCTGCCATCCGAAAGCTGCACCACGCACAGCCGGTCGCGGCGTGGATCAAGGCCCATCGTTTCGGTGTCGATGGCGACGATCGCGCCAAGGGTCAGGCCGTCGGGAAGGTCGGATTGGTGCAGATGGATTGCCAAGGCGGTACTCTCTGTCTGGATCAGCCCCCGGATTACGCCCCTGGCCCCCAAGGGTCAACTGCGGCCCTCCCGACCCTGCACAGGAACGCGCGTCGGGGCATTGCATGTGCGCGCTGAAACGGCTTTTGCGTCCGCCAGATTGGAACTGCGATGTCAATGCTGGATGCATGGCTTGGTGGCGAGGATCAAGCGCGGAAGGCACAGGCGACAGTGAGCTTGCAGAAGGTCCCGGCAAGATCGAAGCCAGCGTCGCGATCATCCGACTGCGGATGCTCGCGCGACCATTGATTTGCGCGGCTTCCCACCCCGGAAAGCCATGCTCAGTTGACAACAAACTCCGCATGCAGCGCACCGGCTGCATTGATGCTTTTCAGGATGTCGATCATGTCATGCGGTGCCACCCCCAAAGCGTTCAGCCCTGCCACGACCTCGGCGAGGTCCGTGCCGCCCTGCACCTCTGCCAGTCCCGTGCCATCCTTCGCTATCGAGGCGTTCGATCGCGGGACCACCACCGTCTCGCCCTCGGCAAAGGGGTTCGGCTGGATGACCAGCGGGCTTTCCTCGACCCGCAAGGTCAGATTGCCCTGCGCGACCGCCACGCGGCTGATCCGCACGTCGGCCCCCATCACGATCGTCCCCGACCGCTGGTCCACCACGACCCGAGCCCGTGTTTCGGGTTCCACAAGGATGCCTTCGAGCCGCGCCAGCACATGCGCCGGAGACCGCATCCCCGTGGCCCCGATGTCGACCGCCACCGTGCCCGCATCCGTCATCTCCGCAACGCGGTTCCCGAATTCCGAATTCACCGCCTGTTCGATCCGGGCAGCCGTGGTGAAGTCCGCCGCTTTCAACGCCAGCCGCAGACTGGAGAGCCCGGCGAAATCGAACTCCACTTCACGCTCCACCCGCGCGCCGGAGGGGATCACCCCGGCGGTCGGCACGCCTTGGGTCACCCGCGCCGCATCGCCTTCGGCCACGACGCCGCCTGCAATGATCGTCCCCTGCGCTACGGCATAGATCTGCCCATCGGCCCCGTTCATCGGTGTCATCACCAGCGTCCCACCCAGCAGGCTTTTCGCGTCACCGATGGCCGAGACCGTCACATCTATCCGTCCACCTGCCCGCGCAAAGGGCGGCAACTGCGCGGTGACGAAGACCGCCGCCACGTTCTTTGGCCGGAACTCCTCGCCAGTGACGTTGGCCCCCAACCGCTCCAGCAGGTTGGCCATGATCTCTTCGGTGAAAGGCGCGTTCCGGATGCCGTCGCCAGTGCCGTTCAGGCCCACAACCAGACCATAGCCCACCAGATCGTTGCCCCGCACGCCGTCGAATTCCACAAGATCCTTGATCCGGATCGGTTCGGCTTCGGTGGCACTGACGGTCAGGATCAAGGCCAGTAGAAAGCGGATCATCGCAGGTACTCCGTAAGGCTCAGCCGCGAGACGCGGGCGGTCACAAGGTAAAGGGACTCAAGCTGCGCCCGAACGTTCTCCAGCCGGGTGGCCGCTTCATACGGGTCCGCCGAGCCAATTCCCGAGCGGAGGATGCCGAGCGAGGTCTCCTCGGCGGCGTTGCGCGTCCGCGCGGATTCGATCTGTGCCTCGACCGTACCGATTCGGGCGGCAAGCGTGATGCGGGAGTCCTCGCTCTGGTGCAAGGTCTGGCCCGCGATCTGCGCCAGACGGGCGCGTTCCTGGGAATGACCGGCCAGGATCCCCCTGTCCAATAGCGCGGCCATCGCGAAACCTGCCAGCGTGTCGCGGATTGCGGGGTCCATCGCCGTGGTCGACAGATCGGCAGCCTCGCCCGGAGCGATCGGTGCCGACGCAAGCGCCATGCCGCCTTGGTAAAAAGCGCCGAACCCCAACGGATCCGCGAACCAGCCATTCACTGCGGCTTCGACCTGGCCAGCCGTTGTGGACCCCGTGGCCGCCGTCTCCAGCGCGGCCAAAAGATCCTCTGATCCGCTTAGCGGCACCGTGTCTGTCGCCGCGCCTGAAAACACCGCACGGCCAGAGGCTTGGGTGTTGATCAACCCCACCGCTGATGCCAACCGCCCCCGCGCATCCGCCGCCGCTGCACTGACCTGTGCGGGTGTCGGGAAATCGCGCGATCCAATAAGGGTCATCGTGATACCCGTGGCGAGTTGCGACAACCCGGCGATGGCCGACTGCTGCGCTGCGGTCTGGAAAGCGGCATCCGTGCTGTTGGTCCTGTAGGCCGAAAGCCGCGCCAGACTGGCATCGACCGCCAGCAAAGGTGCCACGTCGCCGCGCATAACCTGGCCAATATCCGCGTGCTTGCCTGTAGCCATCTCTTGCGCGGCGCGCTGAACCTGCCCGCGCAGGTCTGTCCCCTGCCGCGCAAGAATGTTCGTCAGACTGGCATCGCCCACCGAAATCCGGGTCATCCGTCAAGCCTTATAAGAGTGTCGATCATGTCGGCGACTGCCTGGATGACCTTGGCGTTGGCGGCGTAATTTTTCTCCAGCACCAGAAGCTCCTGCATCTCCTGGTCGGTATCGATGCCGTTCTGCGCCTCAAGATCGGTCAGCGCGGTCAGTCGTGCGGCCGAAAAGCTTTGCTCGGACTGCGCCGAAAGCCGCATCGCCGACGCATCCGACAGGATGTCCGAGGTCAGGACAGCGAAGCTGCGGTTCCCGGCGGTAAATCCGGTCGAGGCAAGCGGCCGGGCCCCTGTCAGAGCCAGGTGCAACGTGGCCAGAAGCGCGCCATTGCCTGGGGGACCTTCCGCCGTCGCACCCAGCCCGTCCCGCAACCGGAAGAGCGCGCCGCCTTGGGTCGGATCGGCGGCGGGATTCAAGCGCAGCCGACCGGCCAGGCCAGCTTCGTTCAACGGATCGAAAGCGCCGCCCGCATCAGTGAAAAGGCCTGCGGCGCCCGGTGCAAGGCTGGGGTCCAGACCCGCAAAACGCTCCACCAGGTCGCGGGCCGCGGCGTCCAGCTTTCCTTGCGCGCCGACCGCAAGCTCGTCGCGGACAGAGAACAGCGCGCCCAGTGTCCCGCCCAGGATCGGGCTGGACGAACCGGAAGTATCATAAGGCCGCCCGTTGATGGAGATCCCGGACAGCCCGCCAAGCGCTTGGGTCATCTCGGGGGTAATGGTGTGGACCGGCGTGAAGCCGACGGCCGCCGCCGAGCCTTCCAGCAGGGGCGCGCCCCCAACGGTGAAGAGGGCAATCTGGTTCAGATCGCGCGGAACCTCACGCACCGGGACGATGGCCGAGATCTGGTCGACCAACCGCTGCCGTTCGTCCAGCAGTGCCGAGACATCGCGACCGGCCCCGGTGAAAGAGCGCAGGTTCACGTTCAATTCGTGCAGTTGCTGAAGGGTGGAGTTCAGCTTGCCGACATCCTCACCGATCTGGCGGTCGGCGCCGGTGCGGGCGTTCTGAATGTCGGTCGTGGCGGCGGCGAGGCCGGCCATCAGCGACTTGGCGGTCGTGGCGATGCCATTGAGGCGCGCTTGCGACTCCGGCCGTCCCGCAGCTTCGACCAGCGCCTGATCGAAGGCGGCAACCCGTGCTGCCAGCGAGGCCGGGTTGTCGGCGGTGCCCAGCGTCTGTTCGACTCGCTTCAGAAACTCGGCCCGGACATCGCGGTCACCACCACCGGCCTGGGCGATGCGGCGTTCCCCCAGAAGATGCCGGTCGACGTCGCGGGTGACGCCAAGAACCTGCACGCCTTGCCCGTGTCCCGCCAGCACCGCCGCCCCCAGGCCGACCTGGCGGCGGGCATAGCCGGGTGTCGTGGCGTTGGCCACGTTCGACGACAGGATTTCCGCCTGGCGCGAGGTGGCCGAGAGGCCCGACAAGGCTCCGGCCAGGGCAGAGGTGATGCTCATCGCCTATCACCGCTTGATGTTCGTGGTTTCCTGCAGCATCTCATCCACCGTCTGGATCACCTTGGCGTTGGACGAATAGGCCCGCTGGGTCTGGATCAGGCTGGTCAACTCCGCCGCGACGTCGGTCTTCGACCCCTCGCGCGAATAGCCCTGGATCGACCCCGTCGGTCCCGAGCCCGCATCCCAAAGGAAGAACGAGCCGGAATCGGGCGAGACCTGGTAGGTCTGGTTCGACAGCGACAGAAGGCCGTTGGGATTGGGCACGTCCACAAGCGGGATCTGGAACAGTCGCCGGGTAAAGCCGGTGTCATAGGTGGCGTTCACATAGCCCTTTTCATCGACCTCGACCGTGGTCAGGTTGCCGACGGGCGAGCCGTTCTTGGTGATCGAAACCGGCGCGAAGTTGTCCGAAAGCTGCGTCAACCCGTTCGGATCGCCCGCGCGGCCGATACCTACGGTCAGGGGACCGCCGTCCACGGTCAGCGCCAGGGTCCCGTCGGCGGGGTTGTAGGCCCCACCTGACACCACGGTGACCGAGGCAAGCGTGCCCCCCGCACCCCGCGAATCGTCGAAGGTCAGGTTGTATTGGCCGATCAGGTTGCCGCCGCCCGCGCTGTCGCGGATCTGCATCGTCCACTGGTTCGACGACCCCGTGGCCGGCACGATCGGGATGAAGGTGACCTCTAGCGACTCGGACGTGCCGAGGTTGCCGAAGTATTCCACCGACAGCGGCGGAGGCGTGGCGGTCGACCCGGTCTCGGTATAGGTCGCGGGCAGATTGACCCCCAGGTTCATCATGGTGGTCGGGTCGCCCGCCGTCTGGTTGGTGTTGATCACGATGGGCACCAGACCCGAAAGCGTGTCGCGCGGGTTCGAGGGAATTGTCCCGTCGGCATTCGCAGGCCAGCCAAGCAGCACCAGTCCCGAATCGGTCTTCAGCACGCCATCGGCGTCGGTGCGGAAACTGCCGGTGCGCGTCATCAGAAGCGGCGTGTCCGACAGCGCATTGCCCAGCGACACCTCGTTGATTACCGGCAGCATCCCGCGCCCGGCGATTGCCAGATCCAGCGGGTTGCCGGTGCCCACAAGGTCGCCGCGTTCATCGATCAACCGGATCGTAGAGGCCCGGACACCACCGGCGGAATAGGTGCCCGCACCGCGCGACCCGGTGATGACCATGCTGGTGAAATCGGTGGAAGCGCGTTTGTAGCCGAAGGTGCTCGAGTTGGCGATGTTGTCGGAGATGGAGGCCAGTCGCGTGGCATTCGCATTCAGCCCTGCCACACCCGCGCTAAGCGAGGAGGATATCGTCATGGAAAGCGCCTTTCTGCAGCTTCGACCCTTGGTGGATCGACCCTGCAACACGGCGTCTTAACATGGCCCTAATGGATAAAAGTCGACGGATTATCGGTCGCGGCGCAAGAGTATCACTTCGATCCGGTTGTTCCGTTCGGCGGCGGGATCCGAGACCGCAGGCTTGCGATCAGCATACCCTGAAATTCGCTGCATCCGCGCGGTGTCGATTCCGGCCTCCTCCAGCATCTGTCTGGTGCGCTGCGCCCGCTCGGCCGAGAGATCCCAGACCGGATTGTCGATCAAGGTCACCGGATGCGCCCGCAGGAACCCTGACACCGCGATTTCGTTGGTTGTAAGGCTAAGCACGTCCGCCAGGACATCCGCCAAGGCGCGTGTGGCACTGGTCGGCTCTGCCGTGTCAGCGTCGAACAGGGGCGTGTCGGGAAGATCGAAGATTTCGATTACCAGGCCCTCGTCCGTCACCTTGGTCACGACGTGACGGAGAAGCCGCTCCATCGTATTGCTTTCGCCGCCGCGGGCCATGAGCGCCTTTTCGACATCCTCAAGCTCGGACTGAGCCTTGCCTTCCCCTGCCGCGCCCTTGCCGGCGTCATCGCCTGCCGCATTGGCTGCACTGGCCGAGGTCTTGCGGTCCATGGCCCCGGTTCCTGTATGGGCCATCGTCTCTTCGGCAAAGACGCTGTCGCCGCCGAAGGCGCCGTCGCCTCCGCCAGAAATGCGGTTCACCGGGATCGTCGGATTGAAATAATCCGAGATCCCTTTCCGTTGCTTTTCCGTCGTTGCGTTCAGCAGCCACATCAAGAGGAAGAACGCCATCATGGCGGTCACGAAGTCTGCGTAGGCCACTTTCCATGCCCCGCCGTGGTGGCCCCCGCCACTGACTACCTTCTTCCGCTTGATGATGACTGGCGCCGCATTGCCTTGCGCAGCCATCCACATCACCCAAGCTATACACCCAACCAAAGTGATAGCAGGTTCAGGCTTTACGCCCCCTTAACCGGCGGAGTTTTAGGGAATTACCACAATCGCGCCTTGGTTTTCGGCTTAGCGAAGCGCTGCTTTCCAAGCGCCCAGGGTCGCCGTGGTGGCGTCGCCTTCGATGACACCCAGCAGGATTGCAGGACCGATGCGCGCGCTGACAACGCTGTGGCCTTCGACCAAGGTCGCGCCCAGCATCATGCAGATCGGATCGCCAGCCGTGGTCGACAGCACGTCAAACTGACGTTCCAACGCATCGCGCTCGTCCGCCAGAAAGCCGTGCAGGTGTGAAACCATCTCTTCGGGACCGTCGCTGCGGCCATCCTCGGCCCCGCCCGAGACAAGCCAGGCGATCAGCGTTGGACCGATTGCCGCGGCAAGACCGGACAGGCCCAGGCCAGTCGCCGCGATCTCCTCCAGGGCTGGGGCTTCGATCTCGGGCTGCTCTACCGGCTCGTCGTCGGGGCCAAGGGAGTTCAGTTCGATCAGCATCAGGTCGGCCAGCAGGGCAACCGGCAAACCGACGCTGACCTGGTCGCTGCCCCGGCCGATGGGGCTGGAAGTCACGCGAAGCTCGTGCCGCGGTGCCGCGACCGCTTGTAAAAGCTTGATCAGATCGTCCTTGTGCTCATCCTCAAGAGCCTCCAGGCCCAGCAGGCTTTCCGCGCCGGGCAGGCCGTTTGCATGACTGAGCCGCAGCACCCTGCGTCCGGAGACGTCCAGGGTCAAGCTGGGTCCGGCCGACGATTCAAAGCGCAGCGCACGGCCAAGCATCGTTTCATTCGCGGCACGCAGCAGTTGGGCCAGGGGATTGCGGTCGGTCGTTTCGGCAATCACCCGCCCGCCACCCGGCAAGATGCGGGAGGTCGCCTGCAGGCTTTGCAGACGGGCAAGGATGGGAAGCGTGCCCCTGTTCAACGGTTTGCCGGACCCCCGTCACCCACCATGGGTGATGCTTTCAAGCGTATCGCGGATTTTGGCCACAAACGCCGGAAGGTCAATGCTGTGGTCGCAGATGCAGCACAGGGCATCGGCAGGTTCGGTATCCGAGCGCAGGAAGACACGAACATTGTCCGGTCCCATCACCACGGCGCCGTGCGGTTCGCCGAACGCATCAACGCAAAGCGAAAACAGCGGGTCGTCAAAACTCGCCCGAGCCTGATCGCACAGCTTGTCCAGGTATTCCTGCGTCGTGCTGAGTGTTCCCGAACTCGACAGGATCATGCGGGACGACAGATCGGCAAAGGCGACCAGGCGCGCCTGCGGAAATGCCTTCACAACGGCACCAAGGCTTTCTGTCACACCCAAGCGCGCGTCCTTCCTCTGTTAGAACCCCTTGAGCCGGCTCAAGGGGGCAGCTTCGGTGACCCCCATAAGCTGGTCCGAGAAGGTGACATTGGCCGGGCCGGTTTCGCCCGTCGGACGTTCGGTGCGCAGCAGTCGTTCGCCGGCAGCGACGCGGCGCGGCTGGACCTTGAACACAGGCGTGTTGCGGATCACCATCAGGCGTTCAAAAGTCTGGGCGATCAGGCTTTGTCCGACTTCGGTCGCGTCCGCCGCGTCGGGCCGGATCGCGGCCTTGCCTTCGTCGCCCGGCTCGGGGTGGCCCTCGTCTATGATGCGGTGGACGATATCGAACAATGCCTTGGTAAAGGCATCGACGCCACTGTTCACCCACTTCTCTTCAGCGCCTTGCGCGCGCATCGCCTGCAACAGCGACACCGGGAAGACTTCGGCGAACAGGCCCTCGGTTTCCTGCTTGACCCGCTTCAGCACCTTGCCGCGATCAGACTCGCCCACGATCTTGTCGAAGCGGGTTACCAGCAGCAGGCTGTTCTGCCGCATTTCCTGCGGGAAAGTCGACCAGACGCCAGACTCGGACTGCCGCCAGGCCTGGGTTGCATGGGTGCACCACAGAACGGCGTCCGCCATGTGCGCCATGCGTTCCCAGACTTCCGACGACATAGACGGGTCCGAGATTCCGGGCATGTCGATCAGGTCGCAGTAGCGCAGGATGTCGCTCTTCATGAAGATGCGGATGTGCTCCGTCGTCTCCAGGCTGACATGCTCAAGTTCGGCCAGATCCAGGTCATAGGCGTGGCCGTCGAGGCCCATGGTATAGGCGTCGTCAGGGCCATAGGACAACCAGACCGGCGGCAGCTGCGTTGCAGTCACCTTCTCCAGAAGCGGCTTCGCCCCCATCAGCACGTTGCAAAGCGTGCTCTTTCCCGAGCTGAATTCGCCCATGATGGCGATGCGGGGTTTGCGGGTCAGCGGCATTCCACAGGTCCTTTCGTACCCTTCGACCGTCCTTAGTCGGCGTAAATGGCAAGTTCGTCCATGATCGACGCCAGGCATTCCTGCCGGTCCTCCCATGCGTTCACGCCGAACAGTTCCTTCATCTCTTCCATCGAAATCTCGGAAGATGCCAGAGCGCTCATGAGAAGTTCGCGTTGTTCCTGCAGGAAGTCCCGCAGGGTGGCTTGCGTCCGTTCCCGAAAGAGACCGATCTGGATGGTCTTCAGGTCATTGATGATCGGGTCGGTTTCGGCCCGGATCAGCTTGTTGAAGTCCTGTGCAAAGGCCTTGTAGCCGCGCCGGCGCTGCCACCAGCCCTTCCACCAGCCGACCTGAAGATCCAGTGCGATGGTCTGGCCCAGGTTGATCGGCGGCGGGATGTAGGACACGACCGGCGTCTCGATCTTGAAACCCTCGACGGTGATCGAGAATGTCTGGCCGTACAGATCGGCAATACGCACGGCCGTCTCGTTGTTCACCTCGGCCGCAATGACGTGCATCTTTTTCAACACGACCTGATAGCTGGAGCTGAGCAGCATGCGCAGCCCAAGAGGACTGTAGTGCCAGGTCGCATCCTCGCCATTGGTCTGGAGATGCTCGATCAGGCTGTTCGTCGCGCGGTCCAGGAATCGTTCATAGCTTTGGTCGATGCGGTTGGTGAAGTCCTTGCAGACGTTGTTCGTCAGCGCGGTCAGCTTTTCGACCGCCGCAAGTTCGATCTTGCGCAGCTCGGAATCCAGCTGTTCGGGCGTCATCGTCCGGTTCAACTGCCCGTCGCTCTCAAGGATGCGGACCTGGTCCACGACATCCAGCGATTGCGCAAGGTTCAGCGCCTGACGCGATGACTTCTGCAGCGCCTCACGGACCGGACCTTCGAACATCCGCTGTCCAAGCGCATCCAGCAAGGCCGGGACGCCCGAGGCATGCCAGACCAGCTGTTCCGCCGACCAGCTTTCCATCTTGTCGGCAAAGGCGGCGCGGGTCCAGTTGATGGCAGAATCCGTGGAATCTTCGGTCATCTCGTCGATCCTGCCGTCGAGGACCGCGTTGGCCCAATGGGCCGAGCCGTAGATGATGTCGATGTCCGGCGGCGCGTTGTTCTTTTCCAGCGTCTCCAGGATCGCGCGGTGAATCTCCGGGACCTGGTTCGCAGGGTCGGGAAGTTCGTCGATCCGGTTGACGAAGATGATGATCTCGCGCGACTGGCGGTGCGCGATCAGGCGGATCAGCGCCATGTCCATTGTCGTCAGCGCCTGGTGCGCCGACAGCACCACGATGCAGGACCGGCTGTCACGAACGGCGTTGATCGTGATCTGCTCGCGCATCATGAAGGTGTCGTTCACGCCGGGCGTGTCACGAACGCACAGCTGGACGGGGAAATCCTCGCGCTCGATGTAAAGATCGGCGGACTTGGTGATGTCGGTGAAACGGCCCTGCTCGGCGCCGCCGGTTTCCTCGTCGCCGACGCAAACGTAGCGGCGCAGGAGTGCGTCATCGACGGTGCCGTAGCGGTGTTCGGTGCCCAGAAGCATCTCGAACTTGCGGCCCAGGCGCGCCTGGGCCTTTTCGCGCATCTGCACGACCTGCAGCCGCAGCTTTTCCAGCTCTTCGTCCGCACCTGCACGCGCCGCAAGCTGACCGATCCGGCCGCCGTTCGAAACCAGCTTGTCCCATTCGGCCGCGTCAAAGAACTTGAACTTCGCCTTCACGTTCAGCTCGGGCGACGGCGTGTTGATGTGCAGTGAGGTGACGACCGAGGTCCAGGGGTTCACGTCCGTCGGCAGCAGGTTCGGCGCGCCGATCATCGAGTTGATCAGCGAGGTCTTTCCAGCCTTGATCTGCCCGATCACGGTTACGGAAGGCTCGACCTCCCGCACCTGGCTCATGATGCGGGCAACCTTCTTCGACGTGTCCGGATCAGCCATCGTCACAAAATCGCGCAGCACATCCTCGAACTGCGAGATCGCGTCCGCAATGCGTCCAAGGCCCGGAAAATTCCGCTTCAGCGCAACATCGGACTCCTGAACCGGAACACCGTCCAGTTCATCCTGGTTTTCTGCTACCGCACCCAGTCCCATGATCACCTCATACCTGCGGGCTTGATCTGTCCGATTGGCAAGCACATAGACTCAAGTCCCCGCAATCATGTCATAAGTTTGGAAAGTGGTCCCAATTGGGCACATTCTTGACGATTCTACGCTCACAATGCCGTCACACCGCGCGTAATGTTTCCAATTCGCGCTTAAGTTGTAGGATCAGGGACAGGGCATCATCTGCGGGTGCGTGACCTTTTTCCAGTTGCATCAACATGATGAAGTCCATTACCTCTCCCGCTTCGCTATTGATGCGCCGCAGATCTTCTGACCGTCCGCGGGCCACCACGCCTTGCACCAACTCCCCCGTTTCCCGGGCATGATCAAGAATCATGTCGACGGGAGCTTTCGCCGCCGGGTCGATCTCGGCGACAAGCTCGGCGGACCGCGAGACGATGATGCCGATGGCTTCGTCCAGCAAGGCATTCTCGGCCGCCGACACCGGATTGGCTGCGACGGGATTCAGCGCTGCAGGCACAGCCCGAGCGGCAATGCGTGTCCGTTCGCGCCGCGGCGCGGAGCTGTCGGGAACCGCCCGCGGACTTTGCCGCATGATCGCTGCGGCAGAAAATTGGTCGTCGGCCACGGGGGTGGCAGGCGACGTTGCTGCGGCAGGCGCGGGCGTGACCGCCATCCGGGGCGACCGCGAGATCGGCGTCGCCCGGGGCATCAACGGCGCTTCCGCCGGGACCGCAGGCTGGACCCGGGGCTCCCGGTCGAACAGTCTTGGGCGATCAAGCGCACGGGCCGCAGGCGGCGCGGGTGACGGTTCGGGGTCGGTAGCCTCGACCTGGGGTTCGACCAGCGATCCGGACTCAAGTCCTTCGTCACCTGCGGGTGCGCTGTCCTCCAGTGCTGCTTCCATCTCTTCCGCCGTGGCTCGCAGCGACGACAGGTCGGGCAGAGGCGCATCCCGGCCGGTGGCCGCAGGACGACGGCTGCCAAAAAGCTGCGGTCGGGCCGAGGGCGGCGGCTCGGCGACCGGAGCAGGGCGCGGCGTGACAGCGCGGCCTGGACGATCCCGCAGGGAAGGCCGCTCTGGCGGCGGCAGAGCGACCGCCGGTACTTCGGGATCAAGCGCCGAACTCTCTTCGACCCCGGCCAGGTCAGACGTATCTTCTGGCGGCGCGAAAGATTCGTCCGGGATCGGCTCTGGCTCGACCACGGCAACCGGCTCCAGAGCGACCGGCTCTCCAGCAACAGGGTCATCCTTGGCCGAGGCCCGCGGGCGGCGGGTCGCTTCGGTGCGCATCATTTCCGGCTCGGCCACCTGGGCCTGCGATGGAGCTTCGGTTTCGGCTTTCGACTTCCAGGTCGACCGAAGCGGAACCGCCGGCGAGACCGCCGGGTCGGCATCAGAAGCCACCCGCTTGATCCGGTCGGCAAACCGACGCCGGGTGCCAGGCTCAGGCTCCGCCTCCGGCTCAGGTTCCGGATATGCTGCCGCGCGTCCTTCGGCTCCTTCCGGGACAGAGGGCTCGATCAGCTCCGGCGGCAGATCCGGCACTGCAGGCGCAGCGACCTTCGGCAGGACGTCCGCTTCCGGTTCCGGCGCTGGCTCTGGTTCCGGTTCCGGTTCCTGTTCGTGATCGACGAAGGGGTGCGTCTCGACCACGGACCCTGCCTGGCTTTCCGTTTCCAGGGGATATGATGCAGCCACCTCCACCACGGCGGGTGTCGGGGGCGCAGGTTCAGGCAACGCTTCAGGCTCGGGAGGGGCTGCCCAGGTCCTGGCGGCTTCTTCTTCCGCATCGGAAAAGCGCTTGGCAACCAGTTCGGAGGCCTCGGCATGGCGCGCGAGCAGCAACTCGGCGGTGTCCATGTCAGCCCGCCGACCGGACTGCACCCGGGTCTTGATCGCGGTGATCACTGCCGAGGCCCCGCTGTCGCGGAACAGATCTCGGTTGACCGGTCCACCTGCAGGCATCGCCGCCCGTGCCTGCTTGGCCGAGATCGACAGGATCTGCCTGAACTCCTCGCCCGCCCGCAACTCCACCCGCTCGTGCATGGCTTGGGCCGAGTCACGGCTGCCTAGAAGGTCAACCTTGGTCAGGAACATGAAGCTGTTGTCCTTGACCCCGTCGGGCAGGCTTTCCCAGACCGACTGTTCCTTTGGCAGATAGGACGTGGTGCACCAGATCACGATGTCGGCTCGCTTGCTGGCCCAGGTCGCGGCGCGCTTCTGCTCGGCCTCCATCGGACCTGCGGACACTTCCAAAAGGCTGATGACCCGCAGCGCGGGCAGATCCAGCTCCAGCGTCACCAGCGCCGGGGCCAGCGGCAGCACCTCGGCCAGATCAGCTCCGGTCACGATCTTGGTGGTGCCGTCGGTCATGGTGCAGATCATCCGCGACACATCACCGTGCTGAACGATGATCGTCGGCAGGCGCAAGGTCTCGGCCACGACGACGCTGCCGACAAGGAGGTTGAGTATCGAGGATTTGCCGGCCCCCGGCAGACCCAGAAGCGCAATCCGCGCCGGACGTTCCAGGCGTTCGATAAGGCGTTCGGCAGCCTCGGCCGGGCCGCCGGCGGGCAAGAGCCCACGGTCAAGTGCGCGGCCAAGCCGCTGGGCGACTGTCAGTTCTCCGTCCGCGTTTGCCATGTCTTACTTTATGACGGTGACTCGTCGTGGCCGCAACCGTGCTGGGGACAAATCCTCAACGGACTGGTCGGGGTTGCTTTCTTGCACCGTATCCACCACCGGACGCGGTGCGCGGGCCAGCTTTCCCTCTGGCAGGGGCGTGGGTGCAATGGGCATCGACGGCAAGGTGGCCGCCGGCGAAACCTGCGACGGCTTTGCCTGCAGGCGCAGACTATCCGGTGCGACCGTCGTCAGCCGACGCGGCCGGGTCACGGAAACCGACGGGCCGCGCAGAACGTCCTGTGGCGCACGTACCGAGGCGTCGTTCACCTTGATCACGGTGAAGCTGATGTTGTCCTGATCGGGGTCGTCCAGTTTCGCCAGCTCTGCCAGCAGCCTTTCGGCAATTTCGGTCGAGCGTGTCTTGCGGTACTTGTTCAGCACCTTCTCGATCTGCGCGTTGGTCAGGAACTGCAGGCCGTCGGACGAGCAGACGACGATGTCGCCCTGCTTCAGCTCGAAGGGCTTGCTCGGACAGTCGATCTTCGGAATCCGGGTGCCCATCAGTACCGAGATCAGGCAGTTGCGATCCGGGTGGTTTGCCGCGACTTGGGCGTCCATCAGACCTGACTTCACCATGAAGTCGATCTGCGGCGCCATGGAATGGTCTTCGTTCAACTGCGTCAGCCGCCCGTTGCGGAACAGGAAAAGGGGCGAGTCGCCGACAGAAATCCACCAAAGCCGGTTCTCGACCAGCGCAGGCACCACAAGCGTGGCGCCCATGCCGTCCGTCTCGGGATGGCTGCGGGTATGCTGGCGCAGCGTATCGTTCGCCAGATCGGCAACGCTGCGCAGGATTTCCGGCGCACGCGCCTCGAATGACATAACATCAGCGAAATGGAACTTCAGTTCGCTGAAAACCTCGGTCAGGACGATCTTTGATGCCACGTCGCCCGCGGCATGCCCGCCCATGCCGTCGGCCAGGACGACAAAGCCAGCCTCGGCGCCGACGGGAAAGTCGGCCGTTATCGCATCGTCCGGGTAGACGCGCGCGCCTTGGCTGATGCCAGAGGCGACATCATCACGTGGCTCACGCGATCGCCATCTGATTGCCGTCTCCCTCGGACTCAACCGCCGACCAATTGAAGTCGGACGTACACAATACCTTCAACATCAGTGTGGTTTCACCGATCTGGATCACATCACCGTCGCCCACCACCGAGGTCGTGAGCAAGGGTTTTCCGTTCAAGCGCACCAGGTTCGACTTGCCACCGTGTCCCAGGCGAAACTGATGCGACGCCGGATCATAGGCGATGGCCGCATGATGCTGGCGCGAGACCGCCATGTCGCCGAAGTCCAGCGAAATGGTCTGGTCCGCACCGCGCCCGATCTGCGAGATGCCGCGCATGACCGGGAAGGCCGCGCCCCGGCCGGGGCCCTGGGTGATGACCAGCCAGCCGGTGGGATACATCACGACCCCGGCCTTGTCGCCAGGTTCGATGGACTCGTCCATCCGGCCTTCGTCAAACAGCGGAACGACCGCCGCCGGCTGAGGCTCGAAGCCCAGAACGCGGGTCTTGGTCCGTGTCGCGCGCCGGCGCGCACCCGCGTCGGCCGAAATCTCGCGTGCAGGGGTCGGAACCGGGACCGCCGGGGCCGCCTCTTCCTCCATCTCCCAGATGTTCATCGCGGGTGTCGGCCCGTCCTTGGCCACCACCGAGCTGTTGGCGGTTCTGGTCAGGACTTCCGGCGCGCCGTCCGTCAGCTTTGGGAACCGGCCCGCAGCCGGACCCTCTCCCTGTGCGACTGACTGAATAGCGGCCTTCGTGGCTTCGATCTGCTCGGCCTCGCTTCCGTCGAAGCGCGCAGAGCGTTTCGATCTGGAAGACCGTCCAAAAAGCCAGTCGAAGAATTTCATGTTCCGCACTCCATCCACGGGAAAGCCCATGGGTTCATCCATTGTGACCGGAACCAGGTTACCAAGGCCTCAACGCGACCCCGGCCGGCCCTTCCGATCCTTGCATGTTGAAATCAACCGCACCGCCAGCCTACCCACCGAATGTCGCCAGACCAGCCACTTGCGCTGGGCCAAGCCTGTTCCCCGAACCATTCCCCCGAGAGCTTTGACTATTGAAGAACTTTGTCCAAAAAATGATCCTAATTCGGTCATTTCACGGATCAAGCTTCACCTCGGCTGTCAGGAAACCCGGCTTACGACAAAGTCTGCAAGCTCCGACAGAATGCCGCGCAATGGATGCAACGGCAAGCTGTGAAGCGCGGTCTTTGCGCGGTCAGCCCAAGCCAAGGCGTCGGCTCGACAAGCTGATATTGCGTCGTGCTGCTGTAGAATCACCATAGCTTGTGCGAGGTCGCCGTCGCGCTGGTCGCCCTTCTCGATCACACGCACCCAGAAGGCCCGGTCTTCGGCGCTTGCTTTCGCAACGGCCTTGATCAGAGGCAATGTCAGCTTTCGTTCGCGGAAGTCATCGCCGGTGTTCTTGCCGATGATTGCGGCAGAGCCTCCATAATCCAGAATGTCGTCAACGATCTGGAAGGCAATTCCCAAGGCATCGCCGTAATCACGCAAGGCCGCAATTTCGGCTTCGCTTGCCCCTGCGATGACGCCGCCCACCTCGGTCGCTGCAGCGAAAAGGGCCGCCGTCTTGCCACGGATCACTTGCAGGTAGATCCGCTCGTCCGTCGCCAGGTCTTGCGCGGCCGTCAGTTGCAGCACTTCACCCTCGGCGATGGTGGCCGATGCGTCGGCCAGGATGTCCAGCACACGCAGGCTTCCCGTCTCGACCATCAGCTGGAAACTGCGGGCAAAGAGGTAATCCCCCACCAGGACCGAGGACTTGTTGTCCCACAAGAGGTTCGCGGTCGGACGGCCCCGTCGGCGCTGGCTTTCGTCGACCACATCATCATGCAGCAGAGTGGCGGTGTGGATGAACTCGACGGTGGCGGCCAGCTTCACATGGTCCTGCCCGGCGTAGCCCAGCATCCGCGCCGCGGCCAGCGTCAGCAAGGGCCGCAGCCGCTTGCCCCCGGCCTCGACCAGATGGGCGGTCACCTCGGGGATGCGGGGGGCATGTTCGCTGGCCATCCGCGCACGGATCAGCACATTCACCGCCGCCATGTCCTCGGCCAATGCTGCACCCAGCCGGTCCTGCGGCGCCATCACCTTGTCTGCCGCCGTCTCGCTCGCACCGTCCATGCTGCCTGTCGCCCTTGCCCCGCGCGAGGGGCGGGATTAACTGAAATCCATGAAGGAACTTCTGCGCACGACCGACCCCACCGTGATCGCCTTCGCCACCGTCCTTCTTGAGGGCGAGGGTATAGCGGCCTTTCCGCTGGACGTCCACATGAGCATCCTGGACGGCAGTCTGGGCATATTGCCCCGGCGGCTTATGGTGGCGGACCGCGACCACTTCCGGGCCGCCGCCGTCATGCGCGACAACGACATTCCGGTCGAACCCTGATGTTCGCCGAGGTCGACCTCTCGGATGACAGGTTTCTTTCCGGCCGCCTGCGCCTGCTGCAACCCATGAATGGCTACCGCGCGGCGACCGATCCGGTATTGCTGGCGGCGGCCTGCCCGGCGGCGGCAGGCGAAAGCGTCCTCGACCTCGGCTGCGGGGCAGGGGCTGCCGCGCTGTGCCTCGGCCAGCGCGTTCCCGGCCTAGCCCTTGCGGGACTGGAGCTGCAACCGGCCTACGCTGACCTCGCCCGCCGCAATGCGTTGAGGAACAGCATCCCGTTCGAAGTGCATGAAGGCGACCTTTCGTGCATGCCCACCGCCCTGCGCCGCGACTTTGACCACGTGATTTCCAACCCGCCCTATTATCAGGCCGGGGGCAGCCCGTCGCCCGTTGCCGACCGCGCCACGGCGATGCGTGTAGAGACCCCTCTTTCCGCCTGGGTCGCCGCAGCCACGCGGCGTCTGCGGCCGGGCGGGTGGCTTACCCTGATCTGCGGCACCGACGGCCTGCCCGAGGTCCTGGCGGCGCTGACCCCGAAGCTGGGCTCCGCCGCCGTCCTGCCTCTGGGCGCCCGCGAAGGACGCGCCGCTCTCCGCGTCATCGTTCAGGCCCGCAAGGGCGGCCGTGCGCCATTCCGCCTGCTTGCGCCCTTCATCATTCACGCCGGAGCCGCGCATGACGGCGACCGCGAAAGCTACACCGCCGCAGCCAACGCCGTGTTGCGGGATGGCGCCGACCTCCTTGCGGCATTCCGCTGAATTGAATGCATCATTCTGTCACAGGGCTGTAACAGATGATGACACGACTCGTCTTTCGTGGTGCACTGATCGCATTAACAACCAAAGGAGGGATGTCCATGACGATCGCATCGCATCTGGTGGAACTGCGCAAGAAGCACGAAAATCTCTCGGAAATGGTCGAACAGGCCCAGCGCGCCCCCGGGGTGGATGATTTGAAGATCGCCGAACTGAAGAAGCAGAAGCTGCGCCTGAAAGAGGAGATCAGCCGTCTCAGCGCGCACTAGCGCCCTTTGGCGCTGGCCCGCGCGGCCAGCGCCGCTCCGCCCGTGATCAGAACCGCCGCCACGGCGATCAGCCAGGTCGGTTGAGCGATGCCTGCGGCGACCAAGGCCAGCGTGGACAGCAGGGGTGCAGCGTAACTCGCGACGCCCAAAAGCTGGATGTCGCCGCGCTTCATGCCGATATCCCAGGTGAAGAATGCCGCGCCCACGGGCCCGATGCCCAGTGCCAGCACTGCAGCCCAGCCCAGCGGGCCTTCCGGCCAGACAGTCTCTTCCAGCGCCAGGTGGGCCGCCACCGACAGCACCGCCGTCGCCAGGCAGAACACCGTGACGCTTTCCGTCGGAACCTCACCCAGCCGCCGCGAGATCACCGAATACCCGGCCCAAGTGAGCGCACAAATGAAGGCCAGCACCAGCCCCAGGGCCGAACCTGCTCCACCGTCCGCGCGACCGAGAACGATCGCTGCCGCCCCGGCAAAGGCGGTCAGAGCTCCGACCACATGCGGCGTGCGCAGCCGCTCGCCAGGGAGAAGGCCGGACAGAAGCACGATGAACAGCGGCCAGAGATAGGCGATCAGCCCCGTCTCGGCCGTGGGCGACAGCCGGAACGCGGTGAAGTACAGGAAGTGGTAACCAAAAAGCCCAACCGTGCCGAATAGATAGACCTTCCAGCTGACGCCCCGCAGCACCCCGAAGCCCTGCCGCGCGGTCCAGACCAGCCCGATAAGGCCGCCGACGCCGAAGCACAGCGCGTTCAGCAGGAACGGGGGAACCGGAGCACTGCCGATCGTGAACAGCGCCAGCAGGGACCACATCAGCACGGCGGTAAAACCGATCAGCGTTGCGCGTGCCCTGGTCACTTTGCCCTCCACATGACTGGCCCTGCATAACTGCGTGCCCCGCAAAGGAAAAGGCCGCCCCGAAGGACGGCCTGCCATGCTTGCCGATGACACCGTCTCTTATCGCGACCTGCTCCGACGAGAAGACGTCGTCGCACGAGGAGGCGTCAGACGAAGAACTGCCCGCCGTTTGCGCTGATGGTGGATCCGGTGATGAACCCCGCATCCTCGGACGCCAGGAACACCACGATGCGCGCGATCTCCTCGGGTTCGCCCAGGCGGCCGACCGGGATCTGCGGGATGATGCGTTCGTTCAGCACCTTCTCGTCGATGGCCCGCACCATTTCGGTGCCGATATATCCCGGGCAGATCGCGTTTACCGTGATCCCGGCCCGCGCACCCTCTTGCGCCAGCGCCTTGGTGAACCCCAGATCCCCCGACTTGGCTGCGGAATAGTTCGCCTGTCCGGCCTGACCTTTCTGCCCGTTGATCGAGCTGATGTTCACCACCCGCCCGAATTTCCGATCCCGCATCCCTGACCACAGGGGATGGGTCATGTTGAAGAGGCCGGTGAGGTTGGTGTCGATCACCTCTTTCCACTGGCCGGGGGTCATCTTGTGGAACATCGCATCCCGCGTGATGCCTGCGTTGTTCACCAGGACGTCGACCGGCCCCAGGTCTGCCTCCACCTGTTTGATCCCTGCCGCGCAGGCCTCGTACTCCGCAACCGACCACTTGTAGGTCGGGATGCCGGTTTCCTTGGTGAAAGCCGCTGCCGCCTCGTCGTTTCCGGCATAGTTCGCCGCAACCGTGTAGCCCGCCGCCTTCAACGCGACCGAGATCGCCGCCCCAATTCCCCGCGATCCGCCCGTGACCAATGCAACCCGTGCCATTTTGCCTCCTCCCGGCATACTGTTGTATTCCTTGAAATACCGTTACCCAAACGCAAGCGGGCGCGCAAGATTATTGCGCGCCCGCTGCAAACTTCCGATCGAAGAATCAGGCGCGTTCCAGGCACATGGCAACACCCATGCCGCCGCCGATACACAGGGTCGCCAGACCTTTTTTCGCGTCACGACGTGCCATTTCGAACAAAAGCGTGTTCAGGATGCGGGCACCAGAAGCGCCGATCGGGTGGCCGATGGCGATGGCGCCGCCGTTCACGTTCACGATCGACGGGTCCCAGCCCATGTCCTTGTTCACCGCGCAGGCTTGGGCCGCAAAGGCCTCGTTCGCCTCGACCAGATCCAGGTCGCCGACTTTCCAGCCCGCTTTCGTCAAAGCCTTCCGCGAGGCATGGATCGGACCGACGCCCATGATCGACGGGTCAAGCCCGGCGGTCGCGTAGGACGCGATCCGCGCCAGCGGGGTGAGCCCGCGCTTGGCCGCCTCTTCCGCCGTCATCAGCACAACTGCCGCCGCACCATCGTTCAGGCCCGACGCGTTCGCGGCCGTGACCGAGCCATCCTTGGTGAAGGCCGGGCGCAGCTTCTGCATGCTTTCCAGCGTCGCACCGTGGCGGATGTATTCGTCCTGATCCACCAGGATGTCGCCCTTGCGGGTCTTCACCGTGAAACCGACGATCTCGTCCTTGAACTTGCCGGCCTTCTGCGCGGCCTCGGCCTTGGTCTGGCTGGCCAGCGCGAATTCGTCCTGCATGTCGCGGCTGATCTGCCACTGGTTCGCGACATTCTCGGCGGTCTGGCCCATGTGATAGCCGTTGAAGGCGTCCCAGAGCCCATCCTTGATCATCGAGTCGATGAAGTTCATGTCGCCCATCTTCTGCCCGGCGCGCAGATGCGCGACGTGGGGCGAAAGCGACATCGATTCCTGCCCGCCCGCGACGATGATCTTGGCATCGCCCAACTGGACATGCTGCGCGCCCAAAGCGACGGCACGAAGGCCCGAGCCGCAGACCTGATTCAGCGACCAGGCGCTGGCCTCTTTCGACAAGCCGGCCTTGATATGCGCTTGCCGCGCCGGGTTCTGGCCTTGGCCGGCGGTCAGCACCTGGCCCAGGATCGTCTCCTCGACTTCGGCCTTGTCGATCCCGGCGCGTGCCACGACGGCTTCGATCACCGCAGCGCCCAGGTCATGCGCCGGTGTATTGGCGAATGCGCCGTTGAAGCTGCCCACGGCGGTCCGGCCCGCCGACACGATTACGACATTGGTCATCTGGTTCCTCTCCCACTAGCGCCCGAGGGTGCGCCACGGCACGGGGCCTCGTGCCGTATCAAACCATGCCCTAAGGGCATCTTGCTGCACTTGCAAGAACGATGCAGTCGCAGGGACAATTCCAGCAAAGCTTGTCGCAAACAGACCATGGACCGGACGGAGCACTGCGGAACTTCGGTTGGTTTCAGGCGTCCGGAAGTTCAGTCTCGACCGCGTCCAAACCTTGTGGACAGTCCGGAAAATGCACTTGCAAGAAGGGTCTGCCCGGCATGCCCTACCGGCCTGCGGCGCGGCTCGCCCAGTGCGCCGCGTCCGGTGCCAGACCAAGCGCAGGCTTCAGCCTTTCAGGGCGGGCCGCCCGTGGCGGAAGGCGCGGAAGTCGGGTGTCACTGTGGGCGCACCGAATAGATAGCCTTGCAGGCACCCAACTCCGGCCTGCCGCAGCCATTGCGCTTCGCCCTCCGTCTCCACCGATTCGGCAACCAGATACATCCCCAGTTCCTGTGCCATGGCGATGGCCGCCTTGGTCGCGCCCTGCGCGTCCGGCAACCGGTCAATATGCTTGATCAGCGTCCCGTCGATCTTGGCAATGTCGAAGGACAACTCCTGCAAGGTCCGCAGGGACGTCATTCCAGCGCCAAAGTCATCCAGCGCGAAGACGATGCCGTGTTCGCGCATCTCGGCCATGAACGGCTTGAGCACATCGGGCACCTGCAAGGCCGAGGCTTCGTTGATCTCCAGGATCAGGTTCGCGCCCAGACGCGGCGCGTCATGCAAGGCGCGCCGCAGGATTTCCACCCAGGGCCGGTAGCCCACCGACCGCGCCGACATGTTGATCGACACCCGGATCTGCGGATTGCGCTGCATCGCCAGAAGCCCCAGTTGCAGCGAAGCACAGTCGATCTCGCGGCCCAATTGGCGCTCTTCCACCACTGGCATGAAATCGCGGGCCGGGATCACCTGATCGCGCAGGTTCAAAAGCCGGATGAACCCTTCGAAGAAGCCGATCACGGACGGGTCGGCTGCATAGACGATCGGCTGGAACGCCAGCCGCATTCGACCGTCCTTCAGCGCCGATGCGACCATCGACAACGTTTCGCGGTCCTGCGCGGAGATCGCTGCGTTCAGCGGACTGGAAACAAGCGTGTCGCGGTCGAACTTCGACACCTTCGGTCCCTTCATATAGCTCATGTCCTGCCCCCGGCCGTTGACTTCACGCTCGACACACTAGGCCGGGATGGGTAAACGGAAGGTCAACATTCCCATTTTGTTCCAATTGTCCCGACTTCTGCCGCGAGGGTTTCTGCCGTGCAAAATGCCGACAATTCGACGCGTTGCCCCTGGTGCGGGACCGATCCCCTCTATGTCGCCTACCACGACCACGAGTGGGGTCGCCCCGAACGGGACCCGCGCAAGCTTTTCGAACTCCTGATCCTCGAGAGCTTCCAGGCTGGCCTTTCCTGGATCACCATCCTGCGCAAGCGCGACCACTTCCGCGCCGCTTTCCAGGGTTTTGATCCGGCGGTCATTGCCACCTGGGGCGATAGGGACGTTCTTCGACTGCTGGAGGACCCCGGTATCGTCCGGCACCGGGGCAAGATCGAGGGTACGATCCGCGGCGCACAAGCGTACCTCAGGATCGAAGCGCGCGACGGCTTTTCGCCCTTCCTCTGGTCCTTCTCGCCAACGCCGGGCCCCCGGCCTGCCACCCTGGCCCAGGTTCCCGGACAGACCCCGCAATCCCAGGCCATGTCCAGGGCGCTCAAGGCCGAGGGCTTCAACTTCGTCGGCCCGACCATCACCTATGCCTTCATGCAGGCCGCCGGGATGGTGAACGACCACCTGTCAGGCTG
>JANOCQ010000056.1:0-1997 GCA_031412255.1 Paracoccaceae bacterium | reverse complement strand
TCCAACTCCTCCACAAACCGCGCGTTCTCTTGAATGTACTGGAACCGCAGCTCCGGCTTCTTGCCCATCAGGCGCTCCACCAGGTCGCTGGTGTCCCCCGGCTCGTCCTCGTCAATCGACACCCGGATCAGCTTGCGGGTCGCGGGGTTCATCGTGGTGTCCTTCAGGTCCTTGGCGTCCATCTCTCCCAGCCCCTTGAAGCGCTGGACGTCGATCTTGCCTTTGCCGCCGAGGCCCTTGGCGAGCCAAAGCTCTTTCTCGGCGTCGTCGGCGACGTACATCCGGCGCGCGCCTTGGGTCAGGCGGTAGAGGGGCGGGCAGGCGAGGTAGAGGTGGCCCTTGTCGATCAGGGGGCGCATCTGGGTGAAGAAGAAGGTCATCAACAGGCTGGCGATATGCGCGCCGTCGACGTCGGCGTCGGTCATGATGATGATCTTTTCATAGCGCAGGTCGTCCAGCTTGAAGCGGGTGCCCATGCCGGTGCCAAGCGCTTCGCAGAGGTCGCGGATTTCGGCGTTGTCGTTCAGCTTGGCAGAGGCCGCGCCCAGGACGTTCAGGATCTTGCCCTTGAGGGGGAGGAGGGCCTGAGTCTCTCGGCTGCGGGCACCCTTGGCGGAGCCTCCGGCAGAGTCGCCCTCGACGATGAAAAGCTCGGTGTTGTCGCGGGTCTTGGAGGAGCAGTCGGTCAGCTTGCCGGGCAGGCGGAGCTTCTTGGTGGCGGTCTTGCGCTGGGTTTCCTTTTCTTCGCGGCGGCGCAGGCGTTCTTCGGCGCGGAGGACGAGGAAGTCGAGGATCGCCCCGGCGGACTTCGGGTCGCGGGCGAGCCAGGTGTCGAAATGGTCGCGGACGGCGTTTTCGACCCATTTGGCGGCTTCCTCGGTCGAAAGCCGGTCCTTGGTCTGGCCGACGAACTGCGGCTCGCGGATGAAGATCGAGAGGAGCGCGCAGCCGCCGGTCAGGAGGTCTTCGCGGGTGATCTGCTCGGCCTTGCGGTTTTTCACGCGTTCCCCGTAGGCGCGGATGCCTTTGAGGATGGCGGCCCAGAACCCGGCCTCATGCGTGCCGCCTTCGGGGGTGGGGACGGTGTTGCAGTACGAATGGAGGTAGCCGTCCTGGGCTGGGGTCCAGTTGATCGCCCATTCGACGGAGCCGGGGATCTGGTATTTCTCCTCGAACGAGACGCGGCCGGCGAAGGGGCGTTCGGCGTAGGTCGTAAGTTTCTTGAGCGACTCGTTGAGGAAGTCGGCGAGGCCGCCGGGGAAGTGGAAGGTGGCTTCCTGGGGCGTGTCGCCGTCGGGGATGGCGGATTTCCAGCGGATTTCGACGCCCGAGAAGAGGTAGGCCTTGGAGCGGGCGAGTTTGTAGAGCCGGGCGGGTTTCAGGGTCTGGTGGCCGAAGATTTCCGGGTCGGGGTGGAAGGTGACGGTGGTGCCGCGGCGGTTCTGGATGGGCCCGAGTTTCTGGATCGGGCCGAGGGGGATGCCGCGGGAGAAGGATTGTTCGTAAAGCTCTTTATTCAGCGCGACCTGGACAGTCATCGCGTCGGAGAGGGCGTTGACGACGGAGGAGCCGACGCCGTTGAGGCCGCCGGAGGTGGAGTAGGAGTTGGCGTTGAACTTGCCGCCGGCGTGGAGGGTGCAGAGGATCACCTCGAGCGCGGATTTGCCGGGGAACTTGGGGTGCGGGTCGACCGGGATGCCGCGGCCGTTGTCGCGGACGGTGACGGAGTTGTCGGCGTGAAGCTCAAGCTCAATGCGGTTGGCGTGGCCCGCGACGGCCTCGTCCATCGCGTTGTCGAGGATTTCGGCGACCATGTGGTGGAGCGCGCGTTCGTCGGTGCCGCCGATGTACATGCCGGGGCGTTTGCGGACGGGCTCCAGCCCTTCGAGGACCTCGATCGAGGAGGCGTCATAGGTGGAGGCGCCGGAGAGGAGGTCGGTCATGGATCACCCTTTTGGTTTGCAGGCATTAGATCACCTTGGGGGGGAGGGGCGCAA
>JANOCQ010000055.1:0-1764 GCA_031412255.1 Paracoccaceae bacterium | reverse complement strand
GGCGAGGAACAGGACGGGGCTCGCGATGGTTATCGGCTTCTTCGTCCGCACATGGTGCAGCTTCATGCCACGCTCGAAATGCCCGGAGGCGAGGCGGACAAAGGCCACGCGGTCGCGGTGCTTGGGGTCCATGTTGGCCTGAACCTTGAAGACAAAGCCGGTGACCGGCGCTTCCGAAGCATCAACCTGCCGCTCCGCCGCCTTTTGCGGCTGGGGTTCGGGCCCGTATTCGCCGATCCCGTCCATCAGCTCTTTCACGCCGAAGGAGTTGATCGCGGAGCCGAACCAGATCGGCGTCATCGAGCCGTTGAGGAAGGCCGCCCGGTCGAAGGCCGGCAGCAGCTCCCGCGCCATCTCCAGCTCTTCGTGGAACTTCGCCAGCAGCTCGGCCGGGATATGCTCGGCCAGCTTCGGGTCGTCGATACCGCTGATCTTGATCGATTCCGCCACCTTGTTGCGGTCGGCGCGGTCCATGATCTCCAGCCGGTCGTGGAGGAGGTCATAGGCCCCCACGAACTCCCGCCCCACGCCGATCGGCCAGCTGGCTGGCGTCACGTCAATCGCCAGGTTTTCCTGGATCTCGTCGATGATCTCGAACACGTCGCGGGATTCGCGGTCCATCTTGTTGCAGAATGTCAGGATCGGCAGGTCACGCAACCGGCAGACCTCGAACAGCTTGCGCGTCTGGCTTTCCACGCCCTTCGCCCCGTCGATCACCATGATCGCGGCATCCACGGCGGTCAGGGTGCGGTAGGTGTCCTCGGAGAAATCGCTGTGGCCGGGGGTGTCCACCAGATTGAACCGGTAGTGCCGGAAGTCGAATGACATTGCGGAGGCTGAAACCGAAATGCCCCGGTCCGCCTCGATCTTCATGAAGTCCGACCGCGTGCGCCGCGCGTCACCCTTGGCCCGCACCTGTCCCGCCATCTGGATGGCGCCCCCGAACAACAGGAACTTCTCGGTCAGAGTGGTTTTCCCGGCGTCCGGGTGCGAGATGATCGCAAAGGTCCGGCGGCGGGCGATTTCGGGCGGAAGGGGGGCGCGGTTCGACATGGGCGTTGCTATAGGCTGCGCTGCCGCCCGCCGCAACGAAAAGCGAGGGGTTGTGCGACTCGGGCTAAAGGCGCAGCATGAGAACATTAACAGAACATGGAGGCTTCGGATGACCCTGAAAGAGATTGCGGAAGAACTGGTTGCTGGCTGCCGCGAGGGTCGCGCCCGCGCGAACCTGAAGAAACTTTATGCCGAGGATGCCATTTCCGTTGAAGCGATGGACATGGGCAACGGACGTGAAACCCACGGGCTGGCCGGGATCGACGGCAAGCATCAGTGGTGGGAAGACAACAACACCGTCACCACGGGGTCTGTGCAAGGTCCCTTTATGGACGGCGAAAACCGCTTTGCCGTGTTCTTCACCGCCGAAGGCACCTCCAAACCGGACGACAAGCCCTTCTCGATGGCCGAGGTCGGCATCTACCATGTCAAGGACGGCAAGATCACCCGGGAGGAGTTTTTCTACGGCAGCTGATCCCACTGCGGCGCGGGGCTTGTCGCTGCGCCGCAGGCTGCTAGGCTTCGCGCGAACAGCGGAGGCATCAGATGGATCTCGGGATCAGGGGAAAGCGGGCGCTGGTTTGTGCGTCGTCCAAGGGGCTGGGGCGCGGCTGCGCCGAGGCATTGGCAGAGGCGGGCGTCGACCTGGTGATGAATGCCCGGGGGGCCGAGGCGCTTGAGGCGACGGCGGCCGGCATCAGGGCGCGGCAT
>JANOCQ010000054.1:0-13767 GCA_031412255.1 Paracoccaceae bacterium | reverse complement strand
AGATCGCGGGCGGGCAGATGGAGACGCGACCCCGGGCAGGTGCGCTGCAGGCTGACGGCCAGCAGCATCAGCGCCGGCAGGTCCTGTTCGCGATCCTCGAAGGTCAGGAAGTCCATCTGTCAAGCTATCTCCGGGTCTCTTTATAAGCTGCCTGTACGCGTCAATTTCGCAGAACCGTTGGAGCAGAAAGAGAAATAGTTCCGCCTTCAATGCCCATTGCAGGTGCGTCCATGACCGAACTTACGGACCTTTCCGCGATAGCGTCCGTTTGCCAGACGCGGTAGCGTTGGCCTAGGGCCTCTTCGTCCAAAATGAGGTCTCCGAACCCAATAAGCTGTTGGAGTTCCGCGACCACTTCATCCATGGGAACATTTGGGTTTGCGACCACACAGTTGCTGTACGGCATTCCCTTCATCTCCGCCTCCGAAATGCCTAGGAGCATAGGCATCTGCGCGTTGTCACGGATAAGCCAACCTGTGTAGTCTGCATTCGGGTCCTGAGGGGCAACCATCGCCTTCATGTCACCTTCAAGTTCCTCAAATCCAAGAGCATTTGCCGCCGCCACAACCTTCTCGTTCTGGCCAGCACTTTGGGCGCAAAATCCCACGAAGGACCTTGCGAAGTGCTGCACTGGGCTGACAGTGCTTTCTTGCGCACGACCAGTTGACCCGGCAACAGAAAGCAAAGCTATGGAAAGCAAGGGCAACCAATTGGTATGCAATGTGTTCATCCCTTCACGGCCTTCACGATCTTCTCGGCCCCATCCTTCAGGTCATCGGCTGCGATCACGTTCAGACCGGACTTGCGGATGATGTCCTTGCCAAGTTCGACGTTGGTGCCTTCAAGCCGGACAACCAGCGGGACTTTGAGGCCAACCTCCTTGACCGCCGCGATCACGCCCTCGGCGATGATGTCGCAGCGCATGATGCCGCCGAAGATGTTGACAAGGATGCCCTTCACCTGCGGGTCGGAGGTGATGATCTTGAAGGCCTCGGTGACCTTCTCCTTCGTGGCACCACCGCCGACGTCAAGGAAGTTGGCCGGCTCGGCCCCGTAAAGCTTGATGATGTCCATCGTG
Organism: Paracoccaceae bacterium; assembly: GCA_031412255.1. Classification (GTDB taxonomy): domain Bacteria; phylum Pseudomonadota; class Alphaproteobacteria; order Rhodobacterales; family Rhodobacteraceae; genus Tabrizicola. The sequence continues at coordinate 12,689 of JANOCQ010000054.1, read as the reverse complement.
GCCATCGCCAGACCCGCGCCGTTGACCATGCAGCCGATCTCGCCATCCAGCGCGATGTAGTTCAGGTCGAACTTCGACGCGGCAAGCTCCTTCGGGTCTTCCTCGGTCTCGTCGCGCAGGGCGGCAATGTCGGGGTGGCGGTAGATCGCGTTGCCGTCGAAAGCCATCTTGGCGTCGAGGAGGCGCAAGGAGCCATCCTTGAGGACGCAGAAGGGGTTGATCTCCAGCATGTCCATGTCTTTTTCGACGAACATCTGGTAGAGTTTCTTGATGATCTGGACGCAGGACTTGACCTGCGCGCCGGTCAGGCCGAGGGCAAACGCGACGCGGCGGCCGTGGAAGTCCTGCAACCCGGTGGCCGGGTCGATGGTGAAGGTGTGGATCTTTTCGGGCGTGTCGTGGGCGACGTCCTCGATCGACATGCCGCCTTCGGTGGACGCGACGATCGAGATGCGGCTGGTCTGACGGTCGATCAGGAGAGCTAGGTAGAACTCGCGGTCGATGTCGCTGCCGTCCTCGATGTAGATGCGATTGACCTGCTTGCCTGCCGCGCCGGTCTGGATGGTGACAAGGGTGCGGCCCAGCATCTGGCGGGCGAATTCGGCGGCCTCACCGACCGAGCGGGCCAGACGGACGCCGCCCTTTTCGCCAGCTTCCGGTTCCTTGAAATGGCCCTTGCCGCGGCCCCCGGCGTGGATCTGGGACTTGACCACCCAGAGCGGTCCGTCAAGTTCACCGGCGGCGGTCTTTGCGTCTTCGGCCTTGAGGACGACGCGGCCGTCCGAGACCGGGATGCCGTAGCTGCGCAGCAGCGCCTTTGCCTGGTATTCGTGGATGTTCATGGGGCGCCTCTTGGATTTGACGGCCGGGAAGTGGTCTGGGGCGTTCTGGCACGGGTCGAAGCATGTTCCAAACGGCAAATGCCTGTAATGCAGGTGAAATGCCGGGAAAATGATGCTTGTGATCACAGTGCGAAAAGTGTGATCACAGTTTGGAAACTCGTGATCACATGGTGGCGGTAAAGCCAGAATCGGGATCGAATCACCCTGATGGTGGCGAGATTGACAAGGATCGGGGCGCTTGCGAAGCCTTCGGTCTGACAAGGAGACCAGCATGCCACGCCCAAGCGCCAATGACATCACGCAGGACCGCCTGCCGAAGATCAGCCACGGACGCGGCGTCTATCTGTGGGACGTGGACGGACGGCAATACATCGACGGGTCAGGAGGGCCGGCGGTGTTCTCCGTCGGGCATGGCGATCCCCGGGTCAACGAGGCCGTGGCGAAGCAGATGGAGCGGGTGGCCTATGGCTATCGGTATCTCTTCTCGTCCGACCCGCTCGAGGAGATGAGCGAGATCCTGTGCCGGGCCACGGGGCTGGCGGACATGGTCTATACCAGCAGCGGGTCGGAGGCGGTGGAAAGCGCGGTGAAGATCGCGTTGCAGTATCACTTTGACCGGGGTGAGCCCGCGCGGGTGAAGTTCATCGCACGGCAGCGGTCGTGGCATGGCAACACGCTGATGGCGACGGCGCTGTCGGGATTCGAGGACCGGCAGCGGGCGTTCGCCGGGGCTTTGCCGGTGGTGGGGCGGGTGAGCGCGGCGAACGGGTATAGGCTGCCCGAAGGCGTGAGCCGCGAGGGGCTGGTCGCGCATCTGGCGGCGGAGCTGGAGGCGGAGATCGTCCGGCTGGGGCCGGAGACGGTGGCGGCGTTCATCTTCGAGCCGGTGGTGGGCGCGGCGGGCGGGGCTTTGCCCGCCCCGGACGGGTATGGGCGCGCAGTGGCCGAGGTCTGTCGGCGGCATGGGGTGCTGGTTATCTGCGACGAGGTGATGTGCGGATCGGGCCGGACCGGGGTCTGGCGGGCGTCCGAGGAGGACGGGATCACGGCGGACATCATCACCGTGGCGAAGTCGCTGTCGGGCGGCTACCTGCCGCTGGGGGCTGCGATCTACACGCAGGAGATCGCGGATGTGATGGCGGCGGGGCATGGCGGGCCGCTGACGGGGCATACCTATACCGGGCACACGGCTTGCCTGGCGGCCGGGGTGGCGGTGCAGAAGATCGTGGCGGAAGAGGGGCTGCTGGAGCGCATTCGGGACAAGGGCGCACGCTGGCGGTCGGACCTGCGGGCGCGGATGGCGCATCTGCCGGCGGTCGGGGACGTGCGGGGACGGGGGTATTTCATCGGGGTCGAGCTGGTGGCGGACCCCGACACGAAGGCGCCGTTCGATGCGAGCCTGGGGGTGAACGGGCGTATCCGGGCGGAAGGCTTGCGGCGGGGGTTGATCTGCTATCCATCCGGGGGCCATGTCGATGGGGCGGCGGGGGATACGGTGATCCTGGCCCCGCCGTTCAACGCGACGGACGGGGAGCTGGACGAGATCGCGGGCAAGCTGGTGGCGACGCTGGAGACGGTGCTCTCCGGCCTTGGTTGAGTGCCGGAGTTTTCGAAAACTCCGGTGCGGAGCCTTTGAAGGCTCCGGTGCGATTTCTTCGAAGAAATCGCGGTCCCGTCAGTTCAGGAAGACGGCAAAAAGCATCGCATCACCCTGGACGAAATCCTCGAAGTCGCGCCAGGACTGCATCGACATCTGCGGGCCCTTCTCGGCGTAGGGCAGGAGGCCCTCGCCCTGGATGAAGGTGACGAGGTCGATGGCGGGCGGGTTCTCGAAGGCCTTCTTCAGGTTGATCCCGGCCTCGGCCCCGAAGCGCCAGTGCGGGATCAGGACTTCGCCTTTCAGGAGCTTTTCGGCGTCGGCCAGAACCGCTTGCCAGCGTTCGCCGGTGCCGGCGGGCATGGTGAGACCCAGGCCGGAAACCTGGGCGTCATTCGGGACCCATTCGCCGGTGTTGTCCGTTTCCAGCGCCACGAGGGACCAGAAGCGGCGGTTCTCTTCGATCATGCTGAGGAAATGGCCGTAGGCGTCTTCGGCCAGTGCCTTGTCGGGAGTGTTCGAGAGCGCGTGCAAGGCCATCGCCACACGGTCGACCTGGCGGCCGAACATCATGTCCATCGCGTTCTTGGGCGGTGTGTCGCCCCAGAGGGCGTAGATGGCCTTTGACGAGTCGATGACACGCTGGATGGCGGGTTCGGGGTCGTAGGCGAGGGCGGTGGAGGCGAAGCCCGACAGGAAATGTGTGTAGGCGGCCAGCCAGGCGGCGTCGGCGGTGTCGAAGGTGATGGTGGGATCCTCGACCGCGACGCCGTTGCCGCGCCCACCGCCAAGAGCCATGCCGGTGACTTCGGCCAGGCTCTCACCGGCTTCGCGGGTGCCGTTGGCGTTGATGTCGAACCAGAGATCGGCGATCCGGATCGGGAGGGCGAAGGGCTTGTCGCCGAGCCGGGTCAGGGCCGCGCGGGAGGCATCCATGTCCGCGTCGAGGTTGCGGATCAGGGCGGTGAAGTCGGCGGCCTGGAACGGGATGGCATCGGGGTTTTCCGGGATGGGGAGGCGGAGGATCGGAAGCTCGGACCAGTCGGCCTTCACGCCGGTTTCCCACCTAAGTTGCAGGGCCTGCTCGATGCCGCCTAGAAAGCGCAGTCCGGCGAGGGCGAAGAGGTCCTCGTTGGTGGGGGTGGGCAGAGCGCCGAGACGCGCTTCGGTCGGGGCCAGGCCGGTGCGGGCGATTTCTTCGGAGATGGTTTCGGCGGAAAGCGGTGTCGCGAGGAGCAGGGCGAGGGCAAGGGTGCGCATGGGGCCTCCGGTTGGTTCAGGCGAGTGTGGCGGCGGGACGTGGGTCGCGCAAGGTGGGGAAGCCTTATGTGGCGGTCCAGAGGACCTGGCCACGGGGGAGGAGGGTCGGGTGTCTGGACGGGGTGAAGCCTGCGTTGCCAATGGTCTGGGCGATCCGGCCCTCGGGGACGTGGTAGGGCGGTCGGTCCGGGTGGGTGACGACGCCGTCGGGCTGGCGGGTCGCTGTGGTCTTGTCGGAGAGGAAGACGGTGAAAAGGCTGGTTCGGAGGTTCGGGAAACGGCGGAGGTTTGTGAGGGCGGACTCGAGAGCGGAGAGGGGGAGATGGGTGAAGACGCCGAAAGCGATGGCGAGGGTGATGCTGTCGGGGACGCCTGGGAAGGCGAAGTCCGCGTCCTCGATCAGGTGGTCTTCGGGGAGGGCCTCGGGGTCGGGGAGTTCGGTGAGCCGACCGTGGCGCATCAGGGCAAGTGAGGCGTCGGTGCCCCAGTAGTGGCCGGGGCAAAGGAAGGGGACCGCCTTGTGGCCGAGGCGGAGGGAGCCGCAGCCGATGTCGAGGAGGTGGTCTTCGGGGGTCATGCCTGCGGCCGTCAGGGCGGCCATCTGGACGCGGGCCGTCTCGTTCCAGCGGCCGCCGACGATGTCGCGGTGGCGGCCTTTCGCGATCGCCTCGTCGTAAAAGCCGGGGGCGAGGTAGGGGGAGGCCAGCGTTCTGGAGCGGGGGCTGGTCAGGCCTTGTCGTCCTTCTTGGCGGCCTTCTTCTCGGCGGCGGCGGCTTTCATGCGGGCAAGGAGCTGTTCCTTCGTCTCGCGCGGGGGGGTCACCGACTTCGGTCCGCCCTTCTGGCTGTGGTCGGGGCCGCGCAGGGTGTGGCGGGTGCCCTTGGGGTTGCCGGATTTCGAGTAGTCCATGGAGGTCCCTCCGGGGATCGGGGTTTGGGGGGGTGGATGCCGGATTCCTTGGGGCGGGGCAAGGGGGTGCAGATGCGCCCACGGTGGACAGAGTCTGCCCTGCAAGAGATTTCAATGGGTTGGTTTCAGGCGTTAGGGAAGCGTTAACTTATGGCTTAGAGAAGTAGTCGGCCTGCTATCCTGTGCGGTGGCAAGTGCAGCGCTGTAGGACAAAACCATGTGGCGGCACGTCCGAGGCCAAGATCCGAGGCCAAGGGCAGTCAAAGGGTGGCCCTTTGTCCAGGCCTGACTGACCAAGTGACTGAAGAGAAACCGCGCCCTCAGACCCGTTGGAATCCGGCGTGCAAAGTTCCCGCAGGTGTCATCGCATTCATCGGCAGGGCCGGGATCGGGCGGGAACACGATCGATCGCGCATCGGTTCGGACCTGTGGGAGCGCGTCACTTTACCTCGGGATCGCGTGTCGGCAGTGGTCGTTTTGGATCTGAAAAGCGGTTGAGCACTCGTCGCAGGAACCCCTTGCCATAACGGCGCAGGTAATGCTGCGGGTTGGTCATCGCGTAGACCTGGCGGAACAGCGGCGGCACCGCGACCGGAGCGTTTTCCGGCAGCAGGGCCGCGTTTTGCAACCTGCGCACTTGATCGGCGCGTCGGGCCCCGACCAATTCATCCAGCGTGAGGGGACCGGATTCCCGCCATTTCTCGGTCGCGTTCAGCTCGCTGAAATGCATGATCTTTGGCGCCCGGTGGCGGCTGTCCAGGGCCTCGATGAAGGTCATGCATTTGAAGTTGTATTCCATTGGCAGGACCGCCAGGCGCAGGTCGCTTTCCCACAAGAGCCGACGCAGAATGGGCTGGTCATAGGTTGCGCCGGTGTCGCGGACGAGGCGGCCCCATTCATGCAGCAGGGTCTGCAGTGCCGGGCTGCGCTTTATGGCAAGGACGCCCGCGTTGATCTGCGGGAAGCTGGCGGGGAGGGTCGGGTCCAGTGCCAGCGTCGAGTTGAGGTACTGCATATGCGCCCCGGCGATGTCGAAGCGGTCGAGGACGGTGAAGAGTTCGGAAAGATCAGACAGGGCGATGCAGTCGGAGTCGAGATAAACCGTTCGTTCGAAGCGGGACTTCGCCATCGCTTCCATCTTCGGGCGGAAGAATTTGGCCGTTACCGGGTGGATGCGGTCGAAGGTCGAGTCTTCGACCTGCTGGTCGGCGAAAAGGTCAATCTGCGCCTGTGGCATGATCTGCCGCAGGTTCTGGGCCGCGCGCCGGGCGAGTCCGACATATTTCTCGCCCGTCGCAGCGAAGATGAAACCGTCGCGCGGATCGCCCACGGCGGTCAGGCGAGCGACGGGTCGATGCCTTTGCAGGCGGCGACCAGACCCTTAACGGCGTCTACGGACTTGTCGAACATAGTCTTTTCGGTGGCGTCTAGCTTGACCTCGACCACACGCTCTACCCCGCCGGCACCTATGATGACCGGAACCCCGACGTAAAGGCCGTCAAGCCCGTAGGCGCCCTTGACGTGGGCGGCACAGGGCAGAAGGCGCTTCTGGTCCTTGAGGTAGGCTTCGGCCATCTCGACGGCGCTTGCGGCGGGGGCGTAGAAGGCCGATCCGGTCTTCAGCAGACCCACGATCTCGGCCCCGCCATCGCGGGTGCGCTGGACGATGGCGTCAAGTTTTTCCTGCGTGGTCCAGCCCATCGCGACGAGGTCCGGCAGGGGGATGCCGCCGACGGTGGAGTAGCGCACCGAAGGGACCATCGTGTCGCCGTGGCCGCCAAGGACGAAAGCGGTGACGTCCTTCATGGAGACGTTGAACTCGACGCTCAGGAAATGGCGGAAGCGGGCGGCATCGAGGACACCGGCCATGCCGATGACCTTGTTGTGCGGCAGACCCGAGAACTCGCGAAGCGCCCAGACCATCGCGTCCAAAGGGTTGGTGATGCAGATCACGAAGGCATTCGGGCAATGCTGCTTGATGCCTTCCCCGACCGACTTCATCACCCTGAGGTTGATGCCAAGGAGGTCGTCCCGGCTCATCCCCGGTTTCCTTGGCACACCGGCCGTGACGATGCAGACATCGGCGCCTGAAAGGTCGGCGTAGGAGTTGGTGCCGCGAAGCGATGCGTCGAAGCCTTCGACCGGGCCGGACTGTGCAAGATCGAGCGCCTTGCCTTGCGGCGTGCCCTCGGCGATGTCGAACAGGACGACGTCGCCCAGTTCCTTCAGCGCGAGCAGGTGCGCAAGCGTGCCGCCGATCTGACCGGCGCCGATGAGGGCGATCTTGGGTCTGGCCATGGGTGCCTCCTTGAGAGTGTCCGGGGAATGAATCGGGGATGGGGTAGCCCCTAAATGGGCGTCTGTCCAGCCTTGGGGCGAGCTTGGTATACCATTGTATGCGAATAACTGCGGCTTTTGGTGCGGCGGGGAAGGGGTTAGCGGTAACGCCAGCGGAGGGCGGGATGTGGCGACGGTCGTCGCGGCCGCGCTGGTGGGGATGAGCAAGGGCGGCGTTCCGGTGGTGGGGATGCTTGCGGGTCCCGGTGCTGGCGCTGGTGATCAATCCGGTGGTGACGGCGGGCCCGCTTTTGGCGGCCTATGTCGTGTCGGACATATTTGGACTTTACGCCTACCGACATGCCTATGACCGGCGGGTGCTGGCCATCGTGGATGACCTTTTCGCGGTGTCGTGCGAAGCTTTCTGCCAGCTACCCCGGCCCCTCCTTTGAAGCACGGGTCCAGGTGTGGCGCTGGATGGGGGGATGTCATGCTTGCGGATACGGATGCGCTTTACGAAAGCCACGCGGCGCGGGACGGTCGATTTGACGGCTTGTGCGTTTGCGTGCGAACGACGGGGATCTACTGCCGGATGACCTGCCCGGCGCGGACGCCTTTGCGGCAGAACGTGGAGTTCCGGGGATCGGTCACGGAATGCCTAGGGGCGGGGTTCCGGGGCTGCAAGCGGTGCAAGCCCTAGGCCGGGTCGCCCTTTGCCGGGAGGTCTTGGGTCAAGGTCTCGTAGTTCGAACCCGAAGCCATCAGGCACATTGTCCCGTCGGGAAGGGTCATGGTGATCGACCAGGTGCCGGTGGTGTCGGCGGCAAAAAGCTCCATCACTGCGGCCTCTCCGGCGATGCCGACGGCGCGGCGCGTCTCGCCATAGCGGTCGGCGAGGAGCGCGGTGACGGCTGCGCGGCTGTCGCATTGCGGGGCGCCGTGCGCGATATCGGCGGCGGCAAGTGCGGCGGCAAGGCCGAGGGACAGGGCAAACATCTGCTGGTTCATGGGCTGGCCTTTCTGGCTTTGGGTGCGAGAAGGCTGCCGGGGTTGGACTGACGCGCGGTTAACGGGGCGGGCGGGTTGCGCTGCGATTGCATGATCTTTCTGCGCTGCGGCGGATTTGGGCTTGCCGTTTGTGTCTGATCCATGCTTTCAAGCGCAAGAATGTTGCGCGGAGGTGAGTCGATGGAGAAGAGCGGGGTGCGTCCCTATCGGTCGGTTCTGTACATTCCGGCCTCGCGCGAGCGGGCCTTGGAGAAGGCGCGGGAACTGGCGGCGGACGCAATCATCTTCGACCTGGAGGACGCGGTTTCACCCGAGGAGAAGGTGCGGGCGCGGGAGCTGTTGGCCGAGGTGCTGCGGACGGCGGACTACGGGCCTCGGGCGCGGATCGTGCGGGTGAACGGGCTGGGGACAGAGTGGATGAACGGTGACCTGGCGGCGTTTGGCTCGCATCCGGGGGTGGATGCGGTGCTGGTGCCGAAGGTGAATTACGCGGCCGACCTGGACGCGGTGGCAGGACGCGTCAGGGTCCCGCTCTGGGCAATGCTGGAGACGGCGAAGGGCTGTCTGAGCGCGGGTTCCATTGCGGGGCATGGGCGGCTGGAGGGAATGGTCATGGGGACCAATGACCTGGCGAAGGAACTGGGAGCGCGGTTTCGCGCGGACCGGTTGCCGCTGATGGCGGGGCTGGGGGCCTGCGTTCTGGCGGCGCGGGCGGAGGGCAAGGTCATTGTCGATGGCGTGTTCAACGCTTTCAAGGACGAGGCGGGGCTTCGGGCGGAATGCGAGCAGGGCCGGGACATGGGGTTTGACGGCAAGACGCTGATCCATCCGGCACAGCTGAAGATCGCGAACGACGTCTTTGCACCAGGCCCGGAGGAGGTGGCACTGGCCCGCCGCCAGATCGCGGCCTATGCCGAGGCCCGGACGCGGGGCGAAGGCGTGGCCGTGGTGGACGGCCGGATCGTGGAGAACCTGCATGTGGCCACGGCCGAGGCGCTGATCCAGAAGGCCGAGGCGATTGCGGCGCTGGCGGTTTAAGGGCAGGGTGCGCGCCGATGAACCGGCTGGAGGCCTGCGATGACGTTGATTGTTCTGGGATTGGCACTGTGGTGGGCGGCGCATCTGTGGAAGCGGCTGGCCCCGGCGTCGCGTGCGGGGATGGGGAACGCGGGCAAGGGGCTGGTCACGGTCGGTGTGCTGGCGGGCGTGGTGCTGATGGTCCTGGGCTACCGGGGCGTCGAACAGATCGACCTGTGGTATCCGCCCGCCTTCCTGACCCATGTGAACAACCTGTTGATGCTGTTCGCCGTCTATCTGTATGCGGCGAGCGGAATGAAGACGAGGATCACGCGGGTCATCCGGCATCCGCAGCTGACGGCGGTGAAAACCTGGGCGGTGGCGCATCTTCTGGTGAACGGGGATCTTGCGTCGGTGATCCTGTTTGGTGGGCTTTTGGCCTGGGCGGTCGTGGAGGTGATCCTGATCAACAAGGCCGTGCCGCGCGGGCCAGCGCCGGAGCCCGCGCCGATGGGCAAGGAGATCGGGGCCGTGGTCGGGGCCGTCGTGGTGCTGGTCGGCATCATGCTGGTGCACAACTGGCTGGGCGTGCCGCCCTGGGGCTGAGGTCGGAGTTGGGGGGGGCTTCGCGCCCCCCAAAACCCCCCGCGGGATATTTGAGGACAGCTGAAATGCGGGAGTTGAGGGTGTGAAGCTTTATCGGTTTCTCAGCGCGGATGACACCTCGGCTTTCTGTCACAAGGTGACGGCGGCACTGAACAAGGGGTGGGAGCTGCATGGCGGCCCCACCTATGCCTTCGATGCGGCCAACGGCGTGATGCGCTGCGGGCAGGCGGTGGTGAAGGAAGTGGTGGGCGAATACCATCCGGATGTGAAGCTGGGCGAGCTATGAAGACCAATCCGGGGCGGTTCTTCGAGGATTACCGGCTGGGCGAGGTGATCCGTCATGCGGTGCCACGGACCGTGGGTCATGGGGAAAGGGCGCTTTACCACGCGCTCTATCCGGCGCGGGGGGCAGTCTATTCCTCGGACGAGTTCGCGCGGTCGGTGGGGCTGGCGGCCTCGCCGCTGGATGATCTGGTGGCGTTCCACACGGTGTTTGGCAAGACCGTGCCGGATATCAGCCTGAACGCGGTGGCGAACCTCGGCTATGCCGAGGGGCGGTGGCTCAAGACGGTCTGGCCGGGGGATACGCTGCGGTCGGAGTCCGAAGTGATCGGGCTTAAGGAGACCTCGTCGGGCGCCACCGGCGTGGTCTGGGTGCGAACCCGCGGGTTGAACCAGCACGGGAATGTGGTGCTGGAGTATGTGCGCTGGGTGATGGTGCGGAAGCGGCGGCGCGAGGTGGTGGTGCCGGTTCACGTGCCGGAGCTGGCTTCGGTGGTTGATCCGGTTGTGCTGGTGGTGCCGGAAGGACTGGATTTCCGCCGCTATGATTTCGGATTGGCGGGTGAGCCGCATCGCTGGAGGGACTATGCGGTGGGCGAGGTGATCGACCATGTCGACGGCGTGACCATCGAAGAGGCCGAGCACATGCTGGCGACCCGACTGTGGCAGAACACCTCGAAGGTGCATTTCGACGTCGGCCAGCGCGAGGACGGGCGGCGGCTGATCTATGGCGGGCATGTGATCAGTCTGGCGCGGGCGCTGTCGTTCAACGGGCTGGCCAATGCGCAGATGATCGTGGCTTTGAACGCGGGCACCCATGCAAACCCCTGTTTTGCCGGGGATACGGTGCGGGCCTGGTCGGAGGTGCTGGACCGGGCGGAGACCTCTGCGCCCGGCGTCGGGGCTTTGCGGTTGCGGCTGGTGGCGACGAAGGGGAAGCCGGGTGAGCTGCGCGGGGCAGATGGGAAGTACCTGCCGGAAGTGCTTCTGGAGCTGGATTGCTGGGCTCTGGTGCCGATTTGACCGCGGTGGGATTAAGCGTAGTGTGCCAGCATGAAGCGACAGGTTTCAGATCAGGAGAAAAGCCATGAGAGCCATTATTGCTGCGGGTATCGTATCACTTGTGCCCAGCTTTGCCGTTGCGGAAGGGTGCTCGCTTGAGGGCGGCGTGGTTGTCGCCAAGGTCGAGGCGATGAACCAGATGATGCTGGATCTGGACGTCGCGGGCTTCGTTGCCGCGATCAAGGAGGAGATTGGCCTTGATCTTGGGGACAGCCTGGGTGGGATCTCGGAGATCTATGGCGCTGGTTTCGAGGGTTGCGAAACGATTGCCCAGCGCAGTGATCTGGGCGGGATGGTGCAGAACGTGGTGATGTTCAACGGCAAGGTCGGGCCGCTTTTCGGCTATTGGCTTGCGGTGCCGCAAGGCGATGGACACCGGGTGATCTCGTTCACGCTGAATACGGATCTGGAGAAGGTGATGGAGAACCTGCGCTAAGCCTTGTCGCGCTGTGCGGCCCGTCGGGGCGGGCCGACACAGGCCTGTCGGTGCCCGTCTGCGTTGGGATCAAATCGCAGCCGCATCTTGTTGGGGGAGAGACCTGGTCACTCCACCCCGAACGGCCGCCCGGTTGGACGGAGTCTAGGGATTTGGATGGCGGACACGCAGTTGGTCCAACCGGTACTCCGTTTCCCAACAGAATGGTGGACGCTATCTCGGGTGAAAGACTTATGTGATCACGTCGCGAAAAACTGTGATCACAAAGTATGGAAATGCTCCGGTGATAGCGACAACATGCTGCAATTGCGGCATTCACTGCGTGACACCGCCGAAAACCGCGCTATTCAGATAGTGAACGACAGCCTGGCGCCGGTCGATGGACCCGCGCCGCCACGTGAGGACCGATCATGGCAGATGCAAAGCGGGCCATGCCCGCAGCAGGTTCCGGGGCACGCCCGCTTTCTCCGCACTTGCAGGTCTACCGGATCCAGATGACCTCGGTCAGTTCGATCCTGACGCGGATCACGGGCAGTGCGATGATGGTGGGGGTAATCCTTGGCGTCTGGTGGCTTTTGGCTGCTGCGACATCGGACGCCTATTTCGCGTTCGCCGACAGGGTTGCGACAAGCTGGTTTGGCGATCTGGTTTTCACCGGCTCGCTGTGGGCGGTGTGGTATCACTACCTGGCAGGGCTGCGGCATCTTTACTTCGATGCGGGCAGGGGGCTGGATATTCCGACGGCGGAAAAGCTGGGCTGGGTCTGCATCATCGGGTCGGTCGTGCTGACTGTGATCACAATTCTTCTGGTTCAGTGAGGATGCCATGCGCTATCTGACCCCCCGCAAGCGTGCCGAAGGTCGTGGAGCCGCCCATCATGGTGCGGATCACCACTGGGCGATGACGGTATCGTCGGTCGGGCTGGCTTTCCTGGTGCCGCTTTGGATTTACATCTTCGGGAGTGCCCTGGGCGGGACCCGCGAGGCGGTGCTGGAGACGTTCGCGCGACCGCTGCCGGCGATCCTGACAGCGCTGGTGCTGGTCGTGGGGATGCGCCACTTCGCGATGGGCGCGACGACGATGATCGAGGATTATGCCCGCGGAACGAACCGCAAGCTGCTGATCATCTTCGTGATCGCGCTTTCCTGGGTGATTGCCGCGACAGGGCTGTTCGCCCTGGCTCGCATGGCTCTGTAAGGACCTGATGATGACTGCCTATCCGTATGAGACGCATGAGTATGACGTGGTCGTTGTGGGGGCCGGGGGTGCCGGTCTGCGCGCGACCTTGGGGATGGCCGAGCAGGGGCTGCGGACGGCATGCGTGACGAAGGTGTTCCCGACCCGCAGCCACACGGTGGCGGCGCAGGGCGGGATTGCGGCCAGCCTTGGCAAC
>JANOCQ010000053.1:0-5597 GCA_031412255.1 Paracoccaceae bacterium | reverse complement strand
CGATCATGAAGATGGTCGATGACGACAAGGGTGAGCACACGGTCAAGACCGTGGGCGGCTGCGAGTTCACCGCGATGTACAAGGATGGCGTCGTGATGATCAAGGACGGTCAGGGCAATGTGGCAAACGTCACCATCGCCGACGTCAAGCAGTCGAATGGCGTGATCCACGTGATCGACGCGGTTCTGCTGCCGGCCATGTGATCTCTCAATCGGGCGGGAGGGATGGTCACTCATCCTTCCGGCCGGATCCGGGTCCGCGGGCCAAATCACTGTCCCCTACTATCAACCCTCGGCCTCGGCAGGTCTTCGGATGCAAATCCGGAGACCTTCTTTGTCTAGGCCAAAGAAAAGGCCGCCCGAAGGCGGCCTGTCCTATTCTGCTGCTTCCTTCGGCGGCTCGCCATCGGGCTTGTCGCTTTTGGGCTTGCGGGGCCCCCGCGCGCGGCGGGGCCGTTCTTCTTTCGCCGACAGCTCCGCCGCTGCCGGTTCCGGGGTCGCCACCGGTTCCGGACGCGCGCGCGCAGTCGATTCCGGGGTCTCGATCAACCCGGTGTCGTCGCCGCCGTCCAGGTCGATCACATCTGTTGCAAGCACCGGCTCCTCGGTCGGAAAGCTGCGCTCTTCGCGAAACTCGCGGTTGAAGTCCTGGCGACGCTCGCCCCGATCCTGCCGCTCGCCCTGCCGCTCGCCCTGACGCTCGCCCCGATCCTGACGCTCACCCCGGTCCTGGCGATCGCGCCGGTCCTGCCCCTCGGGCCGGTCACCGCGGGGCTGATGCTGCTGGCCGCCATTGCCGTTGCCCTGCTGATAGCCACCCTGCCCGCCTTGGCCACCCTGCCCGCCCTGCTGATAACCACCCTGGCCGCCCTGCCCGCCATTTTGGGCACCGTTCTGGCCACCGTTCTGACCACCGTTCTGGCCACCACTCTGGTTGTACTGCTGCTGCCGGGCTTCCTGCTCGGCCGCCATTTCCTTCATCGCTTCGGCCAGCATCCGGGTGTAATGCTCGGCATGCTGCAGGAAATTCTCGGCCGCCACACGGTCGTTCGACAACTGGGCATCGCGGGCGAGCATCTGGTATTTCTCGATGATCTGCTGCGGCGTGCCACGCACCTTGCCCTCGGGACCCGACGAGTCGAAGACGCGGTTGATGATGTTGCCGAGGGTGCGCGGGCGGTTCTGGCTGGAACGCGAGCGTTTCTTGGAGGAGCGCATCTGGTCCTTATGATGGCTTTGGCCTGCGACCGCCGCCCCTCATGGGCAGCAGATTTGGGTCAGCAGGGCCTGGGCAGTGCGTCATCGACAGGTGGGAACCCGCGGCTGACATGGGCCAATAAACACAGGCTTTGCCACCTGACAAGGGATAATTGCGCGATTGCCCGTGAATTGGCAGGGATCAGGCCGCGCCGCAACGATCTCCACCGGGTTTGACGGCCGAGACCACGCGGTCGCGCCCGTCCATGTCGGGCAGGACGCGAATGTCCTGAAGGCCTTCGGCCTGAAACATCGCCACCACCGCAGCGCCTTGGGTCGGGCCGATCTCGACCAGAAGCCGCCCGCCCGGCATCAGTCGCGCACCGGCCCCCAGGGCGATGGCGCGGTAGGCGTCCAACCCGTCGCCGCCCGGCGTGAGAGCAAGATCCGGCTCCCAGTCGCGGACTTCGGGGGCCAGCGACGGCATTTCGTCGGCAGCGATATAGGGCGGGTTCGACACGATCAGATCGAAGCTTCCGGTCACGCTGGCGAACCAGTCCGACTTGCGAAACCGGGCCCGAGCCTCAAGCCCGAGGTCGCGGGTGTTGCCCATGGCCACCTGCAGCGCGGGGTCCGAGATGTCGGTCCCAAGTCCCCGCGCCATCGGCATCTCCTTCAGGCAGGACAACAGGATGCACCCCGTTCCCGTGCCGAGGTCCAGCAGCTTCAGGAACGGCTGCTTCAGCGCCTCGGCCACCAGGGTTTCCGTCTCGGGACGCGGGTCCAGCGTGTCCCGCGTCACCCGGAAGGACTGACCCCAGAACAGGCGCCGACCGGTGATCTGTGCCACCGGCTGCCGCGCCAGCCGGGCCCGCAGCGCGGCATCGTAGAGTGCCTCTTGCGGCTCGGTCATGTCATCTTGCAGCTTCAGCGTCAGCCGGTCATGGCCGATCCCCAAAGCATGCGCCAGAAGCACCCGCGCATCGCGAGCGCCATCCTCGATCCCCGCCTCGCGCAGAAGCGGGACGGCGCGGCGCAGGGCGTCCTGAGCCTTCATCCGTCGATCTCCGCCAACCGTTCGGCCTGATCATGCGACACCAGCGCGTCGATCACCTCGGTCAGGTCGCCCGCCATGATCTGCGGCAGCGCGTAAAGCGTCAGGTTGATCCGGTGGTCCGTCATGCGGCCTTGTGGAAAGTTGTAGGTGCGGATGCGTTCGCTGCGGTCGCCCGACCCGACCTGGCTTTTCCGATCCGCCGCCCGCGCCGAATGCAGCCGTTCCCGTTCTGCCTCGTAAAGCCGCGACCGCAGCACCTGCATCGCGATTTCCTTGTTGCGGTGCTGGGACTTCTCCGACGACGTCACCACGATGCCCGAGGGGATATGGGTGATCCGCACCGCCGAGTCCGTCGTGTTCACGTGCTGCCCGCCCGCCCCGGAAGACCGCATCGTGTCGATCCGGATGTCGCTGGCCGGGATGTCGATCTCGACCTCATCGGCCTCGGGCAGCACCGCAACCGTCGCCGCCGAGGTATGGATGCGCCCCTGTGCCTCGGTTTCCGGCACCCGCTGCACCCGGTGGACACCGGATTCGTACTTCATCCGGGCATAGACGCCCTCGCCCTCGACCAGGGCCGAGAATTCCTTCAGCCCGCCCAGTTCTCCCGCCTGCTCGCTGATGATCTCGAACCGCCAGCCCATCCGCTCGGCATAGCGCTGATACATCCGTGCCAGGTCCCCGGCGAAAAGCGCCGCTTCGTCGCCCCCGGTGCCTGGCCGGATCTCGATGATCGCCGGGCGCGCATCCGCCGCGTCCTTCGGCAGCAAGGCCAGCCGCAGCGCCTGCTCCATCTCGGGGATGCGCGCCTTCAGCCGGGGCATCTCTTCCTCGGCCAGCGCCTTCATCTCGGGGTCGGCCAGCATCACCTCGGCCTCGGCCAGGTCGTCCAGCGACCGGCGATAGGCGCGAATCTCGTCCACCACCGGTTTCAGGTCGGTGTATTCCTTGGAAATGCGGGCAATCTCGGCCGGCGCGGCACCCGCGTTCAGCTGCGCTTCGAGAAACTCGAACCGCTCGGTGATCTGCGCAAGTTTGTCCAACGGAACCATGCGCGGGGTGTGGCCCGGAACCCGCCAAGGGTCAAGGGGCAGACCACACCCTCCGGCGCTTCACATCGCCCAACTTTGACCTTGCCCAGGTATCCGCGCCCGAGGCAGCTTGAGCGGCTTTGCGTTCTTCACGCAAAGCCGCGAGGCAAAGGAAATGCGGCGCACGCCGCTCCGCTTGAAACCCGCCCGGACCGGGCTTAGAAGCCGGTCATTCCGGGTGTCTCGTCCAGACCCAGGACGTCCTGCATCCACCCGCCGATGCGCGCTGCATTCACCCCCAGGTCCTCGGACCCGAAACGCTGTCGCCCCATGACGCAAAGCCCCGGCCCGGGCATCACCTGCGCCGTGGTGTAATCGGGATAACCCATCAGCGCCGACCGTGTGACCCAGGTGATGCGCCCCTCTGCGGCCGAGCCTGCCAACCTTGCGGTGCGGGGCGTCGCCGACGCGATCGTGTCCAGCCGCGCCAGGACAGCTTTCGAATCGGTCCCAAGCTTGCCGCTGGCGTCCGGCGGTCTCAGGCAGAAGACATGGGCATTGCCGGGTGGCAGGAACCCCGGCGCGGTCATGTCCACATGCCACCGCGCCGGGTCCGATGGTGCCAGGCGGATCCAGGCCATGCCGCCCAAGACGGCCAAAAGGACCAGCCCGATGATCCAGCCCGTCATCCGCACTTCGTCACCTTTGTGTCCGCGCCCAATGGTAAAGACAGATCAACTCGTAGGCCACATGCGCCCCGGCAATCGCCGTCGCCCCCGTCGTATCATAGGGCGGCGAGACTTCCACCACGTCGCCGCCGACAAGGTTGATCCCTGCCAGGTCACGCAGCATCGCCGCCACCTGCCAGGACGCGAGTCCGCCCCAGACCGGCGTGCCCGTCCCCGGCGCAAAGGCCGGATCCAAAGCGTCGATGTCGAAGGTCAGGTAGGTTGGCTTGTCCCCCACGATACCCTTCACCGTCTCGACCACCTTTGCCACACCCCATTCATGCGCCTCGCGGGCGGTGATGACGTTGACGCCCAGGTAGTCTTCGGTCGTCGTGCGGATGCCGATCTGGACGCTGCGTTTGGGGTCCACGGCGCCCGCCTTCACCGCCTTGTAAAGCATCGTCCCATGATCGATCCGCGCCGGGTTGTCGTCGGGCCAGAGGTCGGAGTGAGCATCGAAGTGGATGACGCCCAGGGGTCCGAACTTTTCCGCATAGGCCTTCAGGATCGGCCAGGTTATGTAATGGTCGCCGCCCAGCGTCACCGTCCCTGCCCCCGCCTTCAGGATGGTGCGGATGTGGTTTGTCAGCGTTTCGGGAAACTCGGGCACATTGGCATAGTCGAATGCCACGTCACCGTAGTCGACGACCGACAGGTCCTCCAGCGGGTTCGTGCCCCAGCCGGGCGGCGGGTCATAGGGCATCAGCGCCGACGCCTCGCGGATCGCGCGCGGCCCGAAGCGGGTCCCGGCGCGGTGGCTGACCGCCTGGTCGAAGGGCACGCCGGTGACGGCAAGGTCGACCCCCGTCAGGTCCCGGGTATAAGTCCGGCGCAGAAAGCTGGTCGCTCCGCCGAAGGCGTTTTCAAAGGAATACCCCCGGTGCGAACTCCGGGTGAACGCAGTGTCGACCTGCGTCTTCGCATCTTCAAGTGCCATGATTGGTCTCGGGTCTGTCGGCGCAGTCGTTCAGCGGAGACGCGCGGATCCGGTCCGGGCAGAGAACCCGCCCCGCGCGTTCCTGTCAAGCGCGCGATTTCTTCGAAGAAATCGCGGCGGAGCCTTCAAAGGCTCCGGTCCGGAGTTTTTGAAAACTCCGATCGCCTCACCCGATCTTGTGCCCCTCGCGCACCAACTCATCCGTGACCTTGCGGATCGCCTTCTCCAGCGTCTCGGCCACGAAATCCACTTCGCTTTCGGTGATGGTCAGCGGCGGAGACATCACGTTCAGATGTCCCATCGGCCGCACCAGAAGCCCCATCGCTTCGGCGGTGTCCGAGATGCGCTTGCTTTCGTTCACCCCGTCGGGAAGTGGGTCCTTGGTTGATTTCGACGCGACATTCTCCACGCAGACCATCAACCGCCGCCCCCGGACCTGGCCGACCAGAGGCAGTGCCTCCAGGTCCTTCAGCCGGTCGATGAAATAATCGCCCACGGTAGCGGCGCGGTCCAGCAGCCCTTCGCGCTCGATGATCTCGATCGACTTCAGCGCCGCGGCACAGGACACCGGATGGCCGGAATAGGTGAAGCCGGACGTGAACCAACGCTCACCTTTCGCGGCCATCGCCTCCCAGATACGGTCGCTGA
>JANOCQ010000052.1:0-1889 GCA_031412255.1 Paracoccaceae bacterium | reverse complement strand
GCACCACCGTGACGAAAAACAGCACGATGGCGACCAGTGCCATCAACATGCCGTTTTCGCGCAGGTGGCCGCCCAGATGCGCGCCAAGTCCGGGTTTTGTGGTCATGCCGCTTTTCCTTCGCTTTGCAGGATCAAGGCCATGATCCGCTCTTGACTGGCCGCTGCGCGGGACAACTCCCCCACCAGACGGCCTTCGTTCATCACATAGATCCGGTCGCACATGCCCAGCAGTTCGGGCATCTCGGACGAGATCATCACCACGGCCCGCCCCTCGTCGGCGAGCCGGTTCATCAACCCGTAGATCTCGAACTTCGCCCCCACGTCGATGCCGCGCGTCGGCTCGTCGAGGATCAGCACCTGCGGCTCGGTGAACAGCCATTTCGACAGCACGACCTTCTGCTGGTTGCCACCGGACAGGTTCACGACCTTCTGAAAGACCGAGGGCGTGCGGATATTCATGGCCTTGCGGTAGCCCTCGGCCACCTCCTGTTCACGCATCCGGTTGATGACACCGTTGACGGCGATCCCGGCAAGGTTGGCGAGCGAAATGTTCCACTGGATCGGTTCTTCGAGGACAAGGCCGAGCGCCTTGCGATCCTCGGTCACATAGGCAAGCCCCGCATCCACCGCCTTCACGACGGTCGAGGTATCGACCACCTTGCCGCCGATCCGCACCTCGCCCGAGATGTTGCGTCCGTAGCTGCGCCCGAACAGGCTCATCGCCAGTTCCGTGCGCCCCGATCCCATCAATCCCGCGATGCCGACGATCTCGCCCTTGCGGGCGGTGAAGTTGACGTTGCGAATGACCTGCCTGTCCTGATGCTCGGCGTGGAACACATTCCAGTTCCGAACGTCGAGGATGACCTCGCCGGGATTGCGCACGCGTTCGGGATAGCGGTGCGCCATGTCGCGGCCCACCATGTCGCGGATGATCCGGTCCTCGGTGATCTCGGCGCGGGGGATGGTCGAGACGGTCGAGCCGTCGCGCAGCACGGTGATGTTGTCGGCCACCCGGCTGACCTCGTTCAGCTTGTGGCTGATGAGGATCGAGGTGATGCCCTGCGCCTTCAATTCCAGCAGCAGGTCCAGCAACTTCTGGCTGTCATTCTCCTGCAATGCCGCTGTCGGCTCGTCGAGGATCAGCAGGCGCACGTCCTTGGCCAGTGCCTTGGCGATCTCGATCAATTGCTGCTTGCCCACGCCGAGCGTGTCCACCAGCGCGGTCGGGGCATCGTGCAGCCCGACCTTGGCCAGCAGCGTTTCAGTCCGCTGAAACGTCTCGCGCCAGTTGATGACGCCGCCCTGCGCCACCTCGTTGCCGAGGAACAGGTTCTCGGCGATCGACAGCAGCGGCACCAGCGCAAGCTCCTGGTGGATGATGATGATGCCGCGCTTCTCGCTGTCGTGAATGCCACCGAAGCGCGCCTCGTCGCCGCCGTAGAGAATCTGCCCTTCGTAGCTTCCATGCGGATAGACGCCCGAGAGCACCTTCATCAACGTGGACTTGCCCGCGCCATTCTCGCCCACGAGCGCGTGGATTTCGCCTTCCTTCACCTGAAGGTTCACATGGTCGAGCGCACGAACCCCCGGAAAGGTCTTTGAGATCGCCCGCATCTCGAGAAGCGTGCCCATTTGCCGCGCGTGCCTGCCGTCCTTGGGTAAAGCTCAGGCCCGCCGCCTGAAGGGTTCGCGCGGCGGGCCGTTGGTGGTTCGGTCCGATCCGGTTACTGGATCTGGTCCTTGGTATAGTAGCCCGAGCCGATCAGGATCTCTTCCCAGTTCGACTTGTCGACCGGCTGCGATTCCAGCAGGTAGGACGGCACCACCTTGACGCCGTTGTTGTAGGTGGTTGTGTCGTTGATCTCGGGCTCGCCGCCCGAAACGATCGC
>JANOCQ010000051.1:0-7721 GCA_031412255.1 Paracoccaceae bacterium | reverse complement strand
ATGTTCGCGGTGAACCGGGACATCATGATCCGGTCCGTCGCGCTGCAGCTGTGCTTCACCGCCTTCGTCTTCCTTGGCGCGCGCCACGGCGACGTGACACTGGCGGCGAACCAGGTCCTGCTGCAGTTCCTAGGGATCCTCTCCTACGCGCTGGACGGCTTTGCCTTCGCAGCCGAGACGCTGGTCGGCCAGGCCATCGGTGCGCGGGCGGTGCAGGAGGTGCGGCAGGCGGTCCGGCTGGCGCTGATCTGGACCTTCTGGAGCGGGGTTGTCCTTGGCCTTGGGTTCTGGCTGGCCGGGCCCTGGCTGATTGACCTGATGGCGACCGCGCCCGACGTCCGGGCCGAGGCGCGTCATTACCTGCCCTGGATCGTTTCGGCCCCCCTCTTCGGCGCCCTGGCCTGGGCCTATGACGGCATCTACATCGGCGCCCTGCTGACCCGTGAGATGCGCCGCCTGATGCTGATCGCTGCCGCCGTCTATGTCGTGGCACTGGGCGTGCTGTGGCCCTTCGGCAACCACGGGCTATGGGTGGCGATGATGGTGCTGTTTGCCGTCCGCAGCGGATTGATGCACCGGAACAGCCCGAAGGTTGCCGCGCTTGTGTAAGGCTTGCCTTTCCCCCGCGCCCCGGGCGATATTGCGCCGCCAAAGGGGAGAGACATGCGGAAATTCCTGGTCGTGCTGGACGACAGCCGCGAATGCCTGAACGCGATGCGCTTTGCCGCCTTGCGCGCGGCCCATACCGGGGGCGGGGTGACGATCCTCTCCATCGTCCCGCCGGACGAGTTTCAGACCTGGGTCGGCGTGGCCGACCTGATGCGGGCCGAAGCGCGCGAACGGATCGAGGCGCATTTCGAGGTCTTCGCCAAATGGATGCGCGACAAGCAGGGGGTGAACCCCGAACTTGTCATCCGCGAGGGCGATCCGGTGGTTGAAATTCTGGCCCAGGTCAACGAGGACGCCGAGATCGGAATTCTGGTTCTGGGTGCGGGGACGGACAAGTCGGGTCCGGGGCCGCTGGTCACGGCGCTGTCGCGGAACTCGGGAAACCTGCCCATCCCGATCACCATCGTTCCCGGCGACATGTCGAAGGAACGGCTTGAAAGCATCACCTGAGGGTCCACGCCACGGCTGAAGACGGGTCGTTTAAGCGCCCGCTTACAGCCATTGCCGCTGGGAACGTCTATGTGGGCGGTGGGGCCGTGCGAGGCCTCGCTTCCCTGGACAACCGATGCCCCTTCACGTCACGTCGACCTTCGCCAAGCGTCAGACGCTTTCCGCCTTTGCCCTGAACGCGCTGGTCGCCACCTATCTGCTGGCGCTTTGCAACGCGACTTTCTGGGGCCATCTGTTCCGCATCTTCGACGGCCGAACCGTGACCGCTCTGGTCTTCGCCGGCGCCGTCTGGGCGCTGATGCTGCTGGTGATCTCGTTGCTGGCGGTGCGGAGGGCGCAGAAACCGGTCCTGGTGGCCCTGCTGATCACCGCAGGGGTGACGTCCTACTATGTGGACGTGCTGGGCGTCGTGGTCGATCGCGACATGATCCAGAACGCAATGACCACCACCTTTGCGGAATCGAAGCACCTTATAACCCTGCACTTCCTGGGCCATGTCACCCTGTACGGCGTCCTGCCGGCGCTCGTGGTCCTGTGGGTCCGCATCCGTCGCGCATCGATCAAACGCGCGCTTCTGGGCTATGGACTGGTCACGGCGCTGTCGGCGGCGCTGCTGGTTGGGCTCCTTTTCACCAACCTGAAGGCCTATTCCACGATCCTGCGTGCCGACAAGGAACTGATGGGATCAGTCCAGCCGCTGGCCCCGATGGGCGGGGCGTTGCGCTATGCCAGGATGATGGTCAAGTCGACCCAGATCGTCGTGCAGCCTACCGGCCGAGACGCCGAGCCCGGACCCTATCTTGGCAAGGCCGACAAGCCCGTCCTGATGGTCATCGTCGCCGGCGAGACGGGTCGCGCACAGAACTGGTCGCTGGGCGGCTACGAGCGCGAGACAAACCCCGAACTGGCCAGGCGGGACATCGTCTATTACCCGAATGCCACCAGTTGCGGCACTGCGACAGCAACTTCGCTGCCCTGCATGTTCTCACCGCTGACAAAGGATCAGTATTCCTACGAGGGCGGCCTGTCGAACGAGAACCTGCTCGACGTGCTGACCCATGCGGGCTTCGCCGTCGAATGGTGGGACAACAACACCGGCGACAAGAACATCGGCGACCGCTTGGCCGTCCGCCCGCGCACGATGAAGCCCGAGGATGGACCCGCTTTCTGCTTTCCCGAATGCATTGACGGGGTCTTCCTGAAGGACCTGCAGACCAAGGCCGACACGATCACCAAGAACACCGTTATCGTGCTGCACCAGATCGGAAGCCACGGCCCCAGCTACTGGCTGCGCTACCCAGAAGATCGCGAGGTGTTCTCTCCTGCCTGCAAGACCGAGGAGCTGACCGAGTGTTCCACCGAAGAGATCGTCAACGCCTATGACAACACCATCGCCTACACCGACTGGTTCCTGGCGCAGGTGATCGACGTTCTGGATGCCTCGGACCGGATAACCCCGGCGATGTACTATGTGTCGGACCACGGCGAGAGCCTTGGCGAAGGCGGGCTTTACCTGCACGGCACGCCCTATTTCATGGCTCCGGAGTATCAGACCCATGTGCCGATGGTCATCTGGATGTCCGAGCGGTTCCGTGACACTCTGTCCGTCGATGCAGATTGCCTGAAAGCTGCGGCGGGCAGTCCCGTCAGTCATGACAACATGTTTTCGACGGTGCTTGGGATGCTGGATGTGGCAACAACGGCGAAGGACGACGCGCTGGACCTTGCCGGGGCCTGCCGTCAGGTCACGACGGGCTGACGGATGACCGTGCAGGAAAAGCCTCCGCGCAAGTCGGGTTTGGCGCATTTCATTGCGGCAGCCGGGTATTCGCTGGGCGGGTTGCAACGGCTGGCCCGGGAAAGCGCCTTTCGGCAGGAGGTTGCGCTGGTCGCGGGCCTTCTGGTGCTGTTTCTGGGCCTTGGTGCGTCGCTGCCCGAGATTCTTGGGCTGCTGGCCATCGGCCTGGCCCTGATCGCTGTCGAGGCGCTGAACACGGCGCTGGAGGTCATGGTGGATCACCTGTCGCCCGGCTGGTCGCAGTTTGCCAAGGACGCCAAGGACCTTGGCTCGCTTGCGGTAGCCTGCACCATCGGAGCGTTGGTGATCTATTCCGCGGTCATCTTGATCTGGTAGCTGTGCCGTTCCGGCATTCCCGCCATGCAGTGATGTGCCTTTGGTCGCCACGGGATGGGCCTATCTTGCTACGCAGGGAGGCGCATACCGAAAGGCCCGAAGATCATGACCGTCCATCCGTTTCCGAACCGCAACTCGCGGCCTGCCGCAGCAGTCGTTGCCTACTTCTCGACCGAGCAGGTGACCACGCCGATGCCTCGCCTGCGCCCGCTTTCCGCGCTGGAGCAGATGTATGCCTACTGGGGGTCCGACCTTGCCTGAGGGCAGATGGGTGCGACCGCCCGCTTGCCCTGTGCCCAGCCCTGCGTCCAACTTAGAATTGTTCCAGACTTGACGTTTCGACGGTGAAGGCGCATATCCGAGTGGAATAGTCGGAGACTTCAGATGTTCATCCAGACCGAATCCACGCCGAACCCCGCGACGCTGAAGTTCCTGCCCGGCCAGACCGTGCTGGAGCTTGGCACCGCTGATTTTCCGTCGGCCGAGGCAGCGGCAAAGTCGCCGCTGGCCAGTCGCATCTTTGCAGCGGGCGGTGTCACGGGCGTGTTCTTCGGCACCGATTTCGTCACGGTCACCAAGGCCGAGGATGTCGACTGGGCCCATATCAAGCCGCAGATCCTGGGCGCGATCATGGAGCATTACCAGTCCGGTGCGCCGGTGATCGAAGGTGAAGGCTCGAACGGCGGCGGCCATGCCGAACATACCGGCGAGGATGGCGACATCGTCCGCCAGATCAAGGAACTGTTGGATACGCGGGTTCGTCCGGCCGTGGCGCAGGATGGTGGCGACATCACCTTCCACGGCTTTGACCGGGGCGTGGTCTATCTGCACATGCAGGGCGCTTGCGCCGGTTGCCCGTCCTCGACCCTGACGCTGAAGATGGGGATCGAGAACCTGTTGCGGCACTACATCCCGGAAGTGCTGGAAGTGCGACCCGTCGCCGCCTGAGCCGGACGTGCTTTTGCCGACCCTCGCCTTCGATACCTCGGCCGCGCATTGCGCGGCCGCTTTGCTTTTGCCCGCTGGCGGGAACACCGGCCATGTGATCCAGCGGCTGGAGCCGATGGAGAAGGGCCAGGCCGAACGTCTGATCCCCTTGCTGGAGGAGGTGCTGGCCGAGGGTGGTCTTGGCTGGTCCGACATTAAGGCGCTGGCGGTCGGCACCGGGCCGGGGAACTTCACCGGCGTCAGGATTTCCGTGGCGGCGGCGCGGGGTCTGGCGCTTGGTCTGGGTATCCCGGCGGTGGGCGTGACCCGTCTGGAGGCGCTGGCCTTTGGCCTGCCAAGACCGGTGATGGTGATCGAGGACGCCCGGCGCAATCAGGTCTATGTGCAGCTCTTCACCCAAGGTGGTGCCGAAGCTGCGCATCTGGCTGACCGGGTGGTGCCCGCCTGCCCCGCCACCGGGTCGGCCGCAGGTCCGGCTGGCATGCCGCCCGTCATGTCCCTTGCCGAAGCCATCGCCAGGATCGGGGCCGCGCGGGCCGCATCGCCACAGCCGCGACCTGCCCCGTTCTACCTGCGGGGCGCCGATGCCGCGCCCCCTTCCGACCCGCCGCCGGTGATCCTGCCGTGACGCCCGAGGCCCTTGCCGCGCTGCACGCCCGCTCGATCCGGACGCCAGCGCCCTACAGCCCCGCCGACTTCGCGGGGTTCTTGGCCGATCCGCTGGTCTTTCTGCTGGTCGAAGCCGACGCGGGTCTGCTTCTGGGCCGGGCTGTTGCAGGTGAGGCGGAACTTCTGACCATTGCCGTCGCGCCCGAGGCCCGTCGCCGCGGCCTGGGTCGCAAGCTGGTCTCGCGTTTTGTCTACCAGGCGCATCTGCGGGCGGCGGAGCGGGCTTTCCTGGAGGTGGCGGCCGACAATACCGCCGCCATCGCGCTATACGAATCGGCCGGATTCACCGCCGTCGGTCGGAGACGCGGTTATTACCTCACGCCCGAGGGACACCGCATCGACGCACTGGTTCTGGCGCGTGAATTGGCAGCCGTCCCGTCCGAATGAAGATTTTTGACCAAAGGGTCAAGGTGCCGCACCGGCAAAAAGAATCCGGCTTGACCCCCATGCGGCCTTCGTCGCTAATCAGGCGCAGGAACCGCTCGCGACCGGAAAGACCGGCGGACTGGGCGACTGACACATGAATCAACAGGGAGACTATCCATGAGCCTTATGAAATCCCTCGCCGGGGCCACTTGTGCATTCGCCCTTCTTGCAGGCGTCGCAGCGGCCGAGCCGGCGATCATCTTCGACTTGGGCGGCAAGTTCGACAAATCCTTCAACGAGGCCGCCTTCAACGGTGCCACAAAATGGGCAACCGAAACCGGCGGCACGTTCAAGGAACTGGAAATGCAGGACGAGGCCCAGCGCGAGCAGGCACTGCGCCGTCTGGCCGAAGCCGGTGCCAACCCCGTCGTGATGACCGGCTTTGCCTTCGGTGATGTCCTGAACAAGGTCGCCCCGGATTTCCCGGACACCAAGTTCGCGATCATCGACATGGTCGTGGACCAGCCGAACGTCAAATCGGTCGTCTTCAACGAGCATGAAGGGTCCTACCTTGTCGGCATGATGGCCGGGCTTGCCACCAAGACCGGCACCGTCGGCTTCATTGGCGGCATGGACATCCCGCTGATCCGCAAATTCGGCTGCGGCTATGCCCAGGGCGTGATGGCGGCGAAGCCCGACGCAAAGGTCGTGCTGAACATGACCGGCACCACTCCGGCCGCCTGGAACGACCCCGTGAAAGGTGCAGAACTGGCCAAGGGCCAGAAGGCGCAGGGAGCGGACGTGATCTACGCAGCGGCGGGCGGCACCGGCGTCGGTGTCCTTCAGGCAGCTGCGGACGAGGGCATCCTTTCGATCGGCGTCGACAGCAACCAGAACTACATGCATCCGGGCAAGATCCTGACTTCGATGATGAAGCGGGTGGACAATGCCGTCTATGAGGCCTTCAAGGAAGGCGAGGCGCTGACGCCGGGCATCAACGTCATGGGTCTGGCGAACGACGGCGTCGGCTACGCGATGGACGAGAACAACGCCTCGCTCGTCACACCCGAGATGCAGGCTGCGGTCGATGCGGCGGCCGAAAAGATCAAGTCGGGAGAACTGGTCGTTCACGACTACATGTCGGACAACACCTGCCCGGCCGCCACGTTCTGATCGGCTGACACAGATGTGAAACGTGCCGCGCCAAGCCTTTGGCGCGGCACATTTGCAAAGATCAAAGGCCGCGGGACGGGCGGCGGTCACCCTGATCAACAGGGTGACAAGGGGGGTGGCACATGGCCGACGGCACTTTCGCCATCGAACTGAACGGCATTTCCAAGGCCTTCGGTCCGGTCCAGGCAAACAAGGACATCAACATCGCGGTGCCAAAGGGCACGATCCACGGGATCATCGGCGAAAACGGCGCGGGCAAGTCCACGCTGATGTCGATCCTGTATGGCTTCTACAAGGCCGACGCCGGCCAGATCTTCGTCAACGGCGCGCTTACCCCGATTCCCGACAGCCAAAGCGCGATCCGGGCCGGCATCGGGATGGTCTTCCAGCACTTCAAGCTGGTGCAGAATTTCAGCGTTCTGGAAAACATCATCCTTGGGGTCGAGGACGGCCCGATGTTGAACGCCTCCTTGGGCAAGGCCCGGAAGGAACTGGAGCGGCTGGCCCGCGACTATGAACTGGACGTGGACCCGGACGCGCTGATCGAGGACCTGTCCGTCGGTCACCAGCAGCGGGTGGAGATCCTGAAGGCGCTCTATCGTCAGGCGGAAATCCTGATCCTGGACGAGCCGACGGGCGTGTTGACCCCGGATGAGGCCGACCACCTGTTCCGCATCCTCCGGGGCCTGAAGGACCAGGGCAAGACGGTGATCCTGATCACCCACAAGCTGCGCGAGATCATGGAGGCGACCGATAACGTTTCAGTCATGCGCCGCGGGACGATGGTTGCCACGGTGAAGACCGCCGAGACCAGCCCCGAGCAGTTGGCAGAACTGATGGTCGGCCGCAAGGTGCTGCTGGAGGTGGAGAAAAAACCCGCCGCCCCGGGTGAGGTCGTGCTGTCGGTCAAGGACCTGCGGGTGCGCGACGAGCACAAGGTGGAACGGCTGAAGGGCATCAGCTTCGACATCCGGGCGGGTGAGATCCTTGGAATTGCGGGGGTCGCCGGCAACGGCCAGTCCGAGCTTCTGGCCGCGCTTGGCGGGATGCAGTCGGCAACGGGCTCGGCCACGCTGAAGGGCGCGGCGCTGCCCCTGTCCGGCGCAGGCTCGGACGGGCAAAGCCGCCGCCGCGCGGGGATCGCCCATGTGCCCGAGGATCGGCATCTTTATGGTCTGATCCTGGACTTTACGGCTTGGGAAAACGTCGCATTCGGCTATTTCAACGAATCGGAATACCAAAAGAACGCGCTTTTCATGGACAATGACGCGATCCGGGCCGATACCGAACGGAAGATGAAGACCTTCGACGT
>JANOCQ010000050.1:0-2476 GCA_031412255.1 Paracoccaceae bacterium | reverse complement strand
CGATGATCGAGGGGTGATTGCGGTCGCGCGCAAGAATGCCTTCCATCGTCTGCCTCAGCCGGGCCGATGACGCCTCCGAGAAGGTCTCGACATTGGGAATTTCGGTCCAGATCAGCATGCCCAGCCGGTCCGCCACCTCGTAATAGCGCGGGTCGGGCACCTTTATATGGCAGCGCAGGCAATTCAGGCCCATCGCCTTTGCCTTGCGCAACTGGTCCTCCAGCAGCGCCACCGAGGGCACGGTATAAAAGCCGTCGGGGTAGTAATCCTGATCCAGCGCGCCGCGCAGATACAGAGGCTGGCCGTTCAGCCAAAGCGCACCATCGCGCGTCTCGATCTTGCGAAAGCCGAAGGTTTCGGTGACTGCGTCGATGTCCCCGCCCGCAAGGCTGAGGATCAGCCGGACGCTGTACAGTGCAGGCGTGTCGGGCGACCAAGGGGCGATGTCCCGCAGCAAGATCGTGTGATGAAGGCGGTCACTCTCGAGCGAGATCGTCGCGGAATGGACGCTGCCACCGTCCGGTCCGGTGATCTCCAGCCGAAGGCTGCCACGGAACTCGGCGGACAATTGGGCCGTAATCGTCAATCTGCCATCGGGCCAGCTTGGGTCCAGCCGCAACGTGCGGATGTGAATTTGCTGACGTGCCTCCAGGTAGACCGACTGCCAGATACCGCCCTGCGGGCCATACCAGCTTTGCTTGCCATGCGGATATTCTGCAAAGTCGGGCAGGTCGCTGCGGTGCGCGTCCGGCAGGGCGGCGTCCACTTCAAGCACGTTCTCGGCCTTCAGAAGGTCGCGCGGCAAGATCACCTCGAACGGCAGCCAGCCACCTTCGTGCCGGGCGATCTCGGTCCCGTTCAACCGGACCGTGGCAAATTCACTGACCGCACCAAAGCAGAGCGCCACGTCGCACCCCTCCCAGGCGGGGGGCAAGATGAACTGGCGGCGGTAGGTCGCGCGGCCAAAGCTCCAGGCAAGGTCGGGAAAACCCGCCTGCCAGGGGCCGGGGACGCGGATTTCGTGCCAGCCGTCCTGTTCTTCGTGGTGAAACTCCCACAGCCCATCAAGGGACTGAACCGGACGATGCGGCGTCCGGGCGAGGGTGATTGCGGGGCTGTGAAGGGTCATGTCGGTCCTTGGGTCTTGCGCGAAGTACAGGGGGTCTTGGCGTCAGCGAGTGATGTGGTGAGGGCGGGTGAATGCAAAGCACCCGGGGTGTGGGAGCGTCCCCCGGGTGCCCGCATCCGGATGCCAGTCCCCGCCGCAGGGCAGGGCCTGGCCTTTGGATCAGCGGTTGCGGCGCAGGATGCGGTCCACGCTGGACTGCATGCTGGCCAGTGCCTCGGACGGCTCGGTTCCGGTCAGCCACATCGCGTTGAAGTCGGTGAACATCGCCTCGAACACCGCGCGTGAGTTCTGGACCTGGGCAGCGCGGTCGCCGCTTCCACGGTCCCCGCATATTCCTGACGGTGCGGCAGGGCCGCGAACTCGGGCGAGTTGATCACCGAGGTGCGGACCGAAAGGTGCCCGGTGCGCGCCCATTCAAAGTTGTTGTCGTTCAGGAACTTCAGAAATGCCACCGCAGCTTCGGTCTCTTCGGCGCTGCGGCTTGGATCTGCGGGGATCACCCACATGTGGCTGTCGGCCCAGACCTTGGCCTGCCCGAAGATCGCCGGCACGTTTGCCACGCTGTAGTTCTTCAGTGCGGCCTGCCCACTTGCCGCCTGGGCGTTGTAGTTGTCGACACCCCAGGTGCCGTTGATCAGGATCGCCGCTTCGCCGTTCAGGAAGGCCTGTTCCGCGCCGGAGTAATCCAGCCCCGGATTGGCCAGCCCTTCGTCATAAAGCGCCTTGATCAGCTCGGCGGCTTTCAGGCCTTCAGGCGTGTCGATGGATGCTGCGGTGCCGTCGGCGGACAGCACATCGACGCCCTGCTGCCACATGAACGACTGCCAGAGCCGGATCAGCATCCCTTCGGCAGCCTGCGCTTCGGAGGCGATGTAGAACTTGCCGGTCTTTTCCTTGAACTCCTTGCCCATGGAAATCATTTCCTCGGGCGAAGCGGGCAGGCGGGGGGTGCCGTCAGCGTTGACAAAGCCCGCTTCGGTCATCAGGTCCATGTTGACGTGAAACAGGATGGCATGAAGGTCAAAGGGCAGCGCGTAGATCTTGCCATCCGAGGTCGCGTTTTCCAGCGCTGCCGGGGCAAAGTCGGCCTTGTCGATGCCGCCAGCCGCAAAGGCGTCGTCCAGTGGCATCAACAGATCGCGCGAGGTGAAGTTCGGCATCACGGACGAATGCATGACCGCGATGTCGGGGATGTTCCCGGTCGAGTAGGTGGCCGTCAGCTGATCGTAATAGGCGCCCCATTCGACGTTCTGGGCGGTGACCGTGGCACCAAGCGTGTTCTCGGCGTTGAACTTGTTGGTCAGCGCGGTGATGATCCCGCATTCGCCGTTGGCCTTGGTCATGTCG
>JANOCQ010000049.1:0-28484 GCA_031412255.1 Paracoccaceae bacterium | reverse complement strand
CGCGGGCGACCCGGTTCCACCAGAGTTCCTGCGCCAGTTGGCCTGGCCGTTCCGGCGGTGATCCCGGGCTTTCCCGCTTGGGGGGTCAGACCCCCAGGCACCAGCGCATGACGGCCTTCGGGGCGTGGAGCCGGTTTTCAGCCTCATCGAAGATGACCGAGTGCGGGCCGTCCATCACGGCACTGGTCGCCTCGTCGTTCCTGTGCGCGGGCAGGCAGTGCATGAAAAGCGCGTCGGGTTTCGCGCGGGTCATCAGCTGCTCGTTCACCTGGTAGGGGCGGAGCTGGTTGTGGCGGCGTTCCTTCGCGCTTTCGGGGTCGTGCATCGAGACCCAGGTGTCGGTGACCACCAGATCGGCGCCTTCGACGGCGGTGAAGGGATCGCGCTGGATGGTGATCTTGCTGCCCTTTTCCCGCGCGAAGGCGATGAACTTGTCTTCGGGGTCGAGCGTTTCAGGCCCGGTGAAGGTGAAGTCGAAGCCGAACTGCCCGGCGGCGTGCAGGAAGCTGCCGCAGACGTTGTTGCCGTCGCCGCACCAGACCACCTTCTTGCCGGCGATCGGGCCGCGGTGTTCTTCGTAGGTCATCACGTCGGCCATGATCTGGCAGGGGTGGGTGCGGTTCGTGAGGCCGTTGATCACGGGCACGGTTGCGTGTTCGGCCATCTCCAAGAGCGTGGCCTCTTCGAACGTGCGGATCATGATCAGGTCGACGTAGCGCGACAGGACGCGGGCGGTGTCGGCGATGGTCTCGCCATGGCCAAGCTGCATTTCCTTGCCGGAAAGCACCATCGTCTCTCCGCCCATCTGGCGCACGCCGACGTCAAAGCTGACGCGGGTGCGGGTCGAGGGTTTCTCGAAGATGAGCGCGACCATGCGGCCCTTGAGGGGCGTCTCGTCGTCGGGCGAGCCCTTGGGGCGGCCGTTGCGAGCCGTCTTCATCGCCTGGGCGCTGTCGATCATGGATCTGAGGTCGGCAGGGGTGGTCTTGTGGATATCCAGGAAGTGGTTCATTTCGTTTCGCTTTTTGCGGCGGTGGCCGGGGCTTTCACACCCCCGGACCCCCGTGGGATATTTGTGGACGAAGAATGACTAGGCGGCCTGTTCAAGGGTCGTGGCCGCGTGGTCGAGGCGGGTGAGTGCTTCGGCGATGTCAGCGTCGGAGATGTTGAGCGCGGGGAGGAGGCGCAGCACGTTGTCGGCGGCGGCAACGGTCAGGACGCCTGCGGCATAACCCGCTTTCACCACATCCGTGGGCGCGGGCCTGCATTTCAGGCCGAGCATCAGGCCTTCGCCGCGCACGGCTTCGAAGACCTGGGGATGGCGGGCGACGAGGCTTTCGAGGCCTTGCCGGAACATCGCGCCCTTGCGGCCCACCTCGGCCAGGAAGTCGGGGTCGGAGATGAGTTCGACGACCTTGGCCCCCACCGCGCAGCCCAGGGGATTGCCGCCATAGGTCGACCCGTGGGTGCCCGCGGTCATGCCAAGTGCCGCGCGTTCGGTGGCAAGCACCGCGCCCAAGGGGAAGCCCCCGCCGATACCCTTGGCGACCATCATGATATCCGGCGTCACCCCCGCCCATTCATGCGCGAAAAGGTGGCCGGTGCGACCCATGCCGCATTGCACCTCGTCGAAGATGAGGAGCGTGCCGGTTTCGTCGCAAAGGTCGCGCAGGCCCTTGAGGCACTGGTCGGGGACGACGCGGATGCCGCCTTCGCCCTGGATCGGCTCGATGATGGCGGCGCAGGTCTTGTCGGTGATGGCGGCCCGGATCGCGGCATGGTCGGCGTCCGACGTCGGCCATTTCAGGTGCTTGAAGCCGGGCATCAGCGGTCCGAAGCCCTTGACCATCTTTTCCGACCCCGCCGCCGCGATGGCACCGGTAGAGCGGCCATGGAAAGCGCCTTCGAAGGCGACGATCTCGATCCGCTCGGGCTGGCCCGCGTCGTAGTGGAACTTGCGCGCCATCTTGATCGCCAGTTCGGCGGTCTCGGTGCCCGAGTTGGTGAAGAAGGCCGTATCGGCGAAGGTGGCATCGGTAAGCAGCTTCGCCAACCGTTCCTGTTCCGGGATCGTGTAGACGTTCGACACGTGCCACAGCTTCTGTGCCTGATCCGTCAGCGCCTGCACCAGCGCGGGGGGCGCGTGGCCAAGTGCGTTCACCGCAATGCCGGAGCCAAGGTCAAGATATCGGCGGCCGTCCTCGGCCCAAAGCCAGCTGCCCTCGCCCTTCACGAACGAAAGCGGCGCGCGGTTGTAGGTCGGCAGAACGGACGGGATCATGGGCTTGTCCTTGCAGGTGAAGGCCAATGGGTGCCTGACGGCTGGCCGGGAGTCAACGAGGGGGGAAAGATGGCGTGGCGCAAGACGCGCCGGGGACGGACGTCAGACGCTACGGCGTCGGCGCAAGTCGCAAAGAAGGCGGGTCCCGGTGTTCATCCGCTTCGGATAGCGGGAAGTCGCCCTTGGGTAAAGCAGAATCCACCCGTCCGGTCGTAGGAGTTTTTGCTGGAAATGACCTGTAAAGGCTGGCAAGGC
Organism: Paracoccaceae bacterium; assembly: GCA_031412255.1. Classification (GTDB taxonomy): domain Bacteria; phylum Pseudomonadota; class Alphaproteobacteria; order Rhodobacterales; family Rhodobacteraceae; genus Tabrizicola. The sequence continues at coordinate 25,948 of JANOCQ010000049.1, read as the reverse complement.
AGGATGGGGACCACGGGGCCGACGGCCTCGCGGACAGGGCGGCAAAACACACCGGAGATTTCGGGCGGGCATGGTTGCGGAACGCATCACTGTCAGCGTCTATGCGCTGGACCACGTGCTGCTGCCCGGGGTAGCCGTCGGCCGCGGCTGGCCGCTGCGCCTGGCTGAGCAGGACCCCGCTCTTGCACCGGAAGCTGAGACAGCACGTCTGGTCCTGGATGTCACTTCGGATGGCCTGACCCTGGCGGAAACCGTTTCGCTGGCGGCAGCAAGCCATGCGGCGGGGTTGCGGGTTGCCGTCGAACCGATCGCCGGTCGTGCCGGACTGTTTCTGGTCCGGATCGGCCCGAAGCCGGTGGCCATCGCGGTGGCTGGAGGCTGGCAGTCGGCGCTTTCGCCTGGTGAAGCCCAGGCCGAGGCGGTTGCGGCCTATGTCGCCGGCACTCTGATCGACACGCCCGACGGACCCCGCGCGGTCGAGACACTGGCAACAGGCGACGTGGTGACGACCTTTGCCAATGGGTCGCGCCCGCTGCGCTGGGTCGGACGGCGACGGGTCTCGCTTTTGGACCTGTTGGCACACCCGACCTTGCGACCGGTGGAATTCGCAGCGGCGACGGTGGGCAACATGCGACCTCTGCTGGTCTCGCCGCAGCAACGGATGCTGATCGACGACTGGCGGGCCGAGGTGTACTTTGGCGAGGACCGGGTGCTGGTCGCCGCCCGGGCGCTGGTAGACGACCAGGGCGCGCGGCTGGTCCTTCCCGCGGCGGGTGTCGACTATGTGGTGCTCCTGTGCGACCGACACGAGGTGCTGCTTGCCGAAGGGGCCCTGTCCGAAAGCTTCCATCCCGGCGAGATGGGCCTGTCGGGACTTACCGCGGCAGAGCGGGCCGAAATCGAGATGCTGATCCCAGAGGCCGATCTTCTGCGGCGCCGGGCGGCCTTCCCCATCGTACGCAACGCCGAAGCCCGCGCATTGCGGCTTTAACCCGCGCAGATTTCGGCCAGCATCTGGATGATCGGCGGATAGTAGGCGGCGTCAAATCCGGCCTCGTTCTGCAAGACAGACAGGAAGCAGGCAACGCGACCGGTATCTGGGTTTGCGACCAGAAACTGTCCACCATAGCCACCGTGGCCGACCCAGGTGCCGTCGGTGTTGGTCTGGTTGGAATAGCGCAGATGCCCGCGGGGGGCGGGCATCGGCACACCGCCTTGCCGCGTCGCATCCAGGAATGCGGCAGAGCCCAACGGCCCGCCGTCCAGCCCCTGCCCCTTCCGGGCGATCACTGCGCCATAGCGGCAGAGATCGCGCGCCGTGAGGCAGATGCCACCGCTGAAGATCGGCGTGCCAGTGCGGTCCGTGCCGATGTGCAAAGCTCCCTCGATCCCCGCCGCATCGGCCAGGTCGGCAAGCCACAAGCGGAGCGCCCGCCCGCCACGCGCTTCGGCGGCCAGCATCAGCACATCGGTATTGGCACTTTTGTAAAGGCAGGCTCCAGTCGGGTTCCTGGTATCCGCCGCGCCCTTCGCCAGGCCGATGCCTGCCAGAAAATCGCGGTTGGCAGGCTCGGGTCCATCGGGAAGACGCATGCCCATCGCCACCTCGTGCAGGAAGGCGGTGGTGTCGGGATTGGTGTAATCCTCGTCATAGGCGTTATGGATATTCATGTTCGCCACGTCCTGCACCGTCGCACCGTGGTAGCCCGGCCCGATGAAGGGCAGGACCTCCCCGATCGTTTCGTCCATCCCAAGCTTCCCGTCCTCCCAGACCCGGCCCAGGATCAGATGCGCGGCAAGCTTCGAGATCGACATGATCGAATGGGGTCGGTCCGGTGCAAAATCGGGGGCGTAGGACTCATGCAGCAGGCGGTTCCCCTCAGTCACCGCCATCGCCGAGAACCACGGCAAAGCGGTCAGCTGCCGCACATCTCTGCGCGCCGCAATCGCAAGGTCGGCAGACAGACGCAGGTCCAGCACTCGGTCAGACCGGAAGGTCTGGGTGTAGCGCGCGATCCGGTGCAGGTTGTGAAAGCCCCGGCGTCGGTTCGGGGCCGAGTTCCAGTGCGGGTGCCGGTCGTGGCCGACAGAGAGGTCCGGATTGGGATGGGTGGAAAGCGGCATGGGAAAAAACTCCTGCTTCACTGTCAGGATAGGCAGGCGGTTCAAAGGCGCGCAAGTCAGGCGGGCCTGACATCGGCGCACGGCCGCGTTACCTGAAAGATGCGGAGTGACAGAACATGACGGAATGGCGGATCAGGCCGGTGGAACCCCGCGATGCGGCAATGGTTCTGGCGGCGGATGTCTTCGACGGACCGGCAAGGACCGCGGCGGTGACGGCTTTCCTCCGTTCAGCGGATGACCCCAACCCGCACAACATCCTGATGCTGGCAGAACTGGCGGGCCGGGCTGTCGGTTTTGCCAGCGCCACGGTGCTGGATCATCCCGACAAGCCGCGTGCGCTTTACGTCCAGGAGCTTGGGGTGAACGAGGAAGCGCGGCGCAAAGGGATCGCACGCGCGCTGCTTTCCGCGATCCGTGAAGAGGGTCGCCAACGAGGCTGCACCGCCACCTGGGTCCTGACCCAGGCGGAAAACGCCGCCGCTCGGTCAGTCTTTGCCGCGGCGGGTGGACTGGAAACCACGGGCGTGGTGATGGTCGAATGGGACGAAAGCGGCCCCTGACGTGCATTCGCAAGAGCCACCCTTGCGGCCCCCTGCCCCGGACGGATACAATACACTGGTAATCAAGACAGGCGGAGATCGGGATGTCCTGGACGGACGAGCGTGTCGAGACGCTCAAGCGCATGTGGAACGAGGGCCAGTCGGCCAGCCAGATCGCCAAGGAGTTGGGCGGGGTGACCCGCAACGCAGTGATCGGCAAGGTGCATCGCCTTGGCCTGTCGAACCGGGTGGGCGGCAAGGACGAGGAGGAGGAGGGCACGCCAGCCACCGCCCCTGCCCAGGCCAAGCCAGAACCTGCGCCGCGTCTGGAGCCTGCGCCTGCCGCTCCGCGTGCCGAGGCACCGCGTCCGGCCGCACCGGCGGCGGCCGCGACACCTCCTGCGTCGAACGTGACGTCCCTGCCGGTCCGCAAGGCGATCATTCCTGCCGGACAGCCCCTGCCGCCGCAGCCCAGCCTGAACGAGATCAGCCCCGAAGCGCTGGCCTCGGTCCGCGAGGTGGAAAAGCGGGCGCGGAAGCTGACCCTGATGGAACTGACCGAACGGACCTGCAAATGGCCGATCGGCGACCCCGCCACCGACGACTTCTGGTTCTGCGGCCTGCCCTCGCTGCCCGGCAAGCCATATTGCGAGGCCCATGTCGGCGTCGCCTTCCAACCGATGAGCGCCCGGCGCGACCGTCGCCGGTAAGGTGCGCGGCGGTTCAAAAGAGCCGCTTTACCGCAAGGTGAACACCCGTGCGCGCGGGGTTCATCACCGGAAAGGTCCCGATTTCGGCTGGCAGCGGAACACCAAGGCCGAGACGACCGCCAAGGCCGACGGTGTCCTGCGCGGCAAGATGCGGCAGGGTGTCCTGCGGGGGCTCGACTACACGCCCCTGTTCCGCTTCCTCTTGTCCCGGGTGGGCCAGGATTGGGACAAGGTCCACTTCGAAGCCCTGTCCCGCCTGGACAGGGCCGAACCAATCTTCTGGATGGTCGCCCAGCGCGAGGAAGACCGGAAACGGTACTTCCTTCACGGCGACAACAGCTCTTCAGCGGACTTTTCGTCGATGGGGACAACCGTCTGCAACTGGTCGATCCGACGCTTTCCGTGGAGGAAATGGTCCCCGATTGCGGCTGTTGCACGCACACCCTGAACGGAAGGCCCTTCACACGGCGCTTCAATTCCGACCATCGTCTCTGATCCGGTCTGCCGCACGCCGCAGGTCCGGTCCTAGATTATCCAACAATCCGACCCAAAATTGCCCCATTGCCCGGTACTGTTGCGCAAAACTGCAAAGGGGTTTGGGCATGGTGATGATTTCAGACGCGACGAAGGCCGGACGGTGGGGGCATCTGGTGCCGGTGCTTTTCACCGCGACGATCTTCACCAGCGCGCTTCTGTTGTTCTTCGTCCAGCCCCTGTTCACCCGGATGGTCCTGCCGCAGATCGGCGGAGCGCCGGCGGTCTGGACCACTGCGATGCTTTTTTTCCAGACCGTGCTGATCGGCGGCTACCTTTACGCGCATATCCTGACCCGGCATGTTCCGGTCCCAGCGCAGATCGCCCTGCATCTCGGTCTTCTGGCGCTCGCGCTGCTCTTTCTGCCGCTTTCCGTGCCTTCGGGGTGGTCCTATGACCCCTCCCAGCCGGTGGTCACCCAGACGCTCTGGCTTTACGCCTTGGGCGTGGGCCTGCCCTTCGCGGTGCTTTCGGCCAACGCGCCCCTGATCCAGGCCTGGTACCGCCGCAGCGGCGGACCCAGCGCAGATGACCCCTATTTCCTTTACGCCGCCTCGAACCTCGGCTCGCTGGTCGCCCTTCTGGCCTTCCCGCTGGTCGCCGAACCGCTCTTCGGCGTCAGCAATATCTCGTGGGGATGGTCGGTGCTGTTCGTGGCGCTGGGTCCGATGCTCCTCCTCTCGGGCCTGGCCGGACGCGGTCGGTCCGAGTCCGTGGCCCAGGACCGCGCGGCCGAGGCGGGGGCCGAACCATTGCCCTTGTCCCGTCTGGCCTACTGGGCTTTCCTGGCCTTCATCCCCTCTTCACTGATGCTGTGCGTCACCTCGAAGATCAGCACCGATCTGGGGTCCTTCCCGCTGGTCTGGGTCGTGCCGCTGGCGCTTTACCTCCTGACCTTCGTCCTGGTCTTCTCGACCAGGTCGCCCCTTACGGCCCAGCGTCTGTCCATCGCCCTGCCGCTCTCTCTGGTGGTGCTGGCCTTCTTCGCGCTGCGCAGCACCCATTCTCTGGCCATTCTGGCCGCCCTGCCCGTTGCCTTCTTCGTGGTCAGCCTTCTGGCCCACCGCCTGCTGTTCGACGCCCGACCCGATGCGCGGCACCTCACGGTCTTCTACCTGACCATGTCCGTCGGCGGGGCACTGGGGGGCCTCTTCAACTCCATCGTCGCGCCGCTGGCGTTCGACCGGCTGCTGGAATACCCGATCACGGTGGCATTGGCCTCGCTGCTGCTTTTGCGGGGCGCAACGGGCAATGCCCCCCGCCAGGTCGCCCTCGGGCTTGCACTCGCGATGGTCGCGCTGACGCCGATGCTTGTCGACGTCCAGGCGCTGCACCGTCTGGGCGAAATGAAGAAGGCGCTGATGGTCGTCATCCTGCTCCTGGCGATCTACACCGTGATGCGGACCCGGCCCATCGTCTCGGTCTCGGCCACGGCGGCGCTTCTGGGCACTTGGGCGCTGTTCGGAACCGCCAACCTGGTGATGACCGACCGCAGCTTCTTCGGTCTGCACATGGTCGTCGATAGCAACGAACTGCGGAACTACACCAACGGCACCACCCGCCACGGCTCGCAACTGCGGGCCGAGCTTGGCGGCAAGCCGACGCCCCTGACCTATTACCACCCCAAAGGCCCGATGGCCCAGATCGTCATCACCCCCCGCGCCACCCCGGTGCAAAGCGTCGGCATCGTCGGCCTTGGGGTCGGCTCGCTGGCCTGTTACACCCAGCCCGGCCAGGACTGGCACTACTACGAGATCGACCAGAAGGTCGTGGACATCGCCCGCGACCCGTCGCTTTTCACCTTCATGAGCAGTTGCGCGCCGGACCCCAAGATCCATCTCGGGGATGCGCGGATCGTGCTGCAAGGCCAGACGGAACTCAAATTCGACGTGCTGGTGATCGACGCCTACAGCTCGGATGCGATTCCCGTCCACCTGACCACGCTCGAGGCGATCCAGCTCTACCTCGACCGGTTGAACCCGGGCGGGATCGTCGTTTTCCACGTTTCCAACCGCTACTACGATCTGGCGCAACCCCTGTCCGCCGCAGCAAATGCGCTGGGTCTGGAAGCGCGCATCCGCAACCAGCCTTTCGACGAGATCAAGGACATCCCCGGCGCCATGCCCTCGACCGTCGTGGTGATGGCCCGCTCGGTTGCCGAGCTTGGAGTGGCGGCGACCGACCCGGCCTGGCAACCGCTGCCGGAGGCTGAGATCGAGGTCTGGACCGACGACCACTCCGACCTGCTGGCCGCGCTGAAATAGCAAGGCCCTGGCGGGTCGGCTGACCGGTCAGTTGCCCTTCAGGATCTCTTCCAGCGCCTTCACCGCCTGGTCTTCCAGCGCCTGGGTCGCCGCATCCTCGGCGGCATCGCCCAGGCTTTCATCGGGTGCCACTTCGACCCCCAGTTCCTCTTTCAGACGCTGTTCCAGTTCCGCCTTGCCGGCAGCCTCGGCGGCCTTGGCTTCCTCTTCCAGCCGTGCCGCCACCGCTTTCGCCTCGGCCTCCATCTTTTCGCGCGCGATGGATTCCAGATCCAGCCGGAAGGTCGGATCGGCCCAGGGTCCGGTGACCAGCAAAGGCACCATCACACCGCCCGACCCATCCTCGGCCGCCAGCGTGGTCGGCCGCAGCCGATAGTTCAGCGTCCGCTCGCCCAGCCCGACCTCGCCGGCGCCGGCGGCCGTCAGGTAAGGCGCGACCAGCTTCAGGTCCGCGTTCGACAATACCCCGTTCGCAATGGTGTAGGTTCCGGCCAGCCCTTCGAAGATCGTTTTCTGACCCTCGCCCACATAGGACAGGTCCAGCGTCCTCAGCATCCCCGCGATGTCCAGGCCGCCCAACTCGCCCTTGCCCAGTTCCAGAACGCCCTGACCCTTCAGGCTTTTCATGATGGCATCAATCGAACTTCCGACGCCCAGAAACTCCAGTTCCGCGTCCGCGGTCGAGACCAGCCGATCCCACCCTGCAAGGTCGGTCAGCAAGGTTTGCGTCTGGAGGCCCGCAAAGGTCAGTCGCCCGCCTACGGACAGCCCGCCACGACCGTTCACCACGAAATCGCCGGTGATCTGGCCGTCATAGGCCTCCATCTCGTTGATATCGACCACCGCCCGGGCGCGTTCGATTGTCACTAGCGCGCGGGTCTGGCCCAGTTTCAGCACGCCCAGGTCCAAGGAGGGCGCCACAAACGCAATTTCGGCATCGAGTGCGCTTAGTCTCGAAACATCGATCTCTGCTTCGGGCCAGCCGGCTGCCGCCATGCCTCCCGCCTGACCACCGCCCATCTCACCTTCGGGGCCGGTGCCGATCACGATGGGACCGGCGTTCAAAGTGCCTTTCAGCAGCGGCCTCGCCACGCCAGGCAGCAGGTCCAGGTCGCCCTTCAACTGGTTCTGATCAGCCACGATCTCGGCTGTGCGCAGAAAGGCCGAGCCGGTTCCGTCCAGTGTCAGCGTCCCGGTGACCTGCAGCTTGTCCCGACCCAGTCCAGAACCCGGTTGTGCAAGTTCTGACCCGATCAGCTTTCCGAAGGCTGGCAGGTCAGACAGATCGGCGCTCAGCCCGCCCTCGGCCACCACAGGCGCATAGCCGCCGCGCCCGTCGAAGCTTACCTTCGAGCTGCCCGCCGTCAGTGTCGCCGTCAATGGCACCACCCGGCCCAGCGCGAAGGCAGAAAAGACTCCGCCCGACAGGTCCAGCCCCACCGACTGCCCGCCCGACAGACCCGTGGCGGCCAGCGTGAAAGGACCCGAGAAATCCGGGATCGCCAGCGTTGCATCCACGTCGTCCAGCGCGATGACCCGACCCGTCCGGCGGTCGCTGAAACGGATCGCGCCCCCAAGGATGATGCCCTCGTCCAGCGTGAAGCCCGTGGCGGGTGCCGGGACCGAGCCCGCACCCCCCCCAGTTCCAGAGGCGAAATCCCAGTTGGCCTGACCATCGGCATTGCGTTCCAGGTTGATCTCGGGCCGGTCGGCGGCAAGGCCAATGATCCTGACCTCTCCGCCGAACAAAGCGCCGAAGTTCACGTCTACCGACAGGCCCTGGGCCTGAAACAGCGGCTGATCGCTTTCCGCCCATTCGGCATTGGCGATGCTGACCGGACCCGTCGAAATTCCTAGGCTGGGCCAAAGCCGGGGCGAGACTTCACCTTGAAGCTGCATCTTGCGCCCGGTCATCGCCTCGAACTGGGCAGAGACCGCCTGCGCAACCCGCTCGGCGGGCACCATCGCCCCAAGGCCCAGGCCAAGGACCAGAAGCACGGCCAGCACAACCCCGACCCGGACGATCCAGCGCATGCTCAACTCCTCGGATTTTCTTGTTTTGCCGAAGCTTATGCCCCGCAGCGGTCGATTGCCAAGTGAGGGGGACCAGACAGGCATCAAATGGCCGAGAGCATGGGCTTTCCCGAACCCCCGCATCACTATATAGGCGGCGCATGTCCGAGAACCCGCCCCTCCTCCGCCCTGACCTTGCCCGCGCCCTGGTGCCCGACACCCGCCGGCTGCGATCTGACGGCACGCGGCAGCCGACCATCGGCATGGTCAGCCTCGGTTGTCCCAAGGCCCTGGTCGACAGCGAGCGTATCCTGACCCGCCTGCGCGCCGAGGGCTATGCGATCTCGCCCGACTACAAGGGCGCGGATGCGGTGATCGTGAACACCTGCGGGTTTCTGGACAGCGCCAAGGCCGAAAGCCTGGATGCCATCGGCGAGGCCTTGCAGGAAAACGGTCGGGTGATCGTCACCGGCTGCCTCGGCGCAGAACCCGAATACATCACCGGGGCCCATCCCAAGGTCCTGGCCGTCACCGGCCCGCACCAGTACGAAAGCGTTCTGGACGCGGTGCATACCGCCGTACCGCCGGTACCCGATCCGTTCATCGACCTTCTGCCCGCTACGGGCGTCTCCCTGACGCCCCGGCACTACAGCTACCTCAAGATCTCCGAAGGCTGTAACCACAAGTGCAGGTTCTGCATCATCCCCGACATGCGCGGCCGTCTGGTCAGCCGGCCCGCCCATGCCGTGCTGCGCGAGGCGGAAAAGCTTGTCGAAGCCGGGGTGAAGGAGCTGCTGGTCATCAGCCAGGACACCAGCGCCTATGGGGTCGACCGCAAGCATGACCTGTCGCCCTGGAAGGGCGGCGAGGTGCGGGCCCACATCACCGACCTTGCGCGCGAGATGGGGAAGCTGGGGGCCTGGGTCCGGCTCCACTATGTCTACCCCTACCCCCATGTCCGCGACCTGATCCCGCTGATGGCCGAAGGTTTGGTTCTTCCTTACCTCGACATTCCCTTTCAGCACGCCCACCCCGACGTCTTGAAACGCATGGCCCGTCCCGCCGCCGCCGCGCGCACGCTGGACGAAATCGCCGCCTGGCGTGCCATCGCGCCTGACCTCACCCTGCGTTCCACCTTCATTGTCGGCTACCCGGGCGAGACCGAGGCAGAGTTCCAGACGCTGCTGGATTGGCTGGACGAGGCGCAACTGGACCGGGTGGGCTGCTTTCAGTACGAGAACGTGGCCGGAGCGCGCTCAAACGACCTGCCAGACCATGTGCCCGCCGAGGTAAAACAGGAACGGTTTAATCGGTTTATGGAAAAGGCTCAGGCAATTTCCGAGGCCAAACTGACCGCAAAGGTTGGAAAAATGTTGGACGTCATTGTCGATGAGGTCGACGAAGACTGTGCCACCTGCCGCACCAAGGCAGACGCGCCCGAGATCGACGGCAACCTGTTCATCGACGAAGGGTTTGAGGCACTTAAGCCGGGTGACATCGTGAAGGTCGTGGTGGATGAGGCGGGCGAGTACGATCTTTGGGGGCGTCTGTTATAACGCTTTAACCATTAAGGACAGTTTTTCGTCTTGATCGATACAGGCCGCCTCAGTTCCATGGAACATTTCAAGCGTGCGGGCTGCATCGTTAGCCGGATCAACAACATCGCCCCGCCGCATCTTTACCTCTCGCCAAAACTCCAGACTCTGCGTGAAGTAGTGGTTAATCTGAAATCTTTCATTGTCTGAAATTGTATGGGAGGAGCGGCAACCTGCAACTTTATGGACAGTAATTGCAGAGCGCCCCTTGATCGAATCCGTTTTCACCGCCCACTTGGTAAACTCATGCGGGCCAAGCTTCGGCTGACATTTGGTCAATTCTTTTCGCAGTGAGGCCGGGTGCGCTTCATGCCCCGACGTGCCGAAGATCGTCCAATTACAGTAAATCAGGTCAAATGCCTCTCTCGCGTGAAGCGCAGCTGGCAGGCCTTCACCCTCTTTGTCGAACCAGAACTCGTCTGCATCCGCAATGATAAGCCATTTGAAGCGGTTCGCGATTCTTTCCTTGCGGAAGACATGACGATAGTGCTCAACCTGACGATATGGTCGCGCAAGCAAGTAAAGTGTGACATCACGCCGTCTTGGATGAGCTTCAATAATCTTCACCGTGGAGTCGTTGCTTCCGTTGTCAATTATGAAAATATGCGCAGCGCCTTGCCAGAAGTAGTGATCGATCCACTCCGAAATATTGCGCGCTTCGTTTTTCACTATTGTCATCACACACAGCTGCGCACGATGTGATGTCAGATCACGACTCTTTCGGTCCCGGTAATTTCGAAGACGCACCTTGTTCCATGACCTTATCTTTGCCAACATGAGAAAAACGCGATCTGCGCGTGGCATCCGAAACCCCTGACATTTCCTTGCTTTGCTCTGGTATCGCAGCCTGAAGGATGTGGAGCAAGCAACAAGTCGCCCGCGAACAGAGGAGTTGCTCCCTCACCCCACCAGAACCACCGCCCAGGCGACCCCGGCCGCCAGCGCGGCCAGCGCCACGGTTGCGGACCCGCAGTCCTTGGCTTTCTTCGCCCGGGGATCCAGGTTTGGAGAAATCATGTCCACCACTTCCTCGATAGCGGTATTGATCAGTTCTGCCGCAAGGATCAGCAGGCCCATCGCCAGGACCAAAGCGCGCTCGCCCGGGGTAAGGTCCAGCGTGAAGGCCAGTGCCGCCGACAGCACGTTGGCGAAAGTCCATTGTCGCAGCGTCTTTTCGCTGGCCCAGGCGGCGCGGAAGCCGTCCCAGGACCAGACCACCGTCTTGGTCAGCCGCCGTGCTTCGGCAGCGATCGCGTTTCGCATCTGTCCCCTCCCCGTTTTGCGGGAAGGTTAGCCCCGGACGCCGCTTGCGCCAAGCGTCCGGGACCCGGGCTCAGGCGCGGCGCAGGACGCCGACCAGCCAGAGGACAGCGCCCAGCAGGATCGCGCCTTCCAGAAGCGGGAAGACCGGTCCGATGGTAGCCCCTTCGACGCGGCCGGACATCATCGCGAACAGGCCGAGCAGCAGCCCCAATGTCCCGATCTGGTGCAGCCAGAAATGCACCTTGGGCAAAGTGCCCTCGGCCAGACCCGGGATCATCCGGTAGCCAAAGCCGAAGACTGTCATCAGCGCGAAGCCCAGAAGGTTGATATGCGCATGCACCGGCGCCAGCGTATGGTCGCCGCTGCCGCCCATGTAGGAGCCCAGAACAATGCCCACCACCAGGTAGACTGCACCCATTACCAGGAACCCGCGCGAAATGTTCATGTCCGTTTCCCTCGTTCACCGGGCTCTTGTGGCCCGTGGTCGAAAGATAGCAGAAAGCGATCCCCCCGGCCAAAGGAATTGATGCAGTGATCTGAATGTATCAGCCTCGGCTGCGCAGAGCCGCCAATGCTGCGCGGGTACAGGTCACGATATGCGCGAACCGGTCGCCTCCCAGGTGGACCCCGCCATACCAGCGTGTCACCACGACAATGCGGTCGGGGACGGCGTCGCGCTCCAGCATTTTCAGGATCACCGCGCCCGCCCCGGCCTCGCCATCGTCGTTCTTCAACGGGCCACCCTCGGCCAGGATTGCGGCCCACGAATGATGTGTGGCCTTGCCGAACTTGCGGCGGCGGCGCAGTTCGGCCAGGAAGGCATCAATCTCGGCCTTGCTGCGCACGATGCCGGCTGCGGCCGCATAACGTGACCCCCGGTCGCGCAGGATGTCTTCCAGGACGATCATGGTTTCGTTTTAAGGAATCAAAGGGCGGCGAGCCAGAGGGGAACAGCCCGCCGCCGCCACTCTCACCGCCACCCCGCAACGGCCGAGTGAACCTGTCGGTCAGCCCAAAGCCTCGATCCCGGCCTTGTTCGGACAGAAGTCCGGCATCGCCTCGGCCGCGCCGGATCGGACCAGCCAGCGTTCGCACTCCTCGCCCCGGCCACAGGCGGCGCAGCGGGCGACCAGGTGCTCCAGCTCATCGCGTTGCAGCCAGCCGTCAACCACTGCGCGGGGCAGGTTCACCCCCGAAATCCGCGCCATCCCGCGGGTGAGCCACCACGCCTTAGGTGCCTCGGGATACCCGATCATCGTAAACCCTCCTGGTCGCAACCAGATCATGCTGCCCAAGCGCGGGTCGGCCTGCATTGACCCAGATCAATATCCCTGCAACCGGCGCAGCGTCGCCACCACCAGCGCCTTTCGCTGTGCATTCGGGGGATGACTGCCCAGGAACTTGTCGCCAGGGTCTGGCAACCGGTCGAAGAAGCCCGAGCCGCGCACCGGATCGTAGCCCGCGACAAAGGCGATTTCCGCCCCAAGGGCATCCGCCTCGAGCTCGAACTCCTTGGAATAGCTGCGCGCGGCCACCTCGGCCCCCATGTTCTGCGCCGCGCGCACCTCCTCTGGCGTCAGGCCGCCGGCCTGGGCCAGCACCCCGGCCAGAAGCGCACCTGACAGCGCCTGGTCCTGGCGCTTCGGAATGTGCCCCGCGATGTGGTGCGCCGCCTCGTGCCCCAGGACAAAGGCAAGCTCGTCGGGATTGCGTGCATCGGCAATCAGCGCCAGCGTAAAGCCGATGACCGGACGACCCGTCCGGTCCAGCGTCTGGAACGCGTTCGGTGGCTGACCCGGCCGGTCGTCCACCACGATCCGGAAGTCGCAATTCGCGGCGATGCCCCGCTGTCGGCAATAGCCCTCGGCCACGGGCTCGACCCGGGAGAGCACCGTCAGGAAATTCTCGGCCGCCGCGCGAGCCGGCTGGACGGCCGCGACCGCGGGCTGCGGCAGGACCGGCGGGGCCGGATAGGTCGCGACACAGCCGGACAGGGCCAGCATCAGCGCGGCAAGCAGGGAAAGACGCATGGGGAACCTCGGCCGGATTTCCCGCGAAGCCTAGCAAATCGGCAGCCGGGGGAAAGGGTGCCTCACGGAAGCGTCATGCCGGGTTGCGGCGACCCGTCCTTGGCACTAACTTTTCGTCATGTTCACCATCGAGCACGAATTCGACTCGACCGTCATCACCCTCGTCGACGAGGGCGAAGATCTTCCCCTTGTGGAAGACATCGTGATCAACGCTTTCGAAGATTGCGTGACGGTCGAACAGGTTGACCCCCAGACCGATGAAGTGATGCGCCTCACCCTGTCGATGACACAGGTTCGCGACCTTGCCGCCGCCCTGAACCTGCCCGAGGGCAGCTACCGGCTGGAGCGGAAGGTCGTTTAAGACCCGTCCAGCCGGAACCCGCGCGGTTGCGCCGCGCTCCACGCGTCTTCGCGACCCGCAGCGCCTTTGCCAGCGCCACACGCGCAGCCTCGCTCGCAGGACCGGCCGCCCGTCGGTTACCGGCACACGGATTCGACCCTCGACAACACGAACCGCAATCGTCGCCCCGGGTTGGGCAAGATGGGTAAGGTCGGTCATGTCGCTTTGAAAGCCGATGCGACACCAGGGGCAGGCGGGCAATTTCCGCAATCGGGGAATTTGACAACCGCCTGACCAACTTTGCTTCAGGCCACGCCATCTGGCCAAACACCCCGGCGCCTCCTAGTCTCGACCCATTAGGGAGACGCTCATGACCACCGCCTTCTTCTGGGACGAACGCTGCTTTTGGCATGGTGGCGGCAACTACGCCTTCACGCTGCCCGTCGCGGGCCTCGTCCAGCCCACCCCCGGCGGCCTGCCGGAAAACCCCGAGACCAAGCGCCGCCTGCGCAACCTGATCGAGGTCACCGGCCTGACCCAGCATCTCGCGATGGAAAAGGCCGCGCCCGCGACCAAGGACGACCTTCTTCGCGTGCATCCCGAATGCTACCTGTCCGCCTTCAAGGCGACCTCCGACGCGGGCGGAGGCGAACTCGGCCTGCGCACCCCGTTCGGCGCCGGTGGCTACGAAATCGCCGCACTGTCGGCCGGTCTGGCAAAGGCCGCCCTCCGCGCTGTTCTGAAGGGCGAGGCGCGCAACGCCTATTCCCTCTCCCGCCCGCCGGGCCATCACTGCACCGCGGATTTCCCGAACGGCTTTTGCCTGATGAACAACATCGCCATCGCGATCCGCGCGGCGCAGGCCGACGGGCTGGTCCGCCGCGTGGCGGTCCTTGACTGGGATGTCCACCACGGCAACGGGACCGAGGCGATCTTCTGGGACGACCCCGATGTGTTGACGATCAGTCTGCACCAGGAACGGAACTATCCGCTCGATACCGGCGGGATCGAAGCACAGGGCGGCCCGAACGCGCTCGGCGCGAACCTGAACCTGCCGCTTCCCCCCGGTACCGGGCATCAAAGCTATCTCTACGCGATGGAGCGGGTGGTCCTGCCCGCGCTGGAAGCGTTCAAGCCCGAGGCCATCATCGTCGCCTGCGGCTATGACGCCGCCGCCGTGGACCCGCTTGGCCGGATGCTCTGCACCGCCGAGACCTTCCGCTCTCTCACCCGCATGGTGATGGACGCCGCCGACCGGCTTTGTAACGGGCGTCTGACCCTTGTCCATGAGGGCGGCTATTCCGAGGTTTATGTTCCCTTCTGCGGCCACGCCGTGCTGGAGGAACTGTCCCGCGCTCCGGTCACCGCCCCCGATCCGCTGGCTGCGACCTTGGCCAAACGCCAGCCGGACGCCCGCTTCGATGCCTTCGTGCGGACCTGGATCGACGAGGCCGCCCAGGGTCTGGGCCTCTGACCCGCACGGGAACAAAGCCTTGGGCTGCCCGGTTGGCACCATTCCCCAACCTTTGCGAGGACCCATGCTGCCTTCAACCAACGACCGCGTCCCCGCCCAGTCGGACCCAAAGGTCAACGACCAGCTCCGCAAGGACTACGAAGCGCGGATTGCCGAATTTGCCGCCCATCCCGACAGGATCGACGAAAGGCTGGAGGAACTGGACCGCGAATGGGACATCGAGCGCGCGATCGAGGCCAATGCCGCGACCGTCGCACTGGCGGGCCTCGCGCTTGGCGCGACGATGGACCGCCGCTGGCTGGTGCTGCCTGCGCTGGTGACCGGCTTTCTCATGCAGCATGCCCTGCAAGGCTGGTGCCCTCCGGTCCCGATCCTGCGCAGCATGGGCTTTCGCACTGCGTCCGAGATCGACCGCGAGCGCTATGCGCTGAAGGTCCTGCGCGGCGATTTCGTCGGCGTCGCGACCCGCAAGGCCAGCGTGAAGAACCGGGCGGCCGCCGCAATCTCGGCCGTTGAGGGGTGAGGGCATCGCACGGACTGGCAGGTCGGCCGTGAAACCCCTATCCTTGCCGCGATCACCCGCCGCATAGGACCGACATGCCCCCCCGTAACGACGCCGCTCTAGACTTCCTCAAGGCACGCCGCTCGCGCCCGGCAAAGCTGTTCGGCTCCCCGGTCCCAAGCCGTGACGAGTTGACGGAAATCCTGAGCGCGGCCACCCGAGTTCCCGATCACGGCAAGCTGCAACCGTGGCGACTGGTCGTGGTTCAGGGTGCCGCCTTCGCCCGGATCGCCGACCTCGCCGAGGCTCGCGCGCGGGAACTTGGCGGCGACGCCGAAAAGATCGCCAAGGGGCGGGGGCAGTTCGATCTTGGCAAGCTGGCGGTCGTGGTGATCGCCGCGCCGCAGCCTTCGCCAAAGATACCGCCGGTGGAACAGCTGATGTCGGCCGCAGCCCTGTGCTTCGGGCTCGTGAACGTGGCCGAGGCTGCCGGCTGGGGTGCCTGCTGGCTGACCGGCTGGGCCGCGCATGACGCCACCTTCGCCGCGCGCGCCTTTGGCTGCACCGGCGGCGAGAGCATCGCCGGCATCATCCACATCGGCACGCCGCCCGAGGATGGCCCGGATCGGCCGCGCCCCGAACTGGCAAAGATCGTCACCTGGGTCGACGCGTGATCTTCGCGGCCTTCTTCAAGGCTCTCGGCCAGCTTGGCGACCGGCGGTTCCGCCGCGTCGTCATCCTGGGCGTCCTTCTCGCCCTGGCGCTTCTATTCGCGGTTTACGCGCTGTTCCTGCAACTTGTCTGGTGGCTTTCGCCCGACCAGCTCGACCTGCCTGTGATCGGTCCCGTCACTGGCATGGATACGCTCCTTGGCTGGACCTCGGTCCTCTTCATGATCGGGCTGTCGGTGTTCCTGATGGTCCCGGTGGCGTCGGCCTTCACCGGCCTGTTTCTCGAAGACGTGACGGATGCGGTTGAGGATCGGCACTATCCCGCGCTGCCGCCCCCGACACCGCCGAGCTTTGGCGAAAGTCTGCGTCAGTCCGTCAACTTCCTGGGACTTGTCATCGCGGTGAACCTGGGCGCGCTCTTCTTTTACCCGTTCCTCGGCCCGTCGATCCCGCTGGCCTTCTGGGCGCTGAACGGCTTTCTTCTTGGGCGAGAGTATTTCACCCTCGTCGCACTCCGCCGCCTGCCCCCGTCCGAGGTGAAGGCAATGCGCCGCCGCAACCGATGGACGCTCTGGGCCGCAGGCACTCTGATGGCCGCGCCCCTGTCGATCCCGATCCTGAACCTGGTCATCCCGGTCTTGGGGGTAGCGACCTTCACCCACCTCTACCACCAACTGGCGTCAAACGGACGCTAGACCGTCCCACGGCTCGGTCGAGAGGTCTTGCTCCGCCCCGACTGTCAGGGCGTCATCCGGCCAAACCAGTCCAGGTCCTCGATGGTGATCCAGCCCGATAGGATAACCCCCGCGACAATTACCCAGATCGGCGTCGCGATCAGCGTGGTGATCCAGGCCTTCCGCTTCATGACCTCGCCTGCCGGGGCACCCGGGGGCGTTCCGGGTACGATCTCGTTCGCCTCGTCCTGCGAGACGGTGCGGTACGGCAGGACGCAGAACAGCGTCATGAACCAGGTGATCGAATAAAGGACCAGTGCCGCCGTGATCGTCATGCTTGTTCAAGCTCCACCAGACAGCCGTTGAAATCCTTCGGATGCAGGAACAGCACCGGCTTGCCATGCGCCCCGATCTTCGGCTCGCCACTCCCCAGAACCCGGGCGCCCGACGCTCTCAGATGGTCCCGCGCCGCCAGGATATCGTCAACCTCATAGCAGATGTGGTGGATGCCACCCGACGGATTCTTCTCCAGAAACCCCGCGATCGGTGAGTTCTCGCCCAACGGATACAAGAGTTCGATCTTCGTGTTTGGCAGTTCGATGAAGACCACCGTCACACCGTGGTCCGGCTCCGGCTGCGGCGCGCCGACCTTCGCACCCAGCGTGGCGCGGTACTGCGCCGACGCGGCTTCCAGGTCCGGTACGGCGATGGCGACGTGGTTCAGGCGTCCGATCATGGTGTCCTCCAACCTCTCGACGCCGCTTATGCGGTCGTGCCCGATGTCATGCAAGCGGGCTTTGGGTCGCAGGCGTTAACCGGGGTTTTACCGGGTATGGCGAAACTCTCCGCAACGCAGACGAGGTTGCCCATGCCCTTTCCACCTGAACCGATGTTCCCGCAGATCCCGCCCCAAGGGGCCGACCGGCTTCCACTGCAGGGGCTGTCGCTTCTGATCGTCGATGACAGCCGCTTCACCTGCGATGCACTTCGGCTGATCCTGCAACGCGGTGGCGCACGCCTGCGCAGAGCGGAAAGCCTTGAAATCGCTCGACTCCACCTCGCCTTTCGCCGTCCCGATCTGGCTATAGTCGACCTTGGCCTGCCCGATGGCCGGGGGGAGGATCTCATCGCCGAACTCGCGGCCGAGGGGCTTCCGGTCCTCGGTCTTTCTGGCGACCCGGACGGGCGCGAATTGGCGCTGGATGCCGGGGCGACCGGGTTTCTGGCAAAGCCGCTTGGTTCGGCTTCGGCCCTGGTCCGCCTGATTCGCCAGCTTGCCAGCGGCGCCGGCCCTGACGAGAAGGGAGACGATGTATCGGCTCCGCTTGGTGATCCCCTGGCCTTGCGGGACGATCTTGCGCGGGCCGCCAGCCTCATCACCGCGCCGGGCGATCCGGCCTACGCCAAGGCCTTCCTGCGCAGCCTTGCTCGCGCTGCTGGCGACACTGCGCTGGAGGCTGCGGTGCAAGATGCCCACACCGCGTTCGATCACGCCAAGCTGGTCCGGATGATCGAAGACCGGCTTGCCGCACTGTCATCGATGGCGTGACCGCTAAAGCGCCGGATCGCTGCCGGCCCGTACCAGGCGGGTCAGGTCGGAAAGCCGCTCTCGCTGCCGGCCCCTGGCATCGAAGTTCGTGGGCGACAGCCAGACCGCATAGGCTTCGGCCAGCGCGGGCCATTCGCGATCGATCACGGAAAACCAGGCCGTGTCCCGGTTCCGGCCCTTGACGATCATATGCTGCCGGAACACGCCCTCGAAGCTGAACCCCAACCGCTGCGCCGCGCGGCGCGAGGCATGGTTCAAGGCATTGCATTTCCATTCATAGCGCCGGTAGCCCGCCGCGAAGGCCCAGTCCATCATCAGGAACATCGCTTCTGTCCAGGCCACCCCGCGCTGCATGGCGGGCGAGATGCAGATGTGCCCGACCTCGATCGACCCTGCCTCCGGCGCGATCCGCAGATAGCTGGCGATCCCGCCCGGCAACCCCGTCACCAGGTCCCGCAGCACCAGAAACTGCGGATCTTCGCCAGCCTCGCGTTCCCGCGCCCAGCGATGGTAGGCCGAACCCGAGGCGAAGGGCCCGTAGGGCATGTAGTCCCACAGTCCGTCATGTCCCTGAAACGCCTCCTGCAACTGGAAGGCATGGCGGTCCGCCTCCAGCGGCTCCAGCCGCACGAACCGACCTGCGAGTGCAGCGAAATCAGGTCGCCGCGGCGGCGTCCAGCCTGCGACAACCTCGCCCAGTCTTTCGTCCGACATCCTGCGCCTCCCAAGTCCCCCCGACACAGGCTAGGCGCCAGACGGGACCAGCGCAAGCCACTGACTAAAACCGGAAATCATCCGGATAGGAGTGGAACCCGTCGAAATCGGCCTTGCCCAGCCGCACGCCCGCCGCGCGCAATGCCGCATAGCCCATCGTCAGGTGGAAGAAGAAATTCGGCAGACCATAGAGGTGCAGGAACTCCACCCCCGTCTGCTCCAGCACCGCAAACCCGGCCTGATGCCGGATCACCCTGACCTCGGCTCCTTCGAACTCCGCTGCAGTCATCGCCCCCAGCATTGCCCGCGCCACGGCCAGCCGGGGACCCAAAGCCTGCGGCAAGTCCGGCACCTCGCGGCCTGCCAGCGGGCAGGTGATCCGCAAGGCGAACCCCGCCGCCGTGGCAAACTGCTGGGCTGCCGGAAAAGCGTCGGCGATACGCGCCTCCAAAGCCTCGGGTCCCGCCTTTTCGGCCATCTCCGCCACGCGGGCGAGGTAGTGCCGGAAGACGGGGACCGAGGCCTGGTACATCAGGCTTCCTTGGGCAGGACGCGCAACCGCAACTCGCGCAGCTGTTCGTTCATCGGCTCACTGGGCGCGCCCATCAGCAGGTCCTCTGCGCGCTGGTTCATCGGGAACATGATGACCTCGCGGATGTTCTGCGTGTCGGCCAAGAGCATCACCAGCCGATCGATCCCCGCCGCACAGCCGCCGTGGGGCGGCGCGCCATACTTGAACGCCTTGACCATCCCGCCGAACCGCTTGTCGACTTCGCTGTTCGGATACCCGGCCAGCTCGAACGCCTTGTACATGATCTCGGGCTTGTGGTTCCGGATGCCGCCCGAGATCACCTCATATCCGTTGCAGGCCAGGTCATACTGGTAGGCATAGACATCCAGCGGATCCCCGGCCAACGCCTCAAGCCCACCCTGCGGCATCGAGAAGGGGTTGTGAGAGAAGTCGATCTTTCCCTCGTCGGTCTTCTCGTACATCGGGAAGTCTACGATCCAGGCAAAGCGGAAGCTGTCCTTGTCGGTCAGGCCCAATTCCTCACCAATCACGTTTCGGGCCCGTCCTGCGATGGGCTCGAACGTCTCAGGCTTGCCGCCCAGGAAGAAGGCCGCGTCGCCCTTTTCCAGGCCCAGTTGCACCCGGATCGCCTCGGTCCGCTCCGGCCCGATGTTCTTTGCCAAGGGGCCAGCGGCTTCCATGCCCGAGCCATCCTCGGCCTCGCGCCAGAAGATATAGCCCATGCCCGGCAGCCCCTGCTGTTGCGCAAAGGCGTTCATCCGGTCGCAGAACTTGCGGCCCACGGGCTCGCCCGACGGGCCTTTCGGCGCGGGAATGGCGCGGACCTCGTTGCCCTCCTGCTCCAAGAGTTTGGCGAAGATCGCAAAGCCGGAAAATGCGAAGTGCGCCGACACATCCTGCATCCGGATCGGGTTGCGCAGGTCGGGCTTGTCCGAGCCGAACCATTTCAGCGAGTCCCGATAGGCGATGCGCGGCCAGTCGGCGTGGACCTTGCGGCCCTTGCCAAACGTCTCGAACAGGCCCTGTAGGACCGGCTGGACGGCGGCGAACACGTCATCCTGCGTGACGAAGCTCATCTCGACGTCCAGCTGGTAAAAGTCGGTCGGCGACCGGTCGGCGCGCGGGTCTTCATCGCGGAAGCAGGGCGCGATCTGGAAATAGCGGTCGAAGCCCGCGACCTGGATCAGCTGCTTGAACTGCTGCGGCGCCTGCGGCAGGGCGTAGAACCTGCCCGGATGCAGGCGCGACGGCACGAGGAAGTCGCGCGCGCCTTCGGGCGACGAGGCGGTGATGATCGGCGTCTGGAATTCCGTGAACCCCTGGTCCCACATCGCGTTCCGCAGCCAACGCACCACGTTCGAGCGCAGCATCATGTTCTGGTGCATCGTGTCGCGCCGCAGGTCAAGGAAGCGGTAGGTCAGCCGCGTCTCCTCGGGGTATTCGGTGTCACCAAAGACCGGCAGCGGCAGTTCTTCCGACGCGCCCAGCACTTCGACCTCGGTCACGTAGACCTCGATCTCGCCCGTGGGGATCTTGGCATTGACCAGCGAGGCGTCGCGCGCCTTCACCCGGCCGTCGATCCGGATCACCCATTCGGCCCGCACAGCCTCCAGCGCCTTGAACGCAGGCGAGTCACCATCGCACAGGACCTGGGTGATGCCGTAGTGGTCGCGCAGGTCGATGAACAACACGCCGCCATGGTCGCGCACCCGGTGGACCCAGCCGGACAGCCGGACCGTTTCGCCCACCTTGGACTTGTTCAGCGCGGCACAGGTATGGCTGCGATAGGCGTGCATCGTCGTTCCCCTTTCCAGGGCCTCAAATTCCATCGCGCCGATACACCTTGACCCCTGCCTGAAGTCAAGCCCCGCGCCGCCACGTAGGGTGGGCAATATTGCCCACCTTACGCCTGAAACACCGCCGGGATCAGCCCGCGCAGCGCGTTTCCGACCCAAAGCCGCACCCCCGGCAGGTCCTCGGCGCGCAGCAGCTCTTCGGGACAGGTCAGTTCCGCCCGCAGCACGCCCGGCAACAGACCGCAGGCCAGGGGCGGCGTCCGCATCCCCCGTCCACGGTCGAAGAAAACCGTGGTGATCGACCCGTCGCAGACCTCGCCGCGTTCGTTGAGAAAGATCACCTCGTCCAGCCCATCAGGAAGATTTGCGCGAGCCTCATCATAAGCAGGACGCTTGGTCGACTTCACGCGCAGCCACGGGTCGTCAGAGCGGAGCCGCCCCGACGCAAGTCCGACGCGCCATTCTGTCTGGGCAGGGGGCAGGTCGCTAACCTGCCATTCGCTTTCCCCGAAGGCATCCACCGTCAGGCGAACGCGGGCCGCGCCTTTCGGTGAAGGGCCGTCGTAGCGGGCAAAGAAATTGTGCCCAGGCCGGTTCCAGCCAAGTGCACGCTGCGAGCGACCGAGCCGTTCCAAATGCAGCACCCCACGGGGAAACCTCGCCCCGTCCCACAGCATCGTCTCGATCAGCTTCAATCCCGGCTCACTGCCGCCTTCACGAAGCGCGCTTTCCACAGCGCCTCCTCCCATTCCCCCTGGACCGTCGAGCCATGCGTCAGCCCGCCGCCCACATTCATCACGATCCCGTCCCCCGTCACCGACAAGGTCCGGATCGCAACCGAGAAATCCGCATC
This sequence comes from Paracoccaceae bacterium, assembly GCA_031412255.1. Lineage (GTDB taxonomy): Bacteria > Pseudomonadota > Alphaproteobacteria > Rhodobacterales > Rhodobacteraceae > Tabrizicola. The sequence continues at coordinate 3,771 of JANOCQ010000049.1, read as the reverse complement.
CCCATCCGGCGACATCCACCCGACGGCGCCACAATAGACGCCCCGCGCGGATCGCTCCAGTTCGCGGATGATCTCCATCGCCCGGATCTTCGGTGCGCCGGTGACCGACCCGCAGGGGAAAAGCGCCGCCATCAAGCCCGGCAGCGTCGCAGGTGCCTCCAGCATGCCTTCGACAGTGGACGTCATCTGATGCACCGTCGCGTAGCTTTCGATGGCGTAAAGGGCGGGGACCTTCACCGTCCCGACCTGCGCCAGCCGCGAGATGTCGTTGCGCAGCAGGTCCACGATCATCAGGTTCTCGGCCCGGTCCTTCTCGTCGCCACGCAAATCGGCGATGATCGCGGCATCTTCGGCCGCATCCTTGCCACGGGGCCGCGTGCCCTTCATCGGGCGGGTGGAGATCTTGCCGCGCTCCACCTTGAAAAACAGTTCGGGCGAGCGGGACACCACCACCGGCCCGACGCCCAGGTCAACATAGGCCCCATGCCCCACCGCGCCGGTCCGTCTGAAAGCTCCGTAAAGCCCCAGGGTTGTCCCCGACACCAATCGCGCCGCCATCGGAAAGGTGAGGTTGACCTGATAGCAGTCCCCCGCCGCGATATAGTCGAAAACCTTGCGGGCGGCGTTGCCATAGGCGCGGCGGCCGACCAGCGGTTCGGGCGCGGTCATCCAGGTGGATCGCCCCTCCCTGGCCGCTCTCTCCAGCGTCGGATCGGCAGGAAGCGGGGCGTCGTAGATCCCCAGCGCCACCAGGGGACCCGGCCGTTTGCGCGGCATCTGTCCGGCAAGCTTCGGCTCCAGCGCATAGCCGGCCTCATAGGCGACATATCCGGCCAGCCAGGCACCCGTTGCGCGCGCCTCCTCGGCCCGCGCCAGGACCCGGCGCACGTCACCCAGCTGCCATGCGGCGACCACCTCGCGCGGAGCGTCGAAGAAAGCGGGCTCGCCACCTGGTCCGTGTTCGATGAGGATCACCCGCAGCCCCCTGAAATCCCTCGCATCCGGAGATAGGCCGAACCCGCCGCTGCCGCCAGACCAATCCGCGTCACCCGGATTGCGGAAAACGACGCAAAGCCGCAAAAACTTTGATCGACTGGTCAGGAAACGCATTCCAAGCTTGCCAGATGATCAAAATCGCGCTTCCCTGTTTCGCAGCGAATATCCACCAGATGATGTGGGTAGATGCCAATAAATAACAAACCACGCGTCCAACATCGGTACGAAGGGACACCATATGGCTTCCGACGACTATAACGACCATGCCAAGCATGAGGACCTGAAGGTCCTGCATGGCATGGGCTACGCACAGGAGCTGTCACGCTCCATGTCGAAATTCTCCAACTTCGCGATCTCGTTCTCGATCATCTGCATCCTCTCCGGCGGCATCAACTCCTTCGCCCAGGCCATCTCTTCGGTCGGCGGTGCGGGGGCTGGCATCGGCTGGATCGTGGGCTGCGCGCTGTCGGGCATGTTCGCACTGGCGATGGCGCAGGTCGCCTCGGCCTTCCCGACAGCGGGTGGGCTTTACCATTGGGCCTCGATCCTGGGGAACCGGTTCTGGGGCTGGCTGACCGCCTGGCTCAACCTTCTGGGCCTGATCACCGTTCTTGGCGCGATCAACATCGGCACCGCCTATTTCTTTGCCGGAACCTTCGGGCCAAGCTTCGGCTTCACCGGAACGGACTGGCAGGTCGTGGGCTTCGTCGCCGTGATCACCATCATCCAGGCGGTCTTCAACCACATCGGCATCAAGGCAACGACCTTCCTGACCGACATCTCGGGCTACATCATCTTCGCCACCACCGCCGTCCTGGTGATCGCCTGCCTCTACTTCGCCCCGGCCATCGACATCTCGCGGCTGTGGACCTTCACCAACTACTCGGGTGAGGCTGGCGGCAACGTCTTCCCGCAGTCGGACAACATCGCCTACCTGTTCCTCCTTTGCCTCCTGCTGCCGGTCTACACGATCACCGGCTACGACGCCTCGGCGCATACATCCGAGGAAACCAAGAACGCCGCCATCTCGGTGCCGAAGGGCATCGTGTCGGCGGTCCTTTGGTCGTCGCTGATCGGCTGGATCATGATCTGCGCGATCACCCTGGCGATCCCCGACATGGACGCCGCCGCAGCCCAGGGCTGGGGCATGTTCTTCGGCACGATCAACGCGATCATGCCGGCCGGCCTTGCCAGCGTCATCTACCTTGGCATCTTCATCACGCAGCTGCTGTGCGGTCTGGCCACGGTGACCTCGGCCAGCCGGATGCTGTTCGCCTTCAGCCGCGATGATGGCATGCCGGTCGGGTCAAAGGCGCTGGCCACCGTGTCGCCGAAGTTCCGCACCCCGGTGAACGCGATCTGGACGGCGACTGTGCTGTGCATCCTCTATGTGCTGCTGGCCATGTCGATCAAGGTCGGTGAAACCTCGATCTATGTGATCGTGGTCAACTCGACCCTCGTCTTCCTGTTCCTGTCCTTCACAATCCCGCTGGTGGCCGCGATGTTCGCCTATGGCGGGCCGAAGTGGCCGAACCCCGGCCCCTGGGCGCTGTCCTCGGGTGTCTACCGGCTGGTGACGGTGCTGGCGGTCGTCGGCATGGCGGTGATCCTGTTCATCGCCGTCGCTCCGCCAAACGAGCGGGTGCTTTACGTCGTCGCAGGCTTCATCGCCCTTGCGCTGATCCTTTGGGTTGCTGTCGAAAACCGCCGCTTTGAAGGTCCGCCGACGGGTGATCGCATCGCTGCCCGCAAGGCCGCGATTGCCGCTGCCGAGGCTGCAGTGGGCGAACGCGCCTGACGGCTGACGCCTGACACAGGGAAAAGGCCGGGGGCGACCCCGGCCTTTTTCATTGCCGACACGCCCCCATTCGCCCCTTGCGCCGGGTCCGCTTCTGTCTATAACCCGCACAATTTTGCGCAATAGGTGGGGGCTACGATGCCGAAGCGGACCGATATCAAGTCGATCATGATCATCGGCGCGGGCCCCATCGTCATCGGTCAGGCCTGCGAGTTCGACTACTCCGGCGCGCAAGCCTGCAAGGCCCTGCGCGAGGAAGGCTACCGGGTCATCCTGGTGAACTCGAACCCCGCGACCATCATGACCGACCCGGGCCTTGCGGACGCCACCTACATCGAGCCGATCACCCCCGAAGTCGTCGCCAAGATCATCGAAAAGGAACGCCCCGACGCAATCCTGCCCACCATGGGTGGGCAGACCGGCCTCAACACCGCGCTGGCGCTGGGCGACATGGGCGTGTTGGATAAGTATAAGGTAGAGCTGATCGGGGCCAAGCGCGAAGCCATAGAAATGGCAGAAGATCGCAAGTTGTTCCGTGAAGCGATGGACCGCATCGGCCTGGAAAATCCCAAGGCCACCATCATCGCCGCCCCCAAGCTGCCCTCCGGCAAGTTTGACATCGCCGCCGGCGTCGCCGAGGCCATTGCGGCAATCGAATACGTCGGCCTTCCCGCCATCATCCGCCCCGCCTTCACCCTTGGCGGCACCGGCGGCGGCGTCGCCTACAACCGCGACGACTATGAGACCATCGTCAAATCCGGTCTCGAAGCCTCTCCCGTCGCGCAAGTGCTGGTCGACGAGTCCCTCCTCGGCTGGAAGGAATTCGAGATGGAGGTGGTCCGCGACAAGGCCGATAACGCCATCATTGTCTGCTCCATCGAAAACATCGACCCGATGGGCGTCCACACCGGCGACAGCATCACCGTGGCCCCGGCGCTGACGCTGACCGACAAGGAATACCAGATCATGCGCAACGG
>JANOCQ010000048.1:0-12367 GCA_031412255.1 Paracoccaceae bacterium | reverse complement strand
CCGCAAGCGGTCAGCGCGAGGAGGGCAGAGGCTGCAAGCAGCTTGGGAAGCATGCGGGTCATCTCCTTACTCCATCACATAGCCGTAGGACGAGCTGAAGTCCTGCCGGGCCACTTCGGCCGCCGCACCCTTCTTGGGGCTGGAAGCCACGTCGCCAAAGAGGAACAACTCACGCTCTGTCGGGATGCGGATCCGGTCGGTCGGCAGCGACAGCGCCTCGCCAGCCACCGGGGTCACCAGGTGTGGCGTGACGATGATCACAAGTTCCGACTGCGAGCGCTGGTAGTCTGCGCTGCGGAAAAGGGCGCCAAGGATCGGCACGTCCCCAACCCACGGAACCTGGGTGTTCAGATCACGGAAGTCGTCTTGCAGAAGGCCCGCGATCGCGAAGCTTTCCCCATCCCGCATCTCGACCGTGGTCGAGGTTTCGCGACGCTTGAAGGCGTCGATCTGGAAGCCCGCGATGTCGATGCCGTTCGAGGGGTCGATGGACGACACGGCCGCGTCGATGGTCAGGTTGATGATGTCCTGGTCGACGACCACCGGGGTGAAGTTCAGTTCCACACCGAAGGGTTTGTATTCGACCGTGATCGTGTTGTCATCCTGAGAGACCGGGACCGGATATTCGCCACCGGCCAGGAACTTGGCTTCCTGCCCGGAAAGTGCGGTCAGGTTCGGCTCGGCAAGGGTGCGAACCATGCCCTTGGTTTCAAGCGCTTCCAATGCGATCTGGAAGGCGATGTCCCCGACCCCGAAGGAAACCCCGACACCGCCCGTAGAGTTTGACAGACCCGAACCGCCGCCTGCGAAGAAGCTGCCGTCCGACCCCGAACCCTGTGCAAGGAACGAGCCACCAAGCGCCTTGGTCACCGAACGGTTCATTTCCGCAAAGCGGACCTTCAGCATGACCTGCTGCGTGCCGCCCACTACCATCAGGTTCGACACCCGATCCGGTGCGTAGCGGTTGGCGAGGTCGAGTGCGCGGTCGAGCTTGGCGGTCGAAGAGACCTGGCCCGACAGCACGATTCCGTCATTGGCAGTGCGAACCTCGATGTGTTCGCCGGGGAGTATCTGCTGGAGACGCTCTTTGAATTCGGCGATATCCGGCGTGACATGCACGTCGACGTTCGAGATCAGTTGCCCCTCGGGCGACAATAGCGTGAGCGTCGTGCGCCCGGGTGCTTTGCCGAGGACGTAGATGGATCGATCGGACAGCGTCGAGATATCCGCAATGCCCGGATTCGCAATCGAGAGTTCCGCGAAGGGAACGTCGCTTTCGACGACAACGGCCCGGTTCATCGGAACGTTGAGTGCTTCGGATGCCTGGCCCTGCAAGACGCGCAGGACTTCGGCGGAGACCGGCGTCAGAGCCGTCGATGCGAGAGCCGCACCAAGATAACCTGCTATCAGGAGTCGTGTCATGTTCATTGTGATCTGCCCTTTCGACCACGCCTCGTTTGGGTCTTGAATGCCCTTATGTCGTGGGAGAATGACCCAGGCCCTGTTTTTTTGCAAGAATCAATGCGTTGGAGGAAATTGTTGATGTGGATAAACTGCAACAGGTCGCAACGGATTGAAAAATTGAAAGGGCGCGGCCCCAGATGATGTGGCCGCGCCCCCGGTTGTAATCGGTGGTGGCGTCAGTAATTGCAGGGGATCACGACAGTGGTGTCAACCAGGACGCCCCCGCTACGCTGCTTGGCGTAGCAGACCTTCTCCTCGACTTTCGGAGCCTCGACCACGATCTCTTCGTCCACGATGCCAAGCATGTCCTTGGTGTCGGTTTCGACCGTCCCTTCGGTCGTCTCGGTCGAATCGCGAGCGAGCGACAACGTCAGGCTGCCGGTGGACTGGGCCTGAGCCAAACGCGCGACCTGTTCGGGGGTGGCTGCAACCGTCACGGTTTGCGCAACAGTGTCAGAGGAGACCTGTCCTTCGTTCAGTGCATTGTCCACGGCGATCACCAAGACGGCGCTTTCGATCTGGCGGGTCATCCCGCCCTCGACGCCCGGAACGCTGCCGGTCCACAGAATGTCGATATAGTCGTCCGGCTTGACGAAGTTCGAGATGCCCGAGTTCATGCCGACCCGGATCGCGAAGGCGCGTTTGCCCTTTTCAAGCTTGGAGGTCAGGCTGGCCAATTCACCGGGTTCAGTGACGCGGCTGGAGAGCACGGGCTCGAACGCCTCGGTCGAGCGCATCACATAGCGCGGCCCGTCGGCGTTCTCCGGAAACAGGACTGCCTTGTCCCGGTAGATCGACTCGGGCAGCGACTGTTCGGGCCAGAAGATCAACTGGACGTCCTCTTCGGCCAGCGGGTCTCCGTAGGCCTTGGGTTTGGCGAAGACATAGACCTCGACGAGTTTGCCGGCCTTGGCATTGAAGTCGCGTTCGTTCTGTAATGCGGTCTCGAGGTCCGACATGTAGCCCTGGATCATGTAGACGGCCATGCCGGCGAGTCCCATGCCGACAAGAAGGACCAACGCAAATACTGCTCTCATTTCTACCTCTTCTTGTTGGAAGCTGCCCGTAGTCTAGCCCTGGCGGCCCGGCGTTCCTTCTAATGGGATGAGGGCGACCCATCAAGACAATGGATGGTCGCCCCCGATATCAATGGTTTGGCCGTGAGGTTATCGGTCGATGTAGTCCCCATATCTCAGGATCGTGTCGCCGATGACCGAAGCCACGTCCGAGACTTCAGTCACAACCATGGGTCCGACCAGCATGGCAAGGGTCACGGCCGCAGCAGTAAGAACCACGAAGTCAACCGAGGCACCCCCGCTTTCATCGCGCAACATAGCCTTCAAGTTGTTCATCGGAGTCTCCGCCCGCCGAGGTTCGAATTCACACAACCTTGAGGATCGAATGCGGCGAAAGTTTAGCGGATGTCGGGCATCGCTCGTGCGTATCGGCGGCATTGGAATGGCCGTCCCTGTCCTTTGGAATGCCGAGGCCCGCGCAATGCAGAGGGCCGCCCCTCGTGAAAAAGGCGGCCCGACGAAATTTCAACCGTTGGTGGATCAGCAGGTCTTGCCGTCCGAGGTCATGCAGGTCTTGGCGGCTTCCAGCTCGACGCTGATTTGCTGAGCAACGTTGGAAACGGCCGGGCGGACCCAGCTGAAGATCAAGAGTCCGAGGCCCACGACGGCGGCAGTCAGAACCACCCAGTCAACGGTGACGGCGCCGGCTTCGTCTTTCAGGAAATTGGAAAACTTCGTCATCTTTCATCCTCTCCTAAGTGAATCACACAATCATTCGACCGCAGCGAACTTACCGAGCTGTTCGGCGTCATCGTCCGGTATGCGTGTCATAAGACACTTCAATCGTGGCAAGAGTGGGGACTGCACAAGAAATGCCTGAGTGCCCCCAACCAGGGCTGAAGAAAAGGTAAGCCTTGGCAGGCAAACGGAAAAACCTGCCCCCTTGTGCGGGGCCACTTCATCCCGGTCATGAATGTGGCAAAAATAAGGAAGATGATGCGATTCGTTTCAAAGCCCTGATGAACCCGCGCGTCGCAGATGATGCAGCGACAGGGGTTGTCTCGCGCTTGCCTTAAATGAACTGGCCGCGCTTTGGGCGCGGCCAGTGGAGTCTTCCGAGGCTTGGCAGATCAGCAGGTCTTGCCGTCCGAGGTCATGCAGGTCTTTGCGGCTTCCAGCTCGACGCTGATCTGCTGGGCGACGTTCGAAACGGCCGGGCGGACGTAGGTGAAGATCAGAAGGCCGAGGCCAACGACGGCGGCGGTCAAAACCACCCAGTCAACGGTCACGGCGCCAGCTTCGTCGTTCAGGAAGGCGGAAAACTTGTTCATTTGGTGTCCCTTTCTAAGGTGCTTGTATCGTCAACCGCTTCGCTCGGGCCTTCGTTCTCGCCGTCGCCACTCGGTATGAACACAGATAACCCCGCAAACATGGCATGACTTTGGAACGGAAACGGTATTTCTGAGGTCCTCCCGGAAAGCCTGCGGAATTTGGATAAGTTACGGAAACATAAAGAAAAGAAAATTTGCCAGAACAGAGAGGGCAGAAGGATGGGCAATGCATTTCGACAAAATTGCGGTGAAAGCGGCGAATCGGCCTTGGTGCTGGCCGAAAGCGTCTTGGAGCGGGTGGACAGCCAGTAGTGCTCCCTTCGAGTGTTCTGGCTGGATCGCGGGCAGCAGGACTGGTCACGCAGCCGGACACACCGGAAGAGCCGAAATAGAAATGGCCGCGCTTCTTTTGAAGCGCGGCCAATCAAGCCCTTTGGGGTCGTCAGTTCAGCAGGTCTTGCCGTCCGAGCTCATGCAGGTCTTTGCGGCTTCCAGCTCGACGCTGATCTGTTCGGCGACGTTCGACACGGCCGGGCGGACCCAGGTGAAGATCAGCAGGCCAAGGCCGACGACGGCGGCGGTCAGAACCACCCAGTCAACGGTCACGGCGCCAGTTTCGTCGTTCAGGAAGGCGGAAAACTTGGTCATGATGGTGTCCCTTTCTTAGGTTCATAAAGTACTAACCGCTGCCGACCGGGCCTTTGCTGGCGTCGTGGTCGTTCTGCATCGGTTAATATTGACGCCGAAACGTGGCAGCAGTTGGGACGTGACCCGGGAATTTTGGGACATTTTCAGTGTTGGGCTTGCTGAGCCCAAGTGGTTGAAAATCAAGCAAAGCTAGGTATGAGGCCGTGGCGTCGTCCCTTTGTCTGCCGTGGTATTTCGGTCAAATCGGGCGAAAATGCCATGATTGCGACGCGAAAGTTCTAGCCGGCGCCCGGTCAACCTGCGACTCTTTGTGGCAAAACAACGAGGCGAGCAGGCCCCGAACATGACAATCAAGACATCTTTGATCGCAGCGCTGCTGTGCGCTGCCGCTCCTGTTGCCGTGCAGGCCGAGGAGTCGAGTTTCAAGCGAATCAAGGTCGGGAGCGAGCTTCCCGGCAAGCGGATCACCGTGCAGATCGACCCGGAAGAGCAGGCGCGCTTTCTGGCTGCCTTGCCGAAAGTCGACCCCAATCCGGATCATGGTCTGGAGGAACCCAAGGTCGCGGAACAGTCCGACGGCCCAGTGGGCGAGCCGGGACCGGCTCCGTCGTCGTCCTATGCCTGGTTCTGGGACAAAGTGCCGCCCGGCCTTGGCGCGACTGCGGACCGGTTCGACATTGCTCTGGCGTCTCTGTCACAGGGACCCGGTGGATCGGGTGTGCGAGCGCCCCGGCTGCAGCATATGCAGGAGGTCGCTGACGAATTCGGCAAGGACATCCTGCGCGCCACGCTTGACACCAATGTCTCTCCAGCACTGGTGCTGGCAGTGATCGGCATCGAAAGTGCCGGACAGTCCGATGCAGTAAGTTCGGCTGGCGCGGTGGGCCTGATGCAGCTGATCCCGGCAACGGCCGAGCGGTTCGGGGTCAGCGATTCGAAAGACCCGGTGCAGAACATCAAGGGCGGGGTGGCCTATCTGGACTGGCTTTTGAAGGAATTCGACAACGATCCGGTGATGGTGCTTGCCGCCTACAACGCGGGCGAGGGCGCCGTGCGCAACAACGGCGGCGTGCCACCTTATGCGGAGACCCGGGACTATGTGCCGAAAGTCCTTGCCGCCTGGCAAGTGGCACAGGGGCTTTGCGTCAGCCCGCCGATGCTGGTGACCGATCCCTGTGTCTTCCGCACCGACATCGCGGGGCTATAAGGTCTTTCACACGAAGACGTCGGCCCAGTCAGGATGCTTCTTGCGGGTGGCGTTCACGAAGGGGCAGAGCGGGACGACCTTGAACCCGTCCTTCCGGGCCGCCTCCACCAGTGCTTCCACCAGCGCAAGGCCCGCCCCGGTGCCCCGAAAGCTGTCCGGGACGCCGGTGTGGTCGGCGATGATCAGGGTCGGTGTGGTGACCGAATAGGTCAGTTCGGCTTCTTCGCCGCCGTGGCGGATCACGAAGCGACCCTTGGTCGCCCCATGTTCGCGCGTGACGCTGTGCTCAGACAAGGGTTGCCTCGGTCGCCGCGCGCACCTCAGCCTCGGTAACGCCCGGGGCGCATTCCACCAGCTTCAGCCCGCCCGAGACGACGTCGAGCACACAAAGGTTGGTGATGATCCGGTTGACCACAGCCTTGCCGGTCAGGGGCAGGGTGCAAGCCTTCAGCACTTTGGACTCGCCATGCTTCGAGGTGTGGTCCATCACGACGACCACGCGACCGACCCCGGCCACCAGATCCATCGCCCCGCCCATGCCCTTGACCAGCTTGCCGGGGATCATCCAGTTCGCCAGATCGCCGTTCTCGGCCACTTCCATCGCACCAAGGATCGCCATCGCAATCTTGCCGCCGCGGATCATCGCGAAGGACTGCGCACTGTCGAAATAGGCGGTCTGCGGCAACTCGGTGATGGTCTGTTTGCCGGCGTTGATCAGGTCGGCGTCTTCCTCGCCCTCGAACGGGAAGGGGCCCATGCCAAGCATCCCGTTTTCCGATTGCAGGGTCACGCTGACTCCCTGGGGGATGTAGTTCGAGACCAGCGTCGGAATGCCGATCCCGAGGTTCACGTAGGTTCCGTCCTGCAGTTCCAGCGCGGCGCGGGCGGCCATGCCGTTACGGTCCCAGCCCTTTGCATCGCTCATCACACGGCCTCCTTCTTGCGGACAGTGCGGTTTTCGATCCGCTTCTCGTGTTGCCCGGCGATGATCCGGTGGACATAGATGCCCGGCAGGTGGATCTTGTCGGGGTCAAGCGAGCCGAGTGGAACGATTTCCTCGACCTCGACCACGCAAGTCTTGCCGCAGGTGGCGGCCGGGACGTTGAAGTTGCGTGCCGTCTTGCGGAAAACGAGGTTGCCCGATGGGTCGGCCTTCCAGGCCTTCACGATGGCAAGGTCGGCCACGATCCCCCGTTCCAGGATGTAGGTGCGCCCGTCGAAGTCGTGATGCTCTTTGCCATCGGCGATCACGGTGCCGACGCCAGTGGCAGTGTAGAAACCGGGGATGCCCGCGCCGCCCGCCCGCATCCGTTCGGCCAGGGTGCCTTGCGGGTTGAATTCCAGCTCCAGCTCGCCGCTCAGATATTGGCGCATGAATTCGGCGTTTTCGCCCACGTAGGACGAGATCATCTTCTTGACCTGCCGGGTTTCCAGCAGTTGCCCAAGGCCAAAGCCGTCGACGCCGGCGTTGTTCGAAGCTACGGTCAGGCCCTTGGTTCCGGCATCACGGATGGCGGCGATCAGAAGTTCGGGGATGCCGCAAAGGCCGAAACCCCCGGAGGCGATCAGCATGCCGTCGTGCAGAAGCCCGTCGAGGGCCGCGGCGGCGTTTGGGTAGACTTTGTTCATCGGTGTTCTCCCTCCGGTTCCACGGCTGCGGCGGGAACATCGGACCGGGGTGATCCTGAAAGATTGCGCGCGGTCCTGCCATCCGTAAGAATACGTATATGGCTACGTAGGGGGCAGCGATGCGCGACTATGAACGGCTGGCGTTCCAGCACGCACCGGATGCGACATTGATCCTGGGAGAGCGGGTGATCCTGCGGGCCAGCTTGCGGGTCGAGGAGGTGTTCGGCTGGACCCCGCGTGAGCTGGAGGGGCAGTCGATCCGGATGCTTTATCCCGGTCAGACGGATTACCAGCTGATCGGCGAACGGGCGCGCAAGGCGATGCAAGGCGCGGCGGTCTACCGGGACGAACGCTTCATGCGGCGGAAGGACGGGCAGGTTCTTTGGATGGAGGGGCATGGCACCGCACTGGACCCTGACGACCCGCAGCGGCTGGCGGTCTGGACCTACCGACCGCTGGAAAGCGAAGGGCCGGCTGGGGCGCTGACGCTGACCGAGCGGCGGATCGCGCGGTATCTGGTAAACGGATTCACGTCGAAGGAAATCGCGCTCGCTGTGGGCTCTTCCCCGCGCACGGTAGAGGTGCACCGGGCAAACATGATCCGCAAGATGGGGGTCAGGAACAGCTTCGAACTGGTGAGCAGATTGCTTGCAGGGACAAACTGAACGCTTCTGGGGGATCCCATACCGTCAGCCTTCGCCCAGAAGCCCCCAGTGCAGGAAGGCGGTGGCATTGTGTTGAATGTAGTCGATCTGCACCTTGCGCGCGTCGTCGCCTTTCCAGAACTGACCGTCCTTGTACCAATCAAGCTGGATCGCCAGATTCTCCGCCGCATGTGACCGGATCCGGTTGATCAGATCGGGCGCGACGAGGCCGGAATGACTGCGCGCCAGAAGAAGGACGCGGGTCAGCGCCTCGGTTCGGCAGGCGATGGGGGTGGACTGGCGGCGGGCGCGGTAGTGGTTATCGCTTAGGATAGCCTCCATCAGGCCCGTGAGGTAGGCCGAGCCCAGTGCCTCGGGCACCACGCCGCGTGCGACGGCTTCGCAGGCGGCATAGGCCATCCAGTGGCTTTGCTGGGCGAAGCCATAGCCCTTGCGCATAAGCGAGGTGATGACTCGGGTAAGGTCTTCCGTCGTCGGACCGGACATGAGCAGGCCGAAGATCGCTTCGCCGGTATAGTAGTCTGACCGAAAGCCGAAGACCTCACCGGTCTGGAAGTCCCGCTTGTGGCGGAAATCGTCGCCGTCGATCTCGTCCAGAACGTACTGGCGCATCCGGGCCATCGTCTCGGCAGGCGGGGAGGGCAGGGAATTCGGTGGCAGGATCAGCGTGGGGATGGCGGCGACTTCAGTCAGGGCCAAAAGGCCAAGGCCGAGGCCCCCCAGTTTGATCGCACCATTGCCGACAAGGCCAAGGGTGAGGCGGTCCGGCGCGGCCCAGGGCGGCGCGGCGAGCTTGCGGCCTACGTAAGAGGTCGCCCGGCCAATGGCGGCCAGAAGCTCGGCCTCGGCTTGGCCGGGAAGCTGGTTCGTGGCGCGCGCCATGAACCAGAGCGTGCCGCAATGGCGCAAGAGATTGTAGCCGTCATGCACAGCACGGATGTCCCCGGCCTCGTGCGCATAGATGAAGCGTCCCTTGTCCAGCACGATGCGCCCAAGATGCGCCAGCGACGCCGTGACCACGCTATCGCTTCGGGGAAGGGTCTGGCGGGCGGCAGGCATCACGGCTCCGTCTCGGGGTCCGGGAAGGCTAGTCCGCAAGACTGGTCCAAGGCAAGGAGCGGTCTTTCCCACCGCCGGGTCAGCCGCTATGGTCCGATCCGCTGCCCGCGTGGTGAAATGGTAGACACTGGGGACTTAAAATCCCTTGGCCGAAAGGCCGTGCCGGTTCGAGCCCGGCCGCGGGTACCACCTGGAATACCGTGCGTGACCGCCGCGGTGTGCCGCCGACTCGTGGTCACGAAAGAGGATGCAGCGGATGACTCTGGGCTTCATCGGCGTCGGGACAATGTCTGCGGCCATGGTCGATGGGCTGGGCGGCGGTGATATCCTGCTGTCGCCGCGTGGCAGGGTCCAGGCAGAGGATCTGGCCCGCCGCTTGCCCGGCGTCCGCGTGGCGGCGAGCAATCAGGCGGTGGTCGATGGTGCTGTTACCGTGGTGCTGGCGGTGCGGCCGCAGGTGGCGGAAGAGGTCGTTCGCGCTTTGCGGTTCGGTCCGCACCAGAAGGTGATTTCTGTGGTCGCAGCGACGCCTGCCGAATGGCTTCGCGACTGGATCGGGATCGACCTTCCCGTGATCCGCGCGGTGCCGCTGCCCTTTGTGGCCGAACGGTTCTGCGTCACGCCGATCCATCCCCCCGATCCAGAGACCGAGGCGCTGTTCGCCCGCCTGGGAACCGCCTTGCCCTGCCACACTCGGGAGGAGTTCGATCTCCTCGCCGTCGGATCGGCGATGATGGGCAGCTACTTCGGACTGCTTGAGACGGTGCGGGACTGGCTCGTGGCGCAAGGCCTACCTGAAAGTGCCGCCCGGTCCTACATGGCGGGACTTTTTGCCAACCTTGGTCGGGTGGCCGCGTCGGGCACAGCGGATTTCGCCGCCTTGCGCAAGGAGTATTCGACAAAGGGCGGGTTGAACGAACAGGTGTTCCGCAGCTTTTCCGACGCGGGTGGAACTGCGGCATTGACGCAGGCGCTGGATGGGGTTCTGGCGCGGATCAAAGGGCGATAGGTGCCGAAACCCGACCTGCCGCGCCGGGCGCTTCTCGCAGGGTTCGCCCGCCACGGGGTCGCGCAACTGGCGTAAAGGGGCGAAGCCGGGCTGGTTCCAAGTTGGACCTGCTGGCGACGTATCTTGCCTGAGGCAAAAGAACGAACGGCCCGGGAAAGCTCCCGGACCGTTTGAAATGGCATGCAGACTACTGGTGACCCCGGTCAGGCCCGCAGGTCGAAGCGATCGGCCTCCATCACCTTGACCCAGGCCGAGACGAAGTCGCAGACGAACTTCTCGCGGTTGTCATCCTGGGCATAGACCTCGGCATAGGCGCGCAGGATGGAGTTCGAGCCGAACACCAGATCCGCCCGCGTCGCCGTCCATTTCACCGCGCCGGTCTTGCGGTCGGTCAGTCCGTAAAGGTTGGTCCCCTTCGGCACCCACTTGTAGGCCATATCCGTCAGGCCCGCGAAGAAGTCGGTGGTCAGAGCACCCATACGGTCGGTGAAAACGCCATGCGCCGTGCCGCCGTGATTGGTGCCGATCACCCGCATCCCGCCGATGAGGCAGGTCATCTCATGCGCGGTCAGGCCCATGAGCTGCGCGCGGTCGAGAAGAAGCTCCTCCGCGGACACGGCGTAGTCCTTCTTCATCCAGTTGCGGAAGCCATCCGCCAAAGGCTCCAGCACGCTGAAGCTGTCGGCGTCGGTGTCCTGCGGGGACGCGTCGCCGCGGCCCGCGTGGAAGGGGACTGTGACATCCACGCCAGCGGCTTTCGCCGCATGTTCGACGCCGACGTTCCCGGCCAGCACGATGACGTCGGCCAGCGAGGCTCCGGCCTCCCTGGCAATCGGCTCCAGCACTGACAGGACACGCGCCAGGCGGGCGGGCTCGTTGCCCTCCCAATCCTTCTGCGGGGCCAGACGGATGCGGGCCCCGTTCGCGCCGCCCCGGTTGTCCGAGCCGCGGAAGGTGCGGGCCGAATCCCAGGCGGTGGTCACCATGTCCGAAACGGAAAGGCCCGAGGCGGCGATCTTGGCTTTCACCGCATCGACGTTCCAGGCAGTCGAGCCAGCCGGAACCGGGTCCTGCCAGATCAGGTCTTCCTGCGGCACCCACGGCCCCAGGTACCGGACCTTCGGCCCCATGTCGCGGTGGGTCAGCTTGAACCAGGCGCGGGCGAACGCATCGCTGAACGCGGCCTGATCCCTGGCGAAGCGTTCCGAGATGGCGCGGTAGGCCGGGTCCATCTTCACCGCCATGTCGGCGTCGGTCATCATCGGCATGCGGCGGATCGAGGGGTCTTCCACGTCGACCGGCATGTCGGCGGGGTCGATGTTGATCGGCTGCCACTGGAAAGCGCCGGCGGGGGAATTCACCAGCTCCCAGTCGTACTTGAGCAGCAGGTGGAAATAGCCGCCATCCCACTTCGTGGGGTTGGTGGTCCAGGCACCCTCCAGCCCCGAAGTGATGGTGTCGCGACCGACGGACCGAGCGGAGTGGACCATCCAGCCAAGCCCGCCCTCCTCAATCCCGGCACCTTCCGGTTCGGCCTGGATGCGGGAGGCCTCGTTGTTGCCGTGCGCCTTGCCGACGGTGTGGCCGCCTGCGGTGAGCGCGACGGTTTCCTCGTCATCCATCGCCATGCGGGCGAAGGTTTCACGCACGTCCATCGCGGTGCGCAGCGGGTCTGGCACCCCATCCACGCCCTGCGGGTTCACGTAGATCAGGCCCATGACCACGGCGGCCAGCGGGTTTTCCAGCGACGAGCGGTCTTCCTTGGACGGATAGCGTTCGTCCTTCAACCACTCCTTCTCGGACCCCCAGTAGACGTCCTTTTCGGGGGCCCAGATATCCTCGCGGCCGAAGCCGAAGCCGAAGGTCTTGAGGCCCATGGATTCGTAGGCGACGGTCCCGGCCAGGACCATCAGGTCGGCCCAGGACAGGCGGTTGCCGTACTTCTTCTTGATCGGCCAGAGAAGACGCCGCGCCTTGTCGAGGTTGGCGTTGTCGGGCCAGGAGTTCAGCGGCGCGAAGCGGTGGTTGCCGGTCCCGGCCCCGCCCCGGCCGTCGGCCATGCGGTAGGTTCCGGCGGCGTGCCAGCTCATGCGGATGAAAAGCCCGCCGTAATGGCCCCAGTCGGCGGGCCACCAGTCCTGGCTGTCGGTCATCAGGGCGTGAAGGTCACGCTTCAGCGCCTCGAAATCCAGCTTCTTCACCTCGTCGGTGTAGTTGAACCCGGTCAGCGGGTTCACCTTGGTGTCATGCTGATGCAGGATGTCGAGGTTCAGCGTCTTCGGCCACCAGTCGGTGACCGTCTGCGTGGTCGTGGTGATCGCGCCGTGCATCACCGGGCA
>JANOCQ010000047.1:0-26605 GCA_031412255.1 Paracoccaceae bacterium | reverse complement strand
GCGTCGGGACCCCGCGCCGGTTCACACCTCCATCGGGATTCGGCACCCTTTCCTGCTACCCCTTCACCGCGCCCGCTGTCAGGCCCGCCACGATCTGGCGGTTGAAGAAGATGTAGACGATCAGCGGGGGGATGGTGATCAGCACGATGTTCATAAACAGCAGGTTGAACTCAGAGTTGAACTGGCTCTGGAAGTTGAACAGCGTCAGCTGGACGGTGACGTTTTCCTTGCCCGGCAGGTAATAGAGCGGATTGGTGAAGTCGTTGAAGATGGCGATGGACTGGACCACGATCAGGGTCACGGTCACGGGTTTCAGCAAGGGCAGGATGACCTTGAAGAAGACTTGCCAGGGCTTTGCGCCGTCGATGATCGCGGCCTCGTCCAGGTCCCGCGGGATGGTCGAGATAAAGCTGCGGTAGAGAAGGACCGAGAACGCCAGACCGTAGGCGACCTGGATGAAGATCATCCCGTGGATCGTCTTGAAGAGACCAAGGCCTTGCAGGACCCAGATCGTCGGCACGATGGCGGGCGGGACCATAAGACCGATCAGGATGCAGGCGTAGATCAGCTTGTTCCAGCCCGAGGGGCGGCGTTGCAGGACGTAGCCCACCATCGCCCCGAAGATCACCAGCAGGCTTACGGCCCCGACGGTGATGACCGTAGAGTTGAAATAAGCCAAGAGAAGCATGTAGTTGCGGGTCTGGACCACGTCGACCAGGTTCTGCCAGGCCTGCCATTCCGACGGCCAGTTGAACAGGAACAGCGAGGCTTCCTGCTTGGTCTTCACCGCCATCAGGAAGATGTAGAGAAACGGCAGGATGAAGATCACGGTCGCGACCAAAAGGGCGATCAGTCCGGTGTTGCGACGGCGGGCGAAGTCGCGGCGCAGGCTCACAGGTCGACCTCTCGTTTGTTGAACCAGTAGGTCAGCGGAAGGATGATGATGGCGATCAAGAGGAAGAGGATAACGTTACCGGCCGTCGCAAGTCCGTAGAACCCGGCCTGATACTGCTTGTAGATCACCGATGCCAGAACGTCAGAGGCGAAGCCTGGCCCGCCCCGCGTGGTGGCCCAGATGATGTCAAACGACCGCAGGCCGCCGATCAGCGACAGCGTGACCACGGTCACCGTCGCCGGGCGCACGAGCGGCACCGTCACGCGCCAGAACTGCTGCCAGCGCGTGGCGCCGTCGATGCGGCTGGCCTCGTAGTATTCGGGCGCGATGGCCGCAAGACCGGCGATGTAGATCAGGGTCGCGAGGCCCACGCCCTTCCAGATGTCGATCAGCGCGACGGAATACAGCGCCAGCGCCGGGTCGGACAGCCAGGCTGGTCCGTCAATCCCGATAGATTCGAGGCCCAGATTGATCACCCCGCGCGTGGGGTGCATCAACGCGGCGAAGGTGATGCCGACGCCGATTGTCGAGACGAGGACCGGGAAGAAGACGACCGACCGCAAAAAGCCCTGCATCCAGATCCCACTGGTCAGAAGCACCGCGAGCAAGAGCCCCAGTACCGTCTTCGCGCCCGAGGTGACCAAGGCATAGATCAGCGTGTTGGTCAGGCCCTGGATCAGGAACGGCTCCTTGAAGAACTGGCGATAGTTGTCCCAGCCGATGAACTCGGCGTCGAACAGGTCCCAGCGGGTCAGGCTGAACCAGAAGCTCGCCACGGTCGGTACCAGAAACAGGGCCACGAAGACCACCGCCGCGGGCAGCACGAACCAGTAGGGATAGGGCGAGGGGCGTCTGGAGGCCATCATGCTCTCGGTTGGAAGGAGCCCCCGCCCGGCTGGGGTGGGCGGGGGCGGAACTGGTGTCGGGAGGTTACCAGTTCGGCAGGCCCAACTGCTTGGCCTGCTTTTCCACATCCTGGTCATAAAGCGCCGCCGCTTCCGCCGCCGGACGTATGCCGCTGCCGACTTCGACCGTGATCTGCTCCAGCGCCGGGCCCTTGATCGGCGACAGGAATTCCAGCGCCGGGGCGGTCATGCCTTCGGTCTGGAAGTAGGGCAGCATGTCCGACACCGCAGGCGGCACGTCCGCCGGAAGTTCGCAGCCTTTGATGAGATAGGGACCCGAGGCCCCAGCAGCGCCGATCATCGTGTTGCAGCCTTCGACCGAGGCGACGAAGTTCAGGAACTTGATCGCTTCCTCGGAATTCGGGCTGGCCGCAGGGACATAGAGCGCGGCAGGCATCCAGACCGTCAGGCCGTTCTTTGCCGCATCCGGTCCCGGTTGGGCAAAGAACCCAAGGTCCGCCAGGCTGTCCGGATGGTTCTGTTTCACCGTGCCGATCCCGAAGGTCAGCATCGGGTAATGCGCGCCCTCGCCGGTGGCGACCATGCGCATCCCGTCCTCGAAGGTCGCGACGCCGAAGTCCTCGTTCATGTAGTTGGCCTTGAACACCGCCTCGAGATATTCGAAGCCACGCATCGCCGCTGGCGTGCTGGCATACTTTGCCTTGTTGGCAGTGTAGTCGGCGGCGAAGGTCGGGACTTCGGCCTGAACGTTGAAGTAGTCGCCCAGAACGAACAGCTGGCTCGTCCAGGTGTCGCCAAAGGTGGTGATCACCGGCACCTTGCCAGCTTCGGCCACCTTGGCGTTGTTCGCCATGAACTCGTCCCAGGACTTTGGCACTGAAAGCCCGAGGTCGGCATAGATCTTCCGGTTGTAGAAGATCCCGCCACCCATCGCCGGCCCAAATGGAACACCGCGAACGGTGCCGTCAGGCGCGGTCACGACCTGCTTGAAGCTGTCCAGCACATTGGCCTGCCCCGCGATCGCGGTGAGGTCCGCCATGGTTTCCTGCGGTTTCAAAGCCTGGAACAGCGAGCCGGAATTGTAGTTGAAGATGTCCGCCATCTCGCCCGTGGCCAGACGAGTCTTGACGATGTTGTCGCCGTCGGCCCCACCCGCACGCTGTTCGATGTCGAAGGTCACGTCCGGGTTCGCCGCCGTATAGGCCGCCGTCACCGCCTCCATCGAGGCGATGGTCTCGGGGTTGTTGTCGATCAGGACCGACAGGGTCACTTCTGCCTGGGCCATGCCCGAGGTCCATGCAATCGCGGTGGCCATGACCGCGCTGTATCTCAAGGTCTTCATGCTTTTGGTCTCCTCCCAGATTTATCGTCAGGTTGTCAGGTCAAAGGTGATCTCATGTGTCCCGGCCGGAACTGTCAGGCCGCCCGCCGGAACCGCAACGGACTTGCCGCCCAGCGTCACATTCTTGCGCTGGTCCGAGTGTGCCAGCCGCCCGGTAGAGCCCTGTGGAAGGGTCACACGGTAGGTCACGCGGCTGCCGTCCAGCGTCCATCCGGCCTCGATCCGCCCGTGGCGGCAGTCGTGCCAGGCCTGGACCGGCGAGAGTGCAGGCAGGATTAGCGGGTTCAGCGTGATTTCGTCGAAGCCAGGCTTTTCGGCGACCGGTGCTACCCCAGCGACACCCTCGAACAGCCACTGGCACACGGCGCCATAGGCGTAGTGGTTGTAGCTGTTCATGTCGGGGTCGTAGATCGTGCCGTCTTCGCCCAGCGCGTCCCAACGCTCCCAGATCGAGGTTGCGCCGCGGTCCACCTGGTAAAGCCAGCCCGGAACCTTGCGGTTCAGGAAGATCTTCTCGGCCAGGTCCGCCATGCCGTGCATGGTGAGGGCGGGCAGGATTGCTGGTGTACCGATGAAGCCGGTGCCGATCAGCCCATCGGCATCCTCGACGACCCGCCGGAAATAAGTTTTCCCGGCCTCGTAGTATTCGTGCGGAACCAGGCCGTACAGGAAGGCCAGGCTCCATGACGTCTGGTCATTGTGCCCGATGCGGCCCGAGGGCGAGAAGAACTCGTGCTTGAACGCCGCGCGGATCGCTTCGGCCCGCTCGCGCAACTTGGCTTCCATCGGGTCGCCGATCAGCCCGGCAATCTTGGCGGCCAAGTCGGTGGAGATGAAGTGGTAGATCGTCGCCGCGCAGTCGTCGGCGATGGTCGGCCGGGGCTTGCGGTTATCGCCCACCGGCTGGATCCAGTCGCCGAAGGTGAAGCCGGGTCCACCCCACTCGGCCGAGGGACGGATGATCGGGCCGTTGGAGATTTTCCACAGATAATCCAGCCACTTGAGCATGGCCGGGAAGTTCTCGGTCAATACACCTGTATCTCCATAATGTAGATACAACTGCCACGGGATAATGACGATAGCATCACCCCAGCCGGTTGATCCCGCCCAGTCGCCGCGCCCTTCGATCGGGTGCATCCGGGTCGGATCGGGCGAGAAATGCGGGACCGCCCCATTGGGCCGCATGTCGTGGCGCACGTCGCGCAGGTACTTCTTCAGGAAGCTTTCGCAATCGGCCAGCCAGCAGGCCGTTCCCGCAAAGACCTGGGCGTCGCCGGTCCAGCCGAGCCGTTCGTCGCGCTGCGGGCAGTCGGTCGGGATCTCGATGAAGTTCGACCTCTGCGACCAGATGGTATTCAGCACCAGGCGGTTGACCGACGGCTCGCCGCAGGTAAAGCCGCCAGCTTGATCGGGGACCGACGTCACGGGCACCTGGTGGATCGACACCAGCCTGGCGCCGCCCGTCAGCGTGACGCGGGCATAGCGGAAGCCGAAGAAAGTGAAGAGGGGGGCGTAGATCTCCACCCCGTCGCCCTTCAAAGTGTAGTGCTGTTCGGCGCGCGCGGATCGGAAATTCCGATTGTCGAAGGCGCGGTTCGGACCCAGCACCTCGGAGAACTCCACGCGGACATGCGCGCCTGCCGGACCCTGCACCGCGATCCGGGCGTAGGCGCCGCAGTTCTGGCCGAAATCATGGACCGTCCTTTCTGCATCGGCCCATTGCTCGATCGGAGCGACCGGGTCCATCTCCTTTACCGCGCCCGTCTCGTGTGGCACCAGCAGGGAGCAGTCGAAAGGCAGCACCTCGACCCCATGTGTATCTACAATCGCGATCCGGGCATCGTAGTCCTCGCCGTAGTAGATGCCGTTGCCGGTGACCGGAGTCAGCCCCGACCGCCAGGAGGCATCGGTCTTCACCACAGTCTTGCCGCCCGCCACCAGTTCGGCAAAGGCACCGATCCGGTCGCCCCAGGTGTTCGGAATCGGGTTCAGCGCCCACATCAGGCGGGACCGATACCAGCCATCACCCAGCCAGATCTCCAGCCGGTTCATGCCTGGCTTCAGCAGGCCGGACACGTCATAGGACTGATAGGCGATCCTGTCGTCGTAGCACGTCCAACCGGGTGTCAGAAGGTCGTCACCCACGCACTGCCCGTTTAGAAACGCCCGGTACAGCCCTTGGGCCGAGAGGTGCAGGATGCTCCCGACTTCCACCTTTTCCACCGAAAACTCGCGCGCGACATAACTTCCAGGTCCACCGGTGCCTGCGTCGCAGGACGGAGCAATCATCTCCGCCGAAAAACCGTTTGCAGACATAGCGCTAACGACTGCGGACCCGGCCCGCACCTGACCCTCACGGCCCATTCAGACATCCCTCCCAAAGGTGCCGAATCAGGTCTCCTCCCGTTTCGTGCACCGTTCTACGTAAATCATTCTACAGACCGATTTGCCTTGCAACAGTTTTTTGCTAGGGTGCGGGAAGGAGGAGCAAGGTGGCGGACGGCGATACTGAGACCCGTGTGACGATCCGCACCGTCGCGGCGGATGCGGGCGTGTCTGTTGCAGCCGTCTCGAAGGTGATGCGCAACGCCTATGGCGTGTCCGACGCACTGCGCCTGAAGGTCGAAACCAGCATTGAAAAGCTTGGCTACCGCCCCTCGGTCGCTGCACGGGGGATGCGAGGACGGACCTTCACGCTGGGGGCCCTTCTGGTCGGAATCGACAACCCCTTCCTGCCCGGCATCTATCAGGGAATTGAAAGCGTCACCGAAGCCGCCGGCTACAAAATCATGGTGGGCGTTGGTGCCGCCCGCGCCCGGACCGAGGTCTCGCTCATCGAGCAGATGATCGACAATCGGATGGATGGGCTGATCCTTGTCGCCAGCCAGATCTCGGGCGAGACCATGGAGCATTATGCCCGAAAGATCCCAATTGTCGTTGTCGGCCACCATGAGCCCGGTGCACAGGGATACGACACGGTGAACAATGACGACCAGATGGGTGCACGACTTGCGGTTCGGGCCTTCGTCGATCGAGGTCACACCGACATTGCCTTTCTGACCCAACAGGGGCAGGAGGACGACCTGGCGGATGTCGCCCCGCAGCGGGAGATTGGCTATCGCGCGGCGATGACGGCGGCCGGGCTGACGCCGCGTGTCCTGTCCCTGCCGAACCATGACAGTTCACGCGATGACCAGATTCGCCGGATGCTGACGGGACCGGATCGACCACGCGCGATCTTCTGCTGGTCCGACCTTGATGCGATTCCGATCCTGAGCGCTGCACACCGGCTGGGGATTCGCGTGCCACAGGATCTTGCGCTGATCGGCTACGACAATTCGCCGGTGGCGGGCTTGTCGATGGTGGACCTGACCTCGATCGACCAGGATGGCCCGCGCCTTGGCAGACTTGGGGCCGAAGCGCTGTTCAGCCGGATGAACGGACGCAGCGCACCCGAACACATCCTGATCGAGCCTAAGCTGATCGTCCGGGGCAGTATCTAGGGCTTCACTCCGCCCAGGTGGCAAAGGATCTCCCACTCCTTCGGGCTTACCGGCTGCACGGAAAGTCGGGTGTTGTTGACCAGAACCATATCCTCCAGGCCTGGGACGACCTTGCATTCGTCCAGGGTGATCGACCGCTTCAACGGCTTTACCGCCTTGATCCAGACGCAGTCCCAGCGCGGATCGTCCGTCGTGCTGTCCGGGGTGCTTTCACGGCAAACCTCGACAATGCCGACGATCTCTTTCCCGATATTGGAGTGGTAGAAGAACCCAAGGTCGCCGACCTTCATCGCCCGCATGTTGTTGCGCGCCTGATAGTTGCGGACCCCGTGCCACTCTTCGCCCTCATCGCCCTTGGCGACCTGATGGTTCCAGCCCCAGACGTCGGGCTCGGACTTGAAGAGCCAGTAGTTCATCCGATCACCCGCTTCCATTCCTGCACAATGACCGACTGGAAAAGTCCCGCCTTGGCATAGGGATCATTCTCGGCCCAAGCTTCTGCTTCGGCCTTGGACGCCACGCCCAGGATCAAGAGGCTACCGCACATCTGCCCTGCTGCGTCGATGAACGGTCCCGCCTGCTCGACCACGGCAGTTTCTTGAATATACGCCAGATGCGCGGCGCGGCTTTCGACGCGCGTTTGCAGAGCGTTGGGCTTATCCAGACATATCAAGGCGTAACGCATGGTCATTCCTGTTTCAGTGGGCGGCTCATCAGCTGCCCGATGGCATCATTCAGCGCGATCTTTCCAAGGGCAAGGTCGTTGACCATTCCCGTCACTGGCATGTCGATCCCCAGCCCCGCAGCGAGTTTCACCACGGCGCGGGCGGTTGCGACACCTTCTACCGTGATGCGAGGATCAAAGGCTTCACCCTTCCCCAGCGCGCAGCCGAAGCGGAAGTTCCGCGACTGAACGGATGTGCAGGTCAGAACCAGATCGCCAAACCCCGACAGTCCCGCCAAGGTCTCGGCTCGCGCGCCCAAAGCCTCGGCCAGTCGAACCATCTCGGCATAGCCGCGCGTCATCAAGGCCGCCCGTGCACTGTCGCCCAGTCCCGCGCCGATCACCGTCCCGGCAGCGATGGCCACCACATTCTTCAACGCCCCGCCAAGTTCCGCCCCGATGACGTCGTCGGTCCTGTATATACGGAGCGTGGGCGTCGTAAGCAGCTCTTGCAGCGCCGCCCCGATCGGCGTCGCCAGCGTAAGCGCGGTCGGCAGGCCCCGGGCGATATCCGCCGCGAAGCTTGGCCCTGTCAGGATGGCCACCTGTGCGCCGGGCCGTCGAGCCGAAATTACCGCCACCGGACCGCGCAGGGTCGTCAGGTCCACGCCCTTGCAGCAGGCCACCAACGGCTGCCGTCCGTCGATCTGCGGCCAGGCGTCCAAGACACCACCCAAAGCCTGCATGGGCATGGCCAGCAGCAGGGCATCCCCGCCGAAAATTTCGGCGATGTCGGTGTGAAACGAGACAGCCCCAGGCAGGGTCACCCCCGGCAAGGCAGAGTCGTTGCGCCTCGTCTCACGCATGAGCCGCACCTGGTGGGGGTCCCGCGCCCAAAGCCGCACCTCGCGCCCCGGTTTGGCCAGGGCTATGGCCAAGGCTGTTCCGAATGCGCCGGCCCCGGCGATCCCGATCATGCCTTGGCCCCCTTCTTCCCAGACCCCAGCAGTGCAGGAGCGCGGTCGTCCAGCGGCCAGCGCGGTCGGGCGGCAAAATCCGTCGCGTGCGATAGACCAGCGCGCAACCGCTCGATCCCGGCCCAGGCGATCATTGCCGCGTTGTCGGTGCAAAGGCGAAGGGGCGGGGCGAGAAACGGCACCCCTGCCTGCGCCGATACAATCTCGAGCATCTCTCGAATGGACCTGTTTGCCGCCACACCCCCCGCCACCGCCAGCGCCGTGGGCCGCTCTCCCGCCATATCGATCGCGCGCGATGTTTTCTTTGCCAGCACCTCGGCCACCGCTGCCTGAAAGCCGGCACACAGGTCGCGGCGATCCTGCACGGTGATCCCGCCCCTTTCCGCCACCAGCGTATCCCGCGCCCGCAAAAGCGCGGTCTTCAGCCCGGAAAAGGACATGTCGCAGCCTTCCCGGTCCATCAGTGGCCGCGGAAAGGCAAAGCGCTTCGGTTCGCCCAATGCTGCTTCCGCTTCGACGGAAGGGCCTCCCGGCTGTGGCAGTCCCAACAGTTTCGCGGTCTTGTCGAATGCCTCACCCGGTGCATCGTCGATCGTGCCGCCCAGACGGACAAAGCGATCCACTCCTTGCACCAGAAGGAACTGGCAATGCCCACCCGAGACCAGCAACATGATGTAAGGGAAAGAAACTCCATCGGTCAGACGCGGCGTCAATGCATGTCCGGCAAGATGATTCACCGGCACCAGCGGCAACCCCTTCGCTGCGGCCAGCCCGCGGGCCAGCATGACACCCGACAGAACGCCACCGATCAATCCAGGCCCCGCAGTCACCGCGATCGCGTCGATCTCGTCCAGCGTGACACCGGCAACGGCGAGAGCCTCCTCGACCACCCCATCCAGACGCTCGGCATGGGCGCGCGCGGCGATCTCCGGCACCACACCGCCAAATGCCTCGTGCAGCGCCGTCTGCCCCAGAACCTCGCTTGACAGGATCTTGGGAACACCTGCTTGCAGACGCACGACCGCCGCCGCGGTATCATCGCAGCTTGATTCGATGCCAAGCAGGGTAAGGGTCCGATTCATGGCCGCCGTTGCGTGAAGGGTCTTCGGCAGGTAACACCTTGCACATGACGAGACAATCCGCACCCGGGATCCCTATCCTTCTGACCCGCCCAAAGACCGAGGGGCAGAGCTTTGCCAACGCTCTGATCCGCCGCTTTGGTCCGGCTGTGCGTCCCATCGTGTCTCCGCTTCTTGCACCGCGCAACATGACGCCTGACCTCCCGGCCGGCGACTACGCCGCAGTGGTCTTCACCTCGGCGCAGGCGGTCGAAGCCGTGCGGCCGATGGTGTCCAGATTGCCGGTCTTGGCCTGGTGTGTCGGAAGCCGGACAGCCGAAGCGGCCCGAGCCGCCGGATTCGTGGCAAAGTCGACAAATGGAGATGCACGGGCGTTGCTTGCCGCGATCAAGAACGACCCGCCCGATGGTTCGATTTTGTATGTACGAGGTGTAGATACGGCTTTCAACCTATTGGAAGAATTGGTAGACTTTGGGCTGAAATCCGAACAGGCCGTTGTGTATGCACAACAACCGCAGGCGTTCAGCCCCGAAGCGCTGGAGTTATTGAAACACCCCCTGAAGGTCATCGCGCCGCTCTTTTCCAGCCGCACGGCGCGGCTGTTCCGAGAGGCTTTTCCACAAGAAACTCGTGCCGATCTGCATATTGTCGCCATGAGCGCGAATGTCGCGGAAGCTTTGATCGATCTGCCACACGCCACCGTGACCATCGCCAGCCGGCCAGATGCACCGGCCATGCTGGACGCCGTCGAAACCTTGCTTGTCGGTATCCGCCTGCCTTGAACCGGGGCGTGCCGAGTGCTTAGGTTAAGCCTAGGGACGGAAAGGGCGGAATAATGACCAGACGCAAGGACCCCGAGCCTGAGGCAGACTTGCCGCAGGAGACGCCCCCGGCCGAGCCAATCGCCGGAGATCCCGTTGCCGTGACCGATCCGGTGATTCCTCTCGACCCGCCGCCCGAAACGGAACCGGAGCCATCACCGCCAGTGACGGCACCTGTCGTCATTCGGCGAAGCAGCTTCCTTGCCCCCCTGGTCGGCGGTGCGTTGGCGGCAGTCGGCGGCTTTGCACTTGCGCATTTCGACGTTATCGGCCTGCGTCCAACGGACGCTTCGGCAGAACTGACCACACTGGGAACCCAACTTGGGGAGCTTCAAACCCGGATGACCAGTCTGGAGACACTTGCCGACGACGTTGCGGCCATTTCTGACCGGGTCGCCCAGTTGGAAGCGGCCCCTGCGCCCCCGGTCCCCGACCTCACGCGCCTTGATACCTTGGACGATCGACTTGCAGCCATTGAAGCGATCCCGCCGGATGGCGATGCCTCGACCGCCGCCGTCACCGCCAAGCTTGCTGACCTGGAACGTCGGTTGGCGACACTGCCGCAGGGGGATTCACCAGAACTCCAGCAGGAGCTGAATGCCGCCCTTGCGCGTCTGGACGATGCAGAAGCCGCTGCGACCGCCCGCGCCGAAGAAGCCGCGGGCGCAACGGCCGCCGCCGAAAGGATTCGGGCGCTGGACGCACTGGCAGACAAACTTTCCGCTGGGCAACCCTTTGGCCCCGAACTGCAGGTGCTGGAGGACCCGGCCCTGCATCAAGCCCTTGCTCCTCTTGCAGAAACCGGCGTTCCTACGCTGGCCCAACTTCAGGAAACCTACCCTGATGCCGCCCGCGAGGCACTTCGTATCGCCCGCGAGACAAGCGCAAGCGATGGATGGGGAGACCGCTTTCTGGACTTCTTTGCTGCACAAACCGAAGCGCGCCCGTTGACTCCGCTACCCGGCGATACCCCTGAGGCCATCCTGTCCCGTGCAGACCTTGCCCTGGCGGAAGGTCGAGTCGCCGATGCCGTGGCCGAGCTTGACCTGCTTGACCCGGCCATCAAGCCCGCGGTTGATCCCTGGCTCGAAAAGGCCCGGGCCCATATCTCCGCAGCTGCGGCAGTTCAGACCGCACGGGGGGAATGATGCTCTGGTCGCTGACAAAGGTAGTTCTTTTCGTCGTTGTTATCGCCGCGCTGGCGCTGGGTGCCGGCCTTCTGGCTGAAACCGGAGAAGCAATGCGGATCACCGTAGCCGGGTGGGAGTTCACCATCGGCCCGATCCAAGCCGTCGTTCTGGGGGTCCTTCTTTTCATCGCGGTCTGGCTGGTATTGAAAGTGCTTGGCCTGTTGGGGGCAACGTTCCGCTTCCTCAACGGCGACGAGACCGCGATTTCCCGATACTTCGACCGCAACCGCGAACGGAAAGGTTACCGCGCCTTGGCGGAGGGCATGACGGCCCTTGCGTCGGGTGAACCGCGCCTGGCTTTGACCCGCGCGCAAAATGCCGAGCGTTTGCTCGGAAAACCCGAACTGACGACGTTACTGGTCGCTCAGGCTGCTGAAGCGGCCGGAGACCATCGCCGCGCCACCGAGGCTTACAAGACGTTGCTCAAGGACGACTCGACCCGGTTCGTCGGCGTGCGCGGCCTGCTTCAGCAAAAGCTGGCCGAGGGCGACCGCGAGGTGGCGTTGAAGCTGGCCGAGAAAGCGTTCCAGCTGCGGCCAAAGCATGTGGAAACTCAGGACATCCTGCTTCAGCTTCAGTCCGACGCCGGTGACTGGTCGGGTGCACGCGCCACCCTGGGCGCCAAGCTGAAAGCGGGTGGGCTACCCAAAGACGTCTACCGCCGTCGCGATGCCGTGCTTGCACTTCAGCAAGCCCGCACGGTGATGGATGATGACGCCAGCATCGAATCGCGCGAGGCGGCGATCGAGGCGAACCGCCTGTCACCAGATCTGATTCCAGCTGCGGCGATGGCAGCCCGGGGCTATATCGCCAAAGGCGATCGGAAGAACGCGACACGCGTTCTCAGGAAGGCATGGGAAGTTCTGCCCCACCCGGACCTGGCCGCCGCTTTTGCCGAAATTCAACCGGACGAATCCACGCAGGACCGATTGAAACGCTTCCGCACCTTGACCGACGCGCGCTCTGACGCCGATGAATCCAAAATGCTGCTGGCCGAGCTTCTGGTGGCGGCAGAAGACTTCCCTGCAGCACGTCGTGCCCTGGATGACGTCGCCAGCCGCGCCCCTACCCAGCGGTCACTGGCAATTTTGGCAGCTGTCGCGCGGGGCGAAGGTGCCGAAGATAGCGTCGTACGCGATCTGGTCGCCCGCGCTATCGCCGCGCCCCGTGGTCCGCAATGGGTCTGCGACAAGTGCCAGGCGATCCATGACGGCTGGCAGCCGGTCTGCAGCAATTGTGGCAGCTTCGACACCCTGTCATGGCGCACGCCACCGGTTACGGCCGCCACACCCTCCGCGCTGGCAGAGCTGTTGCCCCTGATGGAGGCCCGCCCTGAACCGGAGCCCGACCCAGAGCCGGCTCGTGAGGAACAGCTTCCCCTTGATGAGATTGCCCGCCGCGCAAATTAGGGCTACACACTGTGGATATGCGGTGCTAATAGGCCCGCGCAGAGAAGAATGCCGGTGTAGCTCAGCTGGTAGAGCACGTCATTCGTAATGATGGGGTCGGGGGTTCGAGTCCCTTCTCCGGCACCATTCTTCTCTCCATTTGCGCAAAGCAAAAGCCGCCAGACCCTTCGGTCCGGCGGCTTTGCTGTTTTCTGACGTGTCAGGCGCTTCCCTCCCCCGTGGACCGGGAGAGGGAGATTGTCTCAATCCTAGCGCTTGGGGCCTTTCGGCGGCACGAACCGCTTCGAGGTGTCCTTGGCATCCGCGCGCGGTTTTGCCGGGCGGTCCGACGCACCAGCCCGCTCGAAGGGCTTCTTGAACCCGCCGGGTTTACCTGCACCCTCGCGCTTCACATAAGGCCGCGCATCATCGCCCTTGGGAGCAAAGGTTTTCTTCGGGCGGTCGCCATCCTCCCGTGGACGGAAGCCTTCCGGCTTTGCGGCGTAGGGCTTGCGCGCCGGGCGGTCGCCATCCTCGCGCGGCTTGAAACCCTCGCTGCGTGGCTTGTAGCCCTCGGTCTTGGCCGCATAAGGCTTGCGGGCCGGACGGTCCCCTTCCACCCGTGGAGCATACTCTCCCCTCGGCTTGTAGCCTTCGGTCTTGGCGGCGTAGGGCTTGCGGGCCGGGCGATCCCCCTCGGCGCGGGGCGCTGCGCCTTCACCGCGCGGTTTGTAGTTCTCGGGCTTGCCCTTGTAGCCGCCGCCGTCCGCCGCATGGCTCTTGTAGCCGACGGCACGTGCCGGACGGTCGGCCGCGCCGCCGTGGCTCTTGAACCCGGTCGAACGCGGAGCCGCCTTCTGGTCCGGATTCCAACGCGGTTTCTTCGCCGCTTCATCCGCCCCCTCGACGCGCGGAGCGCGGTCGGCATAGGCCGGTCGGTCCGAGTAAGCCGGACGTTCCGCATATGCCGGACGGGCGGGACGGTCGTCCTGACGCTTGTCCTTCCACTCGGGCCGCGCGTCGCTGGTCGCAACGCGGGGCTCGTACTTCGGTTTCGGCTTTGGCGCATATTCACGGGCAGGAGCCTCGGCTTCCCCGTCCTCGACCACCCGCGGCGGCTTTGGAGTGTAGGCGGGCTTCTCGCGACGTTCCGGACGCTCGGTGCGCTCAGGACGTTCTGCGCGTTCCGGCTTCACGAAACGCGGCTTGTCCAGATCAGGTTCACCCTCGATCCGCTCCATCGTCAGGCCCTTGTCCAACTCGACCGTGCCACCGAACCTGGATGCCAAAGCTTCCGAGATCTGCACGAAGGTCTCGTCCTCACGCACCCGGATCGCGCCGATGCCGTCCTTGGCGATGCTGCCCGCGTCGCAGATCTTTGGCAGCAGCCAGCGCGCCTCGGCCCGGCCCGCCCGGCCGACGCTGATGCGGAACCAGACCGACGCCCCGAATTCTCCCCGTTCGCGCGGGGCCGATGGCGGCGGAACCGGCAGGTCGGTGGACAGCACTTCAGGCGCAGACCGCCCCTCGCGCCACAGCCGCACGAAAGCCGCCGCCAGTGCTTCGGGTCCGAACTGCTCCAGCAGATCACCGGCAATGCCGACGTCGTCGCCAATGGGCATGGTCAGCGAAGGATGCTCCAGGATTCGCAGGTCGTCCTTGGCCTGCACATCGTCCGCGCCGGGGGCCGAGCCCCATTCAGCCACGACCTTGGCACCCGACAAGAGCCGCTGCGCCTTCTTGTATTCCGCCGGGGCTACGATCAGCGCCGAGACGCCTTTCTTGCCCGCGCGTCCCGTGCGGCCCGACCGGTGCAACAGGGTCTCCGAGTTCGACGGCAGGTCGGCATGGATCACCAGCTCCAGTCCCGGCAGGTCGATGCCCCGCGCGGCGACGTCGGTGGCGATACAGACCCGAGCCCGGCCATCCCGCAGCGCTTGCAGTGCGTGGGTCCGCTCCTGTTGAGACAATTCACCCGACAGCGCGACAACCTGGAACCCGCGGTTGCCCATACGGGCCAGCAGGTGGTTCACGTTCACTC
Organism: Paracoccaceae bacterium; assembly: GCA_031412255.1. GTDB lineage: Bacteria > Pseudomonadota > Alphaproteobacteria > Rhodobacterales > Rhodobacteraceae > Tabrizicola. Next base: position 11,839 of record JANOCQ010000047.1, on the reverse strand, counting down.
GGGTCTTGCAGAAGACGATGGCCGTGCGTGCATCGTAGTAGCGCAGCACGTTGAAAATCGCATGTTCCCGGTCGCGCACCGCCACGCTAAGTGCGTGATACTCGATATCGACGTGCTGCTTGGCCTCGCCCTGCGCCTGGATACGAAGGGCGTCCTTCTGGAATGTCCCCGCCAGCTTCTCGATTTCCTTCGGCACGGTGGCCGAGAACATCAGCGTCCGGCGCTCTGGCGGGGCGGCGGCCAGAATGAACTCCAGATCCTCGGCAAAACCCAGGTCCAGCATCTCGTCCGCTTCGTCCAGCACGGCGGCCTTCAGGCCCGAAAGGTCCAGGCTGCGGCGTTCGATGTGGTCGCGCAACCGCCCGGGCGTACCGACGACGATATGCGCGCCACGGTCCAGTGCCCGCTTTTCAGTCCGGTAGTCCATGCCACCGACACAGGTCGCGATCTTGGCCCCGGCCCCGGCATACAGCCATTCCAGCTCGCGCGCGACCTGAAGCGCCAGTTCGCGGGTCGGCGCAATGACCAGCGCCAGCGGATGGTCGGCATACAAAAGCACGTCCTGGCCGTTCAGTATCTCTGGCGCGATCGCCAGACCAAAGGCCACGGTCTTGCCCGACCCGGTCTGCGCCGAGACCAGTAGGTCGCGCCCGGCCACGCCGTCTTCGATCACGGCATCCTGCACAGAAGTCAGAGTTTCATAGCCCTTAGAGGCCAAAGCCTGCGCCAGCGGCGCGGCCACGTTTTCAATCGTCATGATGTCTTTCCAAAGGGGGGCGAAGCCATGCGCCCATCAAAGCCAAACGGCCCTTGTCCTTTGGTGCGGGCCTCCTCGCCCACAGTCCCGGAATCTTGACCGTGCGGGGCCAGTAACCGAAAGAGCTCCGGCTGTATAGACCCTTAAGCCACCATCAGCCTTGCCATCGCTTCGGCATGAAGCTTTGGCGGCAGGGCCAGCACGCCCTCTGCCAGCGCATTGGGCGCATTGAACCGCAGCGCCGCGCCCTTGCGGTCCGTAACCACTGCCCCCGCCCGTTCCGCGATAAGCGAGCCCGCCGCGATGTCCCATTCCCAGGCGTCGCGCAGGGTCAGCATTCCGTCGAACCGCCCCTCGGCCGCAAGGCACATGCGGTAGGCCAGCGAGGCCCGGAAGCTTCGCGTGATCTCGGGAACCCCTCCCGGCCACTTCTCCGGCACCATGTTGGCCTTTGTCGTCAGGATGTTGGCACCCTCCAGCCGGTCGCGCCCACTGGCGCTGATCACCTCGCCATCCCGCATCGGGGCCGAGGTTTCGGACGCCACGTATATACGGTCGATGGCCGGTAGATACACGACCCCTGCCGTCACGCGCCCCTTGTGCGCCACGGCCAGCGAATGGGCCCAGGTCTCTTCCCCCGCAACAAAAGCGCGGGTGCCATCGATGGGGTCGATGATGAACACCGTATCTACAGCCAGCCGCTCGGCCGAATCGGGCGTCTCCTCCGACAGCCAGCCGTAGTCCGGCCGCGCGATCAGCAAGGTCGCCTTCAGCATGTCGTTGACGGCAAGATCGGCCTCGGTCACTGGCCCATGCTCGCCACCCTTGTCCCAGACCTGCGGGTCCTTGCGCCAATAGCGCAGCGCGATCCGCCCCGCCTCGCGCGCGGCGTCGGTCAGCAGGGCAAGATCACGCGCCGGCAAGGGTCATCCCGTCGATCAGGATGGACGGAACTCGCGTCGACAGATGCGCCCGGGCGTCGTTCGCCGGGACAATGCGCAGCAGCATGTCCTTCAGGTTCCCCGCAATCGTGCATTCATGGACCGGATAGGCCAGTTGCCCGTTCTCGACCCAGAAGCCCGAAGCGCCGCGCGAATAATCGCCCGTCGTGGGGTTGATGGTTGATCCGATCATCGAGGTGACCAGAAGCCCCGTCCCCATCTGCCTAAGGAGGTCATCGCGGCTGGCCGAGCCTTGTGTCAGGTCGATGTTCGTCGTCGAAGGCGACGGCGGTGCCGATGTCCCGCGCGACGCATTTGCCGTCGACGCCATCCCCAACTTCCGCCCGGTCGCAAGGTCCAGGACCCAGCCGGTCAGCACCCCATCCGCCAGGATCTCGCGCCGCCGCGTTGGCAGTCCCTCACCGTCAAAGGGCCGCGACGACCCGATCCGGGCGCGATGCGGGTCCTCGACCAACGACAGGCCCGCAGGCAGAACCTGCTTGCCCAGCAGATTCCGCGCCCAGCTGGAGCCCCGTGCGATCGACGATCCATTGATTGCCGACAGCAGGTGCCCGACCAACGAGGCCGCCACCCGCTCGTCATAGACCACGGCAAAGGTCCCGGTCTTTGGTTTCACCGATCCAACGCGCTGCAAGGTCCGCTCTGCCGCCAGCCGCCCGATCTCCAGGGGCTGGGGCATGTCGGATGCGTATATACGCCCCTCGCCCGCGTAATCGCGCTGCATGTCGGTGCCGCTGCCGGTGAAGGCCACCGCCGACAGCGAAGTCGAAGTGCGCCCGTATCCACCGGAAAACCCGTTCGTCGCCGCCATATGCAGCGACCGCTGGCTATAGGCCGCCGAGGCTTCGACCTGCGTGATCCCGGCAGAATCCAGCGCGGCTGCCTCGACCTCACGGGCCGAGGCTTCCAGAACCGCCGCCCCCGGCTCACCAGCCGGATCGGCAAGGTCCAGCGCTGCCAGATTCCAGACGGTCGACAGTTGCGACGCGTCCGCCAGACCCGCGTTCGGGTCTTCGGGTGCTTCGCGCGCCATGGCCACCGCCCGCTCGGCCAATGCAGTGATGGTCGCCGTCGAGGTGTCAGAGGCCGAGACGCAGGCCTGCCGCCGTCCGATCAGCACCCGCAGGCCGATCTCGACGCCTTCGGACCGCTCTGCCGTCTCCAGCGCACCTTTCCGGATCTCGATGGAAACCGCTGTCCCTTGCACCGCCAAGGCATCAGCGGTGTCTGCACCAGCTTTGCGGGCGGCATCCAGAAGAGCATGGCTGAGGTCGGAAAGGCTGGGGGTCATCACGTCGTCCCGTATGTTCTGCCGACCTGAGGTAGCCCCGCCCGCGGCCCTTCGCAAGGCCGCGGGGGAAATCGCGCCGCTTACTGCAGCTGCATGCCGTTGGCGAAAAGCCCGCCGTCCTTGAACTCGACTTCCGACACCAGCTCGTCAGGCCCGGCACCCGGCCGCGCGAACATGCCCAGCCCCATGCGGAAGCCCATCGCGTCATCCTCGGTGAGGATGCCCAAGGCGATCAGGTTGTCGACCAGCTGGTTCACGCCCTTGATGTTCACCGTGATCGTTCCATCGGGCCGCGGCACGCCCGCAAAGGTCGTGGTGTCGGCATTGTCGAAGGTCAGCCCGCCGGTGGCCGAAACCTCGGCCCCCGCTGCCTTGGCCAGGATCTGCGTCAGATCCAGGCTCTCCAGCTTGCCCGGAGGCTGCGCGCCTTCCATCTGCAGGGCCGGATCCATCAGATCCTGCTCCCAATAGCCCATGCCCTTCAGGTCAACGATGAAGGTCGCCGGCTCCCGCGACAGCGATCCCGCCGGGTCGAACAGACCCCAGATATCTTCCGAAACCGTGAAATCCACCACCTTGGTCAGAAAGCTGAAGTCCTGCGCCACGTCCGACTTCGATACCGGCATGACCATGTTGAACCCGCTTTCCGCAAAGGCCACCTCGACCTGCGGAAAAGGAATTTGGGCGCCGGAAACCGTGAACTTCGCGCCGTTCAGCGAGGTGCCGTAGTTCAGCCGGTCCTTGTTCATCGCCAGCACAAAGCCGCCGCCCTCGGCGTTTGCGATGACCTTCGTGGGCCCGGATGGATCGGTGGCATCAACGGTCATCGCCATGGCACCGAATGTCAGGCTGGTGTCCATCGTGAAGCCCGAATTCAGCGCCGCTGCCATGTTCGCCATCATCTCGGCGGACAGGAAGTTGCCCTTTGTCGTCCCGGCAAGATCGGCAAAGCTGAGATCAACCGTTCCGCCCCCGCTGCCATCCGCCGCCTCACCCGAGACCTTCAGGGTCATCCCCTTGGACGAAAAGCTGCTGTCCAGCGCGGTCTGCTCGCCGCTTTGCGACACGGCATACTTCGCTGTCAGTTCGGTCAGCGCCAGTTCGACCTCGGTGCCCAAGTCGGTGCCGGCGTGATCCTTCATCTCGTCCACCGTGATCGTGGTCGAGGGCGCGGTGACCTCATAGCTCGTCTCGGTTGCACTGCCTCCGGCGGTAATTTCCATGCCGGGCTGGCTGACCTTCAGCTTCATCGAGCCCGGACCCTCGCCGCTGTCGGGGAAGGCCATTTCGATGGGGTAGCTTTCCGGCATCGTCACCGCGACCGTGCCGTCGCCGTTGTCGGTGAACGTCAGGCTGTCCATGGTCACACTGGCACTGCCGCCAAGGTCATCCTTGAACGCGACCACGATGTCCGTCACCTCGACCGCATCGCCCGTGTCCGAGGTATTTCCAACTGTCAGCTCCTGCCCCGCTGCCGTGGCCATCGCCTGCCAGCTGGCCCAGACATCCTGCGGGGTGACATCGGCGGAAGCAGCCGAAGCGGCGAATACAAGTGCAAGCGCAGAGGAACAGGTAAGACTACGGATCATGGCATAAGCCTTTCGGGTTGAATTCACTGGCGCAACCTTTCTATCTCGTCCCAAGGGGCGTCAAGGGATTCCCCCGTCAAAGGTGGGGAAAGCCTTATGGTGCAGGCATGATCAAGGTTGAAAGCACCGCCGACTGCTGCCGGATCACGCTTTCCCGTCCGGAAAAGGCCAATGCACTGACCGAGGAAATGCTGGAAAGCCTTGCGCTTTCCGCCATCGACGCCGCCACCAACGGTGCAAAGGCCCTGATCCTGACAGGTGAGGGTAAGGTCTTCTCCGCCGGAGCCGACCTCGACGGGATGAAGGCGGGCCTCGGCCTTTCCCCAGCGTGGGAAGCCGCGTCAGGTGCCATAGCGGCCTTTCCTGGCCTGACGATCGCCGCGCTGAACGGCACGCTTGCGGGCGGAGCGATGGGCGTGGCTCTGGCCGGCGACCTGCGCATTGCTGTGCCACCGGCGCAGTTCTTCTACCCGGTCATGCGCCTTGGATACCGCCCGCAGCCTTCCGACCCCGGCCGACTCGCCGCACTTGTTGGCCCTTCGCGTGCAAAGATGATCCTGCTGGCCGGACAGCGGATCGACACCGAAACCGCCCTTGCCTGGGGTCTGATCGACCGCATCTGCCCGCCTGACGCGCTCAACGACACTGCCATGTCGCTGGCCGAACAGGCACTTGCCGCCGATCCGGGGCATGTTGCCGCCCTAAAGCGGATGACCCAGGGGGAACAACCATGACCAACAGCTATGACAAAGGTCGCCTCAATCTGCCCTTCGTCGGCATCGCGACCTTCGGCAAGAACCCCTACCAGCCCGACTGGTCGAAGATCGACGCCGACTTTGCGGTCATGGGCGCGCCCTTCGATTTCGGCACCCAGTTCCGCGCGGGGGCACGCTTCGGGCCAAGGGGCATCCGTGAGGCCTCCACGCTGTTCTCCTTCGGCCATGCCGGGGCCTATGACCATGAGGATGACGTTACCTACATTGAAGGCATCCGCATCGTGGACATCGGTGACGCCGACATCGTCCACACCGACACCGAGACCAGCCACGCCAACATCGAGACCGGAGTCCGCGCCATTCTGGCTTCTGGCGCAGTTCCGGTGGTGCTTGGCGGCGACCACTCGATAAACATCCCCTGCATCCGCGCCTTTTCAGGCCGCCCGCTGCACATCGTCCAGATCGACGCCCACCTCGATTTTGTCGACGTCAGGCATGGCGTCCGCCACGGCCACGGCAACCCGATGCGCCGCGCCGCCGAACAGGACCACGTCAAGGGCATCACAGCTCTTGGCATCCGCAACGTCAGCTCCACAGCCAAGGACGGCTACGAGGCGGCGCGAAAGATGGGCGACGACATCCTTTCCGTCCGCCAGATCCGCAAACTGGGGATCGAGGCGACCCTCGCCCGCATCCCCAAGGGCATCGATTACTACCTCACCATCGACATCGACGGCTTCGACCCCTCCATCGCCCCCGGAACCGGCACCCCATCGCACGGCGGGTTCCTGTATTACGAGGTGCTGGAGCTGATCGACGGCCTGACCAAACAGGGCAACATCATCGGCATCGACCTGGTCGAGGTCGCCCCCGATTACGATCACTCCGGCACCACCACCATCCTTGCCGCGCAGATCCTGCTGAACACCCTCGGGCGCATCGCCCATAACCGGAGGTAAGGCGTGGACCGGCTACAAGACTGGCTGGATCAGGCGACGGATACGGCAGTGGGCTGGCTGGCCTCGCCCGCTGCGCTGATGCAGTTCGGCCTTCTTGTCGCCGCGTATATACTCGCCCGCCTGCTGGCCCGCCGTTTTTCGCCCCTCATTGAAAGGACACTGACCCCAAAGCCCGAAGCGACCCACATTCTCGCCCGCCTCTGCCGCTTTGCCCTGCAATTCCTGCCGCTGCTCCTCCCCCTTCTCGCCTACGCCCTGACCGCCGTGGGCGAAGGTCTGACCCGAGCCACGTTCGGAAGCGGAGAGGTCATCGCCTTCGGCAAACGCGTCTTCCTCTTCCTCGCTGCGGTGGAACTGGTTCGCAAAGTCTTGCCTCTCGGTTTCCTGAAACTGATGGGCCGCTATGTCCTCCTCCCGGTGATGGCGCTGCATGCGCTGGGGTTCCTGGACGACGTCACCACCCGCCTCGACGCCGCGCAGGTTAACCTCGGCAACATCCAGTTCACCGCCCTGTCCCTGATCCGCGGCCTGATCGCCGGGTCGCTGCTCTTCTGGCTGGGTAGCTGGTCCAACCGCCAGTCCGCCGGTTACATCAAGTCCCAGCAAGACCTGCGCCCCGCGACCCGCGAACTGGCCATCAAGGCCAGCGAGGTCGCCATCTTCGGCGTCGCCTTCCTCCTCGTCATGTCAATCATGGGCATCGACCTCACCGCCGTCGCCGTCCTGGGTGGTGCGCTGGGCGTCGGTATCGGCCTTGGCCTGCAACAGATCGCCGCCAACTTCGTCTCGGGCATCATCCTGCTGCTGGAAGGCCAGACCACCGTAGGCGACTACGTCGAACTTGACGGGGGCGAGAAGGGCACCATCATCAAGATGACCGCCCGCGCCTGCGTGTTGGAGACCTTCGACGGCAAGTGGATCGTCGTCCCGAACGAGCACTTCATCACCACTCGCGTGGTGAACTACTCCGACCAGGGAAGTGCCAATCGTTACGAGGCTTTGTTTTCCGTCAGTTACGAGACAGACATAAACATCGTCCCCGATTTGATCGAACGCGCTGTTTCCAAGCTTCCCTTCGTCCTGCAAGCCCCCGACCGCCCCGATTGCGAGCTGCGCGGTTTCGGAGACTCCAGCGTCGATTTCGCGGTGGAGTACTGGGTAGCAGGCATCGACGACGGCAAGAACAAATACGGCTCACCCGTCCTCTTAGCGATCTGGAACGCCCTGAAGGAAGCCGGGATCGAGATGCCCTACCCCCACCGCGTTGTCGAACTGCGCAATGCCCCAGTCAGCTGAAACCCCCCAAGCCCTTGTCATCGGCGCAGGCCCCGCCGGGTTTATGGCGGCTGAAGAACTCGCAAAGGCGGGTGTGCGAACTATCGTCTGCGAAGCCAGACCCACCGTTGCCCGCAAGTTCCTCATGGCTGGGAAATCGGGCTTGAACGTCACCAAGGACGAAGACGCGGACCTCTTCGCCGCTCGATACGAAACCCCTCGCCTCCGACCAATCCTGCAAGATTTCGGCCCGCGCGAGGTGCGTATCTGGTGCCGCGCCTTGGGCCAGGAGGTTTTCACCGGCTCATCGGGTCGCGTCTTCCCCAGCACGATGAAAGCTTCGCCCCTGCTCCGTGCATGGCTGCAACGTCTTGGCTCTCAGGAAGTCGAAATTCGCACCCGATGGCGCTGGACGGGCTTTGACGGCACCGCCCTTACCTTCGACACCCCAACCGGCCCCCAGACACTGGCCCCGCAGGTCACCGTACTCGCGCTCGGTGGGGCAAGCTGGCAACGCCTCGGCTCTGACGGGGCCTGGGTGCCGTGGCTTCGGGACAAGGGCGTGCAGATCATACCTTGGCAACCTGCCAACATGGGGTTCCAGGTAGACTGGTCGCCGCACATGGCACCATTCTTCGGCCAACCCGTGAAGGGTGTCGCCCTGATTGCCGGAGACCACCGTGAGCGTGGGGAGTTCGTCATCTCCGCAAAGGGAGTGGAAGGCGGCGGAATCTATAGTATATACAAGTATCTACGCAGCGCATATACACTTACCCTCGACCTGCTGCCCGACGTAAGCGCAGATGAGATCGCGCAACGCCTGGCAAAGATGAAGCCGGGGGAAAGCACGGCCAACCGCCTGCGCAAGCTTGGTCTGGATCGAACTCGGGCCGCCCTGGTGATGGAATTTGCCCGGGCTGAGCCCTTCGCCCACCTCAAGCAACTGGCTGTTCCGCTGCAAGGACCAAATCCGTTGGATGAAGCGATCAGTGTCGCCGGTGGCATTGCCTGGGACGCTCTCAGCCCCGACCTTGAACTGAACGCCATCCCCAACACATTTGTTGCTGGTGAAATGCTGGACTGGGAGGCCCCGACCGGCGGCTACCTTCTCACCGCTTCCTGGGCAACGGGCCGGTGGGCCGGTCAAGCCGCAGCGCGTCGGATTCGTCTCTAACCTTGCGGAAAGTGCAGCGCGTCGAACCAGGGAAGCGCCTGTTCGCGCAGGATCTCGACCGCAAGGTCCAGACACTCCGGGCGGTCCAGCACATCGACAAAGGCCAGTGTCCCCGGATCGTGATCAGCCCGTTCGAAAAACTCGGCCAGCGTCACATCCTCGCCGCCCGGCCAGTCGGGATGGTCCGGCACCTCGCCCTCGGGAGTGACGAACCGCAAGACGATCTGCACATCCCAACCATAGCGGTTCCGTTGCAGATGCACCGCAGACTTGCCCGCAGCCGTCACCCGACTCCAGGTCGTGCCATTTAGCGCGTAACCCGCCGGCCCTAGCACGCCATCCAGCGCCGAGACGATCTTGCTCCAGGCCTGCTCGCGCCGCGCCGGAAAGGCCGGGTCATTCGCCGCCAGATGCTTGCGCGCGGAAAGGTCCGGGTCGTCCATTCAGGCCGAAAGCCCGCCCGCCAGGTCCGGCACGTCCAGCGCCGAGAACCCGTAATGCCGCAGCCAGCGCAGATCGGCCTCGAAGAACGCCCGCAGGTCCGGGATGCCGTATTTCAGCATCGCGATCCGGTCGATCCCCATGCCGAAGGCAAAGCCCTGCCACTGGGTCGGATCGACTCCCGCCGCCTGCAACACCTTGGGGTGCACCATCCCGGAGCCCAGGATTTCCATCCACTTGTCGCCCTCGCCAATCTTAAGCTGCCCGCCGACGTTGGAATAGCGGATGTCCACCTCCGCCGAAGGCTCGGTGAACGGGAAGTGGCTGGCACGGAACCGCAGCTCCACCTTGTCCACCTCGAAAAAGGCCCGGCAGAATTCCTCCAGGCACCACTTCAGGTTCGCCATGCTGATCGCCCGATCAATCGCCAGCCCCTCGACCTGGTGGAACATCGGCGTGTGTGTCTGGTCCATGTCCATCCGGTACACCCGGCCCGGAGCGATCACCCGGATCGGCGCGCCATGCTGCATCAGCGCCCGGATCTGCACCGGGCTGGTATGGGTCCGAAGCACATGCGGCGGGCGGTTGTCACCCTCGGCCCGGTGCATGAAAAAGGTGTCATGCTCCTGCCGCGCGGGGTGTTCCGGCGGGATGTTCAGGGCGTCGAAGTTGTACCAGTCGGATTCGACCTGCGGGCCTTCCGCCACGGAAAACCCCATGTCGGCAAAGATCGCCGTCAGCTCTTCCATGACCTGGCTGACCGGGTGGATCGTCCCGCGCGGGCGCGGACGGGCCGGCAGTGTCACGTCCAGCCACTCTGACTTCAGCCGCTCATCCAGCGCTGCATCGCCCAGGGCCACCTTCCGCGCCCGCAGGGCCGCGTCGATCTCATCCTTCAGCGCGTTCAGACTGGCACCCGCCGCCTTCCGCACCTCCGGCTCCATCTTCCCAAGACCAGCCATCAGGGCAGAGATCTCGCCCTTCTTGCCCAGCGCGCCGATACGGACCTCTTCCAGCCCGGCCTCGTCCGCCGCACCGGCCACCGCCGCCAGATATTTGGCCTTGAGCGTGTCGATCCCGTCCATCGCGCGTCTCCTGCAAATCGGCTTCCCTGCTAATGGCGAAGGCCCGACGATGCAAGAAGTCAGAAAATCGACCGCTGCGGTCTGATCCGGGTTTACCGACGCCCTTCAGGCCGCTTCCACCGTCTCAAAGACCACCGAGGGCACCCGGCCGCCCACCAGGCTGGCCACCAGCCGCTGGCTCCAAAGCGTCTTCCGGCTTTCCTGCGCCACGACACGCACCCGAAGCTGTGCCCGGTCCGCGCTCCACGCGCCGTCCAGCTGCAGATCAAACCCCGAAGGCAGCGGGCAATCCGCGACTTCGAGGTCACTTAGTCCGCGCAAAAGGTACTCGGCGGTCAGCCGGGCAATCGCAGCGCCCAGATCGCGCGCAGTCCCCGGGTCGGTGCCGTGCGGCAATGACGCCAGCCGCAGCGTGATTGGCGCATTCGCCGTCCGTTCGACCTCGGACCCGCGCCGCAGCAAGGCCGCCACGCGGGGACGCTCCTCGGCAAGCCAGGCCGAAAAGGACGCATCCATGACGTCCAGTCCTTCCAGGAATTCACGACCTTGCTCCAGCGCCAGCCACGCGCTTTTCGGATCGTCTTCCAGATCGGTGTGGATATCGCGCAAGGCAATGCAATCCCGGTCACTCTCCAGGTGCTTGGCCAACGGGCCCAACACCCGGCGCAGCTCGGTCAACGCTTGCCGAAGACTGCCCGATGCCTGTTCGGCCCCCCGGTCAGACCAGAGCCGACCCTCCAGCCAGCGGCGCGGACGGCGGTGGCCCGGGGTCCGGCACAGCAGGGCGATCAGCCCCCGCGCTTTCGATCCCCGTGGTGTGCGGTCAAGCCCGGAACCGTCCGTCACCTGGAACTCGCCCATCATCCGAACCCGCATTTCAGCCTCCACGTTACTGCTTTTTTCTGTTGCGGCTCACCATCTGACGGGGTGCGTGAAATTTGCGTCAATCGCTTCGGGCTGCTGGCCGAAAATGCAAGCAGACCGTGAAACTGAGGCAGCGGCGGGGCTTCTGCGGACTGCGATCAGCTGTGAAACGCCTTTCCCGCAAGGCGCAAACGCGTTTCACGGGGAATTAACGCGCAGTTTTCCCCCCTGTTCGCAGATTGAGTGCACATCCCGGCCAGATCGGAAAACCGTGAAAGGTCCCGCCATGCTTCGGCCCCTTGCAATGTCCCCGACCGCCGATCCCGGCCCGCCTCTGCGCCTCGGTCTGAACTTCGCCGCGCAGGACTATCTTGCGCTTACACTCCACCCGACGCTTCGCTCAGCTGCGCTTGACGCCTTGGGTCTACCGCGCATCCTGTCTTCCCGTCCCGGCCTCACGGCGCCCGTACTCGACCTCGAGGCGCGCATGTCCACCTTCCTCGACCAACCTGCCGCTCTCAGTTTTCGCAGCGGGATTGAGGCCATCCGCCTGACCCTCGGCACTCTCCTTCGGCCCCGGGATGATGTCATCCTGGATGCGGGGGCGCATCCCGCCATGGCGAAGACCGTCCTTGCCGCAGGTGCCCAGCTTCACCGCAGCCCCGCCGCTTCGGTCGCGGGGGTCGAGCGTCGTCTTTCGCGGCTGGCACGCCAGCCGCGCCGGGG
>JANOCQ010000046.1:0-2066 GCA_031412255.1 Paracoccaceae bacterium | reverse complement strand
CGCGCACCCGGCTCGCGGCCTCGCCGCCGCGCGCGATTTCGTCCGCGGCCTCACGCTCCCGCTCGGCCCGCATCCGGGCAAAGGTGGCCGAAAGGTTCTGCTCCGGCAGGTCAGTCCGCGTGAGGCGAACGTCGATCACCTCCACCCCCAGAGACTGCGCCTGACGGCGGGCAATGTCGCGGATCTGGTTCATCAGAGACGTCCGGTCTTCCGACAGCACCCGTGACGACGGGACCGAGCCCAGCACTTCCTGTACGGCAGGGTTCACGATCCCCTCAAGCCGACGCAGAGCCTGCGCTTCGCCACCCGCGCCCACCGACTCACGGAAGGCCACCAGATCGACGATCCGCCAGCGGGCGAAGGCATCGACCACCAGACGGCGGTCATCCAGCATGGTGACTTCGATCGGGGTCGTCGGCAGGCCGAGGATGCGGTCCTCGTAATAGACCACTTCCTGGATCAGCGGCACCTTGAAGCCAAGGCCAGGTTCCGTCTTGACCTGCTTGACCTGACCGAACTGCAGCACCAGCGCACGCTCGCGCTCGTCAACGATGAACACGGATGACAGCGCGACACCGATCACCACGGCAACGGCCGGAAGAATGAATGCAGCTTTCATCAGTTGGTCACCCCTTGCGTCACCGGCGAAGAGCCGTTCGGAACCACGGGCGCAGCGCCCGCAGCGGAAGACGGCGCCATCCGGCTCAGTTCATTCAGCGGCAGGAAGGGCACAACCCCCTGCCCTGCCTCACCCCCGGACACGCCATCGAGGATGACCTTGTTCATGTCACCCAGAACGCGCTCCATCGTCTCGAGATAGAGCCGCTTGCGCGTCACGTCCGGCGCCTTGATGTATTCCTCGTAGACGGCAAGGAAGCGGCTCGCCTCACCCTGGGCCTGATTGACGGCCTGGGCGCGATAGGCTTCGGCCTCTTCCAGCAGACGGGCGGTTTCACCCCGGGCGCCGGCAGTCACGCGGTTGGCATAGGCGTCAGCCTCTTTCTCCAGCCGGTCACGCTCCTGCTGAGCGGCCTGCACCGCGCGGAAGCTGTCGATCACATCGGCGGGCGGGGAGGCGCGCTGCAGGTTCACCCGGATCACGCCGATGCCCGCATTGTAGCTGTCCAGCGTGCCTTGCACGGCGGCCTGCAGGTCGGTCGCGATGACACCACGGTCGCGGTTCAGGATCGGCGAAAGCTCGGACCGGGCGATGATGTCGCGCATGGCACTTTCCGAAACAGCGCGGATCGTATCGGCCGGATCGGCAAGGTTGAACAGATAGGCCGAAGGATCGGTGATGTTCCAGACAACCTGAAAACCGATGTCCACGATGTTCTGGTCGCGCGTCAGCATCAGGCCGGAATCGGGCGCACCGTCAGCGCCGGCGCCGATGTCCGTCGTCCGTTCACCCGTCACCTGCACGATTTCCGCAGTGACCAGCGGCCAGGGCGCAAAGTTAAGGCCCGGATTGCCGATCCCCGAAAACTCACCCAGGAACAGCTCGACCGAGCGTTCTTCCGGCCGCACCGTGTAGAATGACATGAAACCCCAGAGGGCCACGAGTGCCACTGCACCGATGGCGATGCCCTGCCGCGTGATCACCGGGCCACCCAGCCCGCGCCCGCCACCGCCAGAGCCGCCCGGCCCACGGCCGCGCCCGCCCATGAGAACGCGAAGCTGCTCCTGCCCCTTGCGCATGAGTTCGTCAATTTCGGGAATCTGAGGGGAGTCCGACTGCGGCCTGCGCGGCCCGCCCGGCCGACGGTCTTCACCACCGTTGCGACCGCCCTTGTCCTCGTCATCTCCGCCAGAGCCGCCACCGCCGCCCCAAGGGCCACCGCTACCTGCCATTCGTCGAAACCCTTTTCTTCATCTGCTGTCCCATAACTGGTCGCTTGCGCCGCAAATTCAAGCACCCAGGGCGCCAAAGCCTCAGGCCCGGCGGGTCGCCTTGCGCATTGTGACCAATTCTTCTGCCATCGTCGGATGGACGGCGACTGTGCGGTCGAAGTCTTCCTTCGTGGCACCCATCCGGATCGCGATGGCGGCGAGCTGGATCATTTCGC
>JANOCQ010000045.1:0-1820 GCA_031412255.1 Paracoccaceae bacterium | reverse complement strand
CGCGCAGAACGACGTCGCCAAGCAGCTCGACCAGATCAACAACTTCATCGCCAACGGCGTCGACGCGATCATCGTCAACCCGGTCGACACCTCGGCCACGCAGGCCATGTCGGACGCGGCCGCCGCTGCCGGGGTCCCGCTGGTCTATGTGAACCGCCAGCCGATCAACGTCGACACGCTGCCCGACAACCAGGCGTTTGTCGCGTCGAACGAGGTTGACTCGTCCAGCCAGGGCTTCATCGAGCAGTGCAACCAGTGGGCCGCCGCAGGCAAGACTGACGTGAACGTCTATGTCATGCAGGGCCAGTTGTCGAACCAGGCCGCCGTGCAGCGCACGCAGAACTACACCGACGTGATCGAAGCCGGCAAATGCGCCGTCAAGGTCAACGTGATCGACATGCAGACCGCCAACTGGTCGCGTGACGAAGCGCAGAACCTGATGACCAACTGGCTTTCGACGGGCGCTGCCTTCGACGGCGTGCTGGCCAACAACGACGAGATGGCGCTGGGCGCGATCCAGGCGATGAAGGCATCGGGCATCGACATGGCTTCGGTGATCGTGTCGGGCGTCGATGCGACGCAAGACGCGCTGGCCTCGATGCAGGCGGGTGAGCTGGACATCACGGTGTTCCAGAACGCGGCAGCCCAGGGCGGCGGCGCGCTGGACGCGGCGGTCAAGCTGGCTGCGGGCGAAGCGGTCGAGCAGAAGGTCTTCGTGCCGTTCGAACTGGTGACCCCGGCGAACATCGCCAACTATCTGTCGAAGAACTAAGGCCTTTCGGCCTGACCGGGGCAGCGTGCGCGCTGCCCCGAATTCATCTTGTCGCCGAGGCAACTGCGGCGGAAGATACGTGACGGATTGAAACCGGGTGGAGGGGAAACGACGTGGCGCAAGCGGCACATGGCCTGGGCGGGCTGAACTACGATCCCGCCAAACGGACCCGAGCACCGGAATGGAACGTCTTTGGCGCGCTGATATTGATCATCGTGATCTTCGAGCTTCTCAACCGCTTCAACGGCAGCAGCTTTCTGTTCAACATGCGCGACAATGTCGACACGCTGTTCAACCAGCAACGGCTCGACATCATGATCTTGCAGGTTGCCATCATCGGCGTCATCGCGCTGGGCGTCACCCAGGTCATCATCATCGGCGGCATCGACCTGTCTTCGGGATCGGTGGTTGGTGCGACTGCGATGGTCGCCATGAGCTTCGCACAAACCGCCATGGTCAACGGCAATCCCAATCCAAAAGCGATCTTTGGCGACTGGGCGATGGACCTTCCCGTCATCGTGCCGATTGTCGTGGGCTTGGCATGCGGCATATTTGCGGGCTTGATCAACGGCTTGCTGGTTGCTTATACCAAGATTCCGCCCTTTATCGCGACGCTTGGCGTGATGGTCTCGGCGCGGGGTGTCGCGCGGTGGTGGTCCAACGGGCAGCCGGTCAGCTTTCCCACCGAAAGCTATGGCACATTGGCGAACGGCGACATCCTCAGCGGCGTGACGTTCGGGCTGCTCAGCTGGGACGGCCAGAACCCGGCGGTGATCTTCGTGATCCTGGCGGTCCTTTTTCATGTGATCATGACCTACACCCTCTATGGCAAGCACAGTTATGCGATCGGCTCGAACGAGGCTGCGGCCCGGATGTCGGGGATCAATGTCGACCGCCACAAGGTGCTGGTCTATGCCATCGCCGGCTTTCTGGCCGCTGTGGCCGCCATCCTGCTGACGTCAAAGAACCTGACTGCGCAGGCCGGCATGGGGGTGATGTACGAGCTTGACGCCATCGCCATGGCCGTCATCGGCGGGGTCAGCCTGGC
>JANOCQ010000044.1:0-16511 GCA_031412255.1 Paracoccaceae bacterium | reverse complement strand
GCGCTTCACGCAGGCGTTCGGAGTAGGTGCGCGGCATGAACTCGAAGGCTTCCACCCGGTTGCCGGTGGCCTCTTGCATCCGGTTCAAGAGCGTCAGCGCATCGGTCAGGGACCGGACGGCGACCGTGGCGGTGGCGTGGGCCTGCGGCGCTGGAACCAGTTTGACCACTGCGGCGGTGATGATTCCGAGGGTTCCCTCCGCGCCTATGAAAAGGTTTTTCAAATCATAACCGGAATTGTCCTTGTGCAGTTCAGACATGAGGTTGAGGACGCGGCCGTCCGGGAGCACCACCTCCAGCCCCAGGCACAGCGCGCGCGTGGATCCGTAGCGCAGGACATTTGATCCACCGGCGTTGGTGGAGAGCACCCCGCCGAGCATGGCCGAACCCCGGGCACCAAACCAGAGCGGGAAGTAGAGTCCTTCCTGTTCAGCCGCTTCATGGAGGCGGGTCAGGATGACCCCCGCCTCGGCGATCACCAGTTTGGCATCACGCTTGACCTTCCGGATGCGGTTCATGCGTTCAAGGGTCAACATGAGGCCACCCGTCGTCATGGTGCCGCCGACAAGGCCGGTATTGCCGGAGACGGGAATGATCGGCACGCCATAGTGCCCGGCGATCTTTACGCAGGCCGCAACTTCGGCGGTGGAGGCAGGGCGGGTGACGGCAACCGGTTGGCCTTGGTAGCGGCCCATCCAGTCGCGGGCATAGCGGGCCATGTCAGCGCCCGTCAGAACGTTGCCGAGGCCGACGGCCGATTGCAGATCGGTGATAAGCGGCATGTCGCCTCCGTTGATGCGCCGAAAGAGTAGGGCCGTGCCGCAAGGGCTGCAACGGGTCGACGGAGGCAAGCTTGCTGGTAACCTGTCAGCTGTCACGCAAGAGAGGCGACGGTGGATCTGGGCTCGCTGGACAGCCCAACGGGGCCACAAGCTACAAGGGCGGCTGGAGTGGCACATGCCCTTGGACCTGATGAGCGCGTGGGAGACCAACCTGGACGCACCCAGACCTTAGCCCTGAGGGTAAGCGATCACCGACAAATAGCGCGCCGGCAGTTTGACCAGGGTTTCCGGACCGTGGGGAGAGTCAGCGTCGAAGAACAGACTGTCACCCGGTTTCAACGGATAAACCGCGTCGCCGTGGCGATAGTCGACCTCTCCCTCGAGCATATACAGAAGTTCCAACCCCTCGTGCTGGAAGGCCGGGAAGGTGTCGCTCTCGGTCGTGAGGGTGATGATGTAGGGTTCGACCACGACGCCGGAGTTGTTCGAGCCGATATGGCCCAGCAGATTGTACTGGTGCCCGGCGCGGGTGCCACGGCGCTCGATTTCGACGTGCTGGCCCGCCTTGACGTGCTGCGCTTCGCGACGTTCCTCATAGCTGCGGAAGAAGGCGGTAACGGGGACAGAGAAGGCGTGGCTCAGGACCTGAAGCGTGGTCAGGGAAGGGGAGGTGTTGCCGTTCTCGATCTTGGACAACATCCCGATTGACAGACCGGTGACGTTGGCAAGGTCAGCCACGGTCATGCCCTGCTGGCGGCGGAAGTTCCGCACCTCGCGCCCGATGGCGGCTTCAAGGTTGCGTTCGGTGATTTCGCGCAGGCGATGCGGGTCCTGGTCGAAGGCAGGTTTGCCGCGTGGAAGCGAGGAATTGGCGGAGCCATCGGACATGAACAACGATCCAGGGTGAAACCACTATAAGTGATTTCACTACCGGGAAACACGCCGTCAGGCAAGTCTGACGCTAGAAGACTGAGTGGGCTGACGTTTCCAGAGCATGCAGCAGGCTTTCCGCACTGGAGCGCGGACCATAGATCCGCGCGGTGCCTGGGCCGTGCTTGATGAGGTAGACGCCCAGATGTTCCATCATCGTGCGGGTCGCGTGGCCATCCGCGACATGGCGAAAATCCACGTTGCAGAGCCTTTCCAGGACAGGCGACAGGTCCGGGGCCGTCAGGTCGAAAGTGGCCCAGGCGTCAGTCTGTTCGGTGATGCTGGCGGCGTCCGCAAATACTGCTTTCAGCATATCCGCGATAAGTTCGTGCGTGGCGAAGGGCGCTTCGACGAACCACATCTCGGGCGCGGTCCAGAATGCGCTGTAGGGCGTTCCTTGCTGATGCGTTGCCGGGCCGGGGAGCGGCACGCCTGCAGCCTGTGCGGCTTGCGCCAGGTCAGCGATCCGGACCTTGCGGGCGGCGACCGAGGCCAGGGCGACGTCGGTGCGTTCGGTAATCGTCAGCGGGCCGTGGGTGACGGTCGTCGGTTCCCGCCGCCCAAGCGCTGTCATTGCCATGAGACTAGCCACGGAGACGCTCTCCTTCCGGGTCGAACATGTGGGGCGAGATGATCTCGACCTCGGTATCCAGACCGGCGAGCAGGTTGACGATCCGCATCCGCTGGCCGATCTTCGTGTCGCCGGCTTTCAGGTAGCCAAGTGCTATGTCGCAGCCCAGATGCGGCGAGTAGACCTTCGAGGTCAGCCAGCCGCCATCGTTCGCCGCTACCGGTGCCGCGCCCTTTTCCAGGAAATGGCTGCCCGCGGTCAGTTTGCCCAACGGGTCTACGGGTTTGACGCCGACAAGGCGGTAGCCGGTGTCGGTGGTCATCCCCTCGCGCTGGGACAGGACCATGCCGATGGAGTCCTTCTTCTTCGACACCATCTTTCCAAGGCCCATGTTCAGAGCAGTGGACTGACCGTTGAGTTCTCCGCCAGCGACGTGGCCCTTTTCGACCCGCATGACGCCCAGAGCTTCGGTGCCGTAGACGATGGGGTCGTACTCCGCGCCCTTGGCCAGCATTTCCCGCAGAAGCGCGTCGCCGTAGCGGGTGGGGACGGCAATCTCATAAGCGAGTTCGCCCGAGAAGCTGATCCGGAAGAGGCGGGCACGAAGGCCGCTGACGGTGATGTTACCCGCGCCCATATAGGGGAAGGCGGCGTCAGCGATGTCCTGGTCGACGATTTTTGCCAGCAGGTTCCGCGCATTGGGCCCCGCGACCGAGAATTGCGCCCAGGCTTCGGTGGTGGAGATGAGCTGGACGTCCATCTCGGGCCAGAGGACCTGGCGGCAGTATTCGAGGTGGCGGAAGACCGTCACGGCGTTGGCCGTGGTGGTGGTCATGACGTATTCGTTCTGCCCCATCCTGGCCGTGGTGCCGTCGTCGAAGACGATCCCGTCTTCACGCAGCATCAGGCCGTAGCGGCACTTGCCGACGGCGAGGGTGCTGAACGTGTTGGCATAGACGCGGTCAAGGAAGGCGCCCGCGTCGGTGCCCTGGATGTCGATCTTGCCCAGGGTAGTGACGTCGCAGATGCCGACGGATTTGCGGGTCGCCAGGACCTCGCGGTCGACGGACTGCCGCCATTCGGTTTCACCGGATTTCGGGACCCATTGGGTTCGAAGCCAGTTGCCGACCTCGACGAAGATTGCGCCTTGTTCCTTGGCCCAATGGTGGGAGGGTGTCAGGCGGAAAGGCTTGAATTCCTTGCCTCTTGAGCGTCCGGCCAGCGCACCCATCGCGACGGGAGTGTAGGGCGGGCGGTAGATCGTGGTGCCGGTTTCAGGGATCGAGCGGCCGGTCAGTTCGGCCATGACCGCAAGGCCGATGACGTTGGAGGTCTTGCCCTGATCCGTCGCCATGCCAAGCGTGGTATAGCGCTTCAGATGCTCGACCGAGGTGAAGTTTTCCTGCTTGGCGAGCTTGATGTCCTTGACGGTCACGTCGTTCTGCTGGTCGATCCAGGCCCTGCCTTTGCCATGCGCGACGTGCCAGAGCGGGCTGATGCAGACCGGTGCGTCTTCAGCCTGCGGCAGGTCGGGACCGTTGGCCAGACCAAGCGCGGCGATGGCGGCGTCCCGACCGGTCTTCAGCGCGGCGTGGGTGGACATCTGGCCTGCGGCTGCTCCGGCGACCAGAAGGCCGGGAGGGCCGTCCTGGCCCGGGACGAAGGCCGCGATGGAGGCGTCGTAGACCGGGCGCGAGCGGTGATGTGAGTGGATGTTCACGTTCGGGTTCCAGCCGCCTGACACTGCCAGCGCCTCAACGGCCAGGGTTTCCGAACGGCCATTCGTCTGGAGCACGGTGATGGTCTTCAAGCCAAGCCCGCCTGAGGTGTCAATCACCTCGGCCCCCTGCAGATGACGGATGCCGGGAAGAAGACTGCCGCCCTCGCGACTGTCGATCACGGCGACCACGTCCACGCCTTTGGCCTGCAAGTCCAGCGCGGTGCGGAGCCCGTCATCATTGTTGGTGAAAACCGCCGCCCGCTCACCCACCTTGACGCCCCAGCGGTTGGCGTAGGCGCGAAGGGAACCAGCCAGCATGATGCCGGGGCGGTCGTTGTTCTCGAAGGCGATGGGGCGTTCGGTCGCCCCTCCGGCGAGGATCGCCTTGGTGGAGTAGATGCGCCAGAGGATTTGCCGGGGCTTGCCTGCGGCAGGGGTCAGAAGGTGGTCGCTGACCCGCTCGACCGCGCTGTAGATGCCGTGGTCGAAGGCACCGACGACCGTGGTGCGGGTCATCAGGCGGACGTTGGGCATCGCGGAGAGTTCGGCCACTGTGGCTGCCGCCCAGTCTGCGCCCTGGGTGTCACCGACCGCGTAGGTCTCGCTGTTCAGCCGCCCGCCCATGCGGAAATCCTCGTCCGCCAAGATCACGCGCTTGCCTGCCCGTCCTGCGGTCAGGGCGGCCATCAGGCCCGTGGGACCGGCCCCGATGACGAGGAGATCGCAGTGCAGGAAGCCCTTGTCGTAGGCGTCCGGGTCCTCCTCGCGGGTCACCGAGCCAAGGCCCGCGGCGCGGCGGATGATCGGCTCATAAAGCTTTTCCCAGAAGGACTTGGGCCACATGAAGGTCTTGTAGTAGAACCCCGCCGCTAAAAAGGTGGAGAGCTTGTCGTTGATCCCCATCGCGTCGAAACGCAAGGAGGGCCAGCGGTTCTGGCTGTTTGCCGTCAGGCCTTCATAAAGTTCGGCCACCGTGGCGCGGGTGTTGGGTTCCTGCCGCCCGCCAGAGCGGAGTTCGACCAGCGCGTTCGGCTCCTCCGTCCCTGCGCTGAGCGGTCCCCGTGGACGGTGATACTTGAAGCTGCGGCCCATCAGGCGGACGCCGTTGGCGAGGAGCGCCGAGGCCAGCGTGTCGCCAGGATGGCCCTGGTAGGGGGTGCCGTCGAAGGTGAATCGAAGGGTCTTGGTGCGGTCGATCTGGCCGCCTTGGATACGGTGCGACTGAGTCATTTGGTGCGCCCCCGTGCGCGCGCCACATCGCTGGCGAGTTCGACCTTGGTGATCTCATGCGTGACGGTGTTGCGAGTGACAACCAGCCAGGATCGGTCGCCCTGTTCGTGATACCAAAGCTCCTGGTGTTCGCCCGCCGGATTGGTGCGGTTGTAGAGGTAGTCGTGGAAAGCCTCGATGCCTGCCGTCACGCCGTCGGGTCTGTCGATGAGGGAGGCGTCGCCGAGATAGACGAATTCCTGCGCATCGCGCGGGCCGAGGATCGGATGGTGAATGATCATTCGCTTGTTTCCGTCAATGCAGGTTCGGCTGGGCGCCCTGGCCCTTTTCGTCGATCATCCGCCCCTTGAGGAACCGGTCGAAACGGTAAGCCGTGGCGGTGTTGTGGGGTTCATCCTTTGCCAGCAAGTGCGCAAAGGCCCAGCCGGAAGCCGGGGTGGCCTTGAAGCCGCCGTAGCACCAGCCGCCGTTGAAGTAGAGGCCGTCGATGTGGGTCTTGTCGATGATCGGCGAGCCGTCCATCGACATGTCCATGATGCCGCCCCAACTGCGCAGGAGGCGCACGCGGCCGATTGCGGGCATCAGGGCCATGCCGCCTTCGGCCACGTCTTCGATCACCGGCAGGTTGCCGCGTTGGGCGTAGGAGTTGTAGCCGTCGATGTCGCCGCCGAAGACGAGGCCGCCCTTGTCGGACTGGCTGACGTAGAAGTGCCCTGCGCCGAAGGTCATCACGCCATCGATCAGGGGTTTCAGACCTTCGGAAACAAAGGCTTGCAACACATGGGACTCGATCGGCAGGCGCATTCCGGCGTGGGCCATGACCTTGGAGGATGACCCGGCGACGGCCACGCCAACCTTCTTCGCGCCGATGAAGCCTTTGGTCGTTTCGACGCCAAGGATACGGCCGTTCTCGATCCGCATTCCGGTGACTTCGCAGTTCTGGATCAGGTCCACCCCGCGCTGATCGGCCCCGCGCGCATAGCCCCAGGCGACCGCATCGTGCCGCACCGTGCCGCCGCGGGGCTGCATCAGGGCACCCTTGATCGGAAAGCGGGCATTGTCGAAGTTCAGCCAGGGATACATCTGACGGACGTCGTCGCGGGACAGAAGCCGCGCGTCGGCCCCGTGCATGATCATCGCATTGCCGCGCCGGGTGGCGGCGTCACGCTGCGCGTCGGTGTGGATCAGGTTGATGATCCCGCGCTGGCTGACCATGGCGTTGTAGTTGAAGTCCTGCTCCAGCCCTTCCCAGAGCTTCAGCGAGAATTCATAGAAGGGTTCGTTGCCGTCCAGCAGGTAGTTCGACCGGATGATCGTGGTGTTGCGGCCCACGTTGCCGCCGCCGAGGTAACCCTTTTCCAGCACCGCGATGCGGGCCTGGCCGAATTCCTTGGCCAGGTAATAGGCCGTGGCAAGGCCGTGGCCGCCGCCGCCGATGATGATGTAATCGTAGTCGGGTTGGGGGGTCGGGTCGCGCCAGACGGGTTTCCAGCCTTTGTGGCCGGTCAGTGCCTCGGCGATCACGCGAAATCCGGAATAGCGCACGGTGGTTTCTCCTGCTTCCCCCGGTTCTAGGCCGGTCAGGGTGCAGGAGGCCGTCGGTTTTCGCCATACGCCCCGCCGTTTTCGCCACGGCGCGGGATCGTGAAGGCTTAGGGGGCGACGGCAGCTTCGACGGCGGCGAAGGGGGACCAGTTGACCGGGACGGAGGAGACCTGGTCTTGCGCCCAGGCGAAGAGGACAAGGATCGTGGTGGTGGAGAGGAGCATCTGCATGTTCAGGCCCTGAGTACGGTTTGTTCACGTACCGTTCTGCCTGATTCTGCTTTCCAACCCGTTAACCATGCGCCCGCGTCGGGCTTTACAATTTGGTAGGGAATGCCCATCATCCTGTGCATTCGGTAGTGACTATCTTTCAGGGTCCTCACCTTGAAAACGACCCGGCGGGGTGGCACCCCCGCCGGGTCTCCTTCATTTCAGGGTCAGGCCCCGATCAGAAGGCGGTTGATGGCGATCAACAGCGTTCCCGCCGCGATCCACACCATCCACTTTCGGTAGTGCTTTTCCTCCAGTTTCCTCACCTCCGTTCACCGCAAGGGATTGCGGCGGGTTTAGGGGTAGTGAGGGAGATTAACCGCCGCTTACGCGACCAGGGCTTCGGCCTTCTTGAGGTCCACCGAGACCAGCTGGCTGACCCCCTGTTCCTGCATCGTCACGCCGAACAGGCGGTCCATCCGGGCCATCGTCACGGCGTGGTGGGTGATGATCAGGAAGCGCGTGTCGGTGCGGCGGGTCATCTCGTCCAGAAGGTCGCAGAAGCGGGTGACGTTGGCGTCGTCCAAGGGCGCGTCGACCTCGTCCAAGACGCAGATCGGGGCGGGGTTCGCGAGGAAAACGCCGAAGATCAGGGCCAGAGCGGTCAGGGTCTGCTCGCCACCCGACAGGAGGGAGAGCGTCGCCAGCTTCTTGCCGGGCGGCTGGCAGAGGATCTCCAGCCCAGCCTCCAGCGGGTCGTCGGATTCGACCAGCACCAGTCGAGCCTCGCCACCGCCGAAGAGGTGGGTGAAGAGGGTGGAGAAGTTGGCGTTCACCTGTTCGAAGGCGGTCAGCAGACGCTCGCGCCCTTCCTTGTTCAGGCCCGCGATCCCGGCGCGGAGCTTCTTGATCGCTTCTTCGAGGTCGGACTTTTCGCCCGCCAGCGCATCGTATTCAGCCTCGACGGTCTTTGCGTCCTCTTCGGCTCGCAGGTTGACCGCGCCCAAGGCCTCGCGCTGGCGTTTCAAGCGGCCGACGTCCTGGTCGAGCGTGTCGGCATCGGGCATCTTGTCGGGGTCGGTGCGCAGGCTGTTCAGAAGCTCGTCGGGAGTGCGGTCGTCTTCTTCCGCAATGCGTTCGGCCGCCAGAGCAACGCCTTCGCGCGCGGCGTCCAGACGGGCTTCGGCGCGGGCGCGGGTCTCGCGGGCCTCACCGGCAAGGCGTTCTGCATCGCGTTCGGCCAACGCGGCCTCGCGGAGGGCAGCTTCGGCGTCGGCCAGCGCATCGGCGGCCTTGCGGCGGCGCTCTTCGGCCTCGGCGATGGCCTCGATCAACTCGTCGCGCTTTGCCGCGATTTCCTCGGGGGCGAGCATCGCCTCGGCGAGTTCTTCCTCGGTCTCGGAGCGGCGGTCGGTCAGTTCCTCGGTCCGGCGGCTGGCTGTCTCCAGCCGGTTTTTCCAACCGGAAAGTTCCTTCACAGCCTCCTGCCGCCGCCGGACGCGTGCCTCACCCTCACGCCGCACTTCATCCTGAGACGACCGCCGGGTCATCATCGTGATCCGCGCCGCCTCGACGGTGATCTTCGCCGCCTCGACCGCCCCCCGGGCGGCGTCGAGATCGCCAAGCTCTGTTACCGCCGCCTCGGCTTCCTTCAGCCGGGCGCGGGCAGCCATCGCCTCGTCCTCAAACCGGCTGACCGCCAGCCTTGCGGCTTCCAGCTTGCCCCCGGTGATGGAGCGGTCGGCTTCGGCCCGTGCCAACGCCCGGTTCGCCTCGGCCAGCCGCGCATCCGCTGCCCGCCGCGCCTCCCGGGCGCGCTGGTCTGCCGCCGCCAGTTCCTGAAGCCGCGCCTGCAGCGCCTCATGCGCCTGACGGGCACCCTCGGCCCGGGCCGCCACGTCTTCCAGGTCCCGCTTCACCTGCACCAGCCGGTTCAACTGCTGGAGCCGCAAGGCCGACGCCGAGGGTGCATCCTCGGCCCCTGCGCGCAATCCATCCCAACGCCAGAGATCGCCCTCGATGCTGACCATTCTCTGACCGGGCCGAAGGGCCGCCTGCAAGGCAAATCCTTGTTGACGCGTGACAAACCCGATCTGCGAAAGCCGCCGCGCAAGGACCGCCGGGGCCTTCACATGCGCTGCCAAGGGCTTGGCCCCGGCTGGCAACGGCGTCGCGTCTCCGTAGGGTGCAAGCATGGCCCAGCCCGACCGGGCGTCTCCCGCCACCTCGGGCGCGCGAAGGTCATCGGCCAGTGCTGCACCCAGCGCCTTCTCGAACCCCGGCTCCACCTCCAGCCGGTCCAGAAGCTGATGCCCCGCCTGCGACTCGCGTTCGACCAGACGCGCCAAGGCCGCCACTTCGGCGCGCAAAGCGTTCGCCTCTCCTTCGGCCGACGACCGCGCCGCCCGCGCTTCAGCTTCGCGGCCCTGCGTCTCGCCCCGCGCCACTTCGGCCGCTTCCAAAGCCGCTTCGGTCGCCTCGCCTTCGGCCAGCGCTGCTTCCTGCGCTTCTTCGGCGGCCTCGAACGCCTCCCCGGCAGCTTCCAGCGCACCGGCCGCAGAGGCCACGGCCTCGCGCGCTGTAGTGGCCTGATCCTCGGCCCGATCCAGCACCGACCGGGTATCCGCGAGCATCCGCTGCGTCGACTGGTGCCGGGCGGCAAGACGCGCCGCATCCTCGGTCAGTTCGGACAGCGCAGCCTCGCGTTCGGCGAGGACCGCACCAGCCTCGCGTGCGGCTTCCACCGCTTCGGCCAGCTTCTCCTCGTGCCCGTCATGGGCGCGGGCGAGTTGTTCGATTTCCCAGTCCAGCCGCTCGATCACCTCACCGGCGTCGCGGTTCAGGCCCGCCTCGCGCTCCATGTCGCGGGTCAGCTGGTCGATCCGACCGCGCAAGGCGTCGATCTGCGCCAAGGCGCGGGCCTCCTGATCGCCCAGCGCGTCGCGTTGCAACACCAGCCGCTGCAGGATGGCCGCCGCGATGGCTTCCTCCTCGCGCTTCGGCGGCAGCGCGTCCTCGGCAGCCTCGCGCGCCTTTCCGACCCCGCGAGACGCCGCCTCGGCCTGCGACTGCGCAATCAGCCGCTCCCGGAGCGCACCTTCCGCCTGAGACCGCGCCTCATCCGCCTCGCGCCAGCGGCGCCAGAGGAGCATGCCTTCCGACTTGCGCAGGTCTTCCGAGATCTCGCGGTACCTCGCCGCCTGCTTGGCCTGCCGGGTCAGCACCGAGAGTTGCTGGGCGAGGTTTTCCAGCACATCATCGACGCGTAGGAGGTTCTGCTCAGCCCCCGACAGCTTCAGTTCGGCTTCGTGCCGCCTTGCATAAAGGCCACTGATCCCGGCAGCTTCCTCCAGCACCCGGCGGCGGGCCTTGGGCTTGGCGTTGATCAGTTCCGAAATCTGCCCCTGCCGCACCAAAGCCGGGCTGTGCGAGCCGGTGGAGGCGTCGGCGAACAGCATCTGCACATCGCGGGCGCGGATGTCCTTGGCGTTGCAACGATAGGCCGAGCCCGCGTCCCGGGTGATGCGGCGGACAATCTCGATCTGGTCGGCGTCGTTGAAGCCCGAGGGGGCCAGCCGGTCCTGGTTGTCCATCACCAGCGCGACCTCGGCAAAGTGCCGGGCCCCCCGCGTCGCCGCGCCGTTGAAGATCACATCTTCCATCCCGCCACCGCGCATCGCGCTGGGACGGTTCTCGCCCATGACCCAGCGCAGGGCTTCCAGAAGGTTGGACTTGCCGCAGCCATTCGGGCCGACCACGCCGGTCAGCCCCTCGTGGATCACCAGATCCGTGGGGTCGACAAAGCTTTTGAAGCCGTTGAGACGCAGTTTGGTCAGGCGCACGGGTCACTCACGAGTCGGGTGCGGGATGTTCCCGCCGGGACCGGCAGGAGTCAACCCGATGCCCCCGCATATGGCCGATCACCGCCCCCTTATCCCCAAGATGTTGCGGTTTCCGCCTGTCCCGCGGATGCGCCGTTGGCGGGGCCTCGATGGCCCTGACGACGGCCCCCCCGTTCAGGCAGCGTTCAGGCAGCGTCCAGCCAGGGGCGCAGCAGGGCCATCGGATGGGCGCGCAGGGTCAGGCGCATGGCGACGTAATCCTCCACCACCGCCTCGCCCGTGGTCATCTCGCGGAAGCGGACGGCGGGTTCAACGATCCCCTCACCCTCGATGTCGTTGGCAAACAGAGGGAGCGGCGAGTCCTTGGCCAGCGCCGCCGAAGCCCAAAGCGCATCGCGGCGGCCAAGGCCCAGCGCGGCGAAGACGTCGGCCTCGGCCAGCCGGCTTAGCGTCGCGGGGCCGACTCCGGCCCGGCGCCAGACATCCTCGACCGTCAGGTAGCCGTTTCCGCGCGCACCGGTGATCCAGCGCGCCTCTTCCTCGGCGATACCCTTGATCTGCCGGAAGCCAAGGCGCAGCGCCAGTTCCGGGGCCTTGCCGGCGCGGTTCAGCCATTCCATCCGGTTGTCCCAATGGCTGGACTGGATGCAGGGCGGCAGGACGGTGACGCCATGTTCCCGCGCGTCGCGGACGATCTGGGCCGGTGCGTAGAAGCCCATCGGCTGGGAATTCAGCAGCGCACAGGCAAAGATGCCGGGATGATGCCGCTTGATCCAGGCCGAGGCATAGACAAGAAGCGCAAAGCTGGCGGCGTGGCTTTCGGGGAAGCCGTAGCTGCCGAACCCTTCGATCTGCGCGAAACAGCGCCGGGCAAAGTCCTCGTCATAGCCCTTGGCCAGCATCCCCCCGATGAACCGGTCGCTGAATTCGCTGACGTTGCCATGCTTCTTGAATGTCGCCAAAGACCGCCGCAGCCGGTCTGCCTCGTCCGGGGTGAAGCCCGCGCCGACGATGGCGATCTGCATCGCCTGTTCCTGGAACAGGGGCACCCCCAACGTCTTGCCCAGCACCTTTCCCAGCTCGTCCGAGGGGAAGCTGACCTGCTCCTGCCCATTCCGCCGCCGCAGGAACGGGTGCACCATATCGCCCTGGATCGGCCCCGGCCGGATGATCGCCACCTGGATCACCAGGTCGTAGAAGCACCGGGGCATCATCCGTGGCAGGAAGTTCATCTGCGCCCGGCTTTCCACCTGGAACACACCAAGGCTATCGGCCCGGCAAAGCATCCGGTAGGTCTCGGCATCCTCGGGCGGAAGGGTCGCGAGGGAGAACCGCTGGTGGTGGTGCTTGTCCAGAAGGTCGAAGGCCTTGCGGATGCAGGACAGCATCCCCAGCGCCAGGATATCCACCTTCAGGATCTTCAGCGTGTCGATGTCGTCCTTGTCCCAGGGGATGACCGTCCGGTCCTCCATCGTGGCGTTTTCCACCGGGCAGAGCTCATCCAGCCGGCCCTCGGTGATGATGAACCCGCCGACGTGCTGCGACAGGTGGCGGGGAAAGCCCTGGATCTCGTCGATCAGCTGCATGGTCTGGGTCAGCCGGTGGTCGGTGGGGTCCAGCCCGATTTCCTTCAGCCGCGTCTCGGTCACCGCCCCAGGACCGCCCCAGCCCCAGATCTGGCTGGACATGGCGGCCAGCGTATCCTCGCTAAGCCCCATCGCGCGGCCCACCTCGCGCACCGCTCGCTTGCCGCGATAGTGGATCACTGTGGCGCACAGCCCAGCCCGGTGGCGACCGTAGCGTTCGTAGATGTGCTGGATCACCTCTTCCCGCCGCTCGTGTTCGAAATCGACGTCGATATCGGGGGGCTCATTCCGAGCCTCCGAAATGAACCGCTCGAACACCATCGTCCCGATTTCCGGGCTGACAGAGGTCACGCCCAGCGCATAGCACACAACCGAATTCGCCGCCGACCCCCGCCCCTGGCACAGGATCCCCCGCTTGCGGGCGAAGTCGACGATGTCATGCACCGTCAGGAAATAGGGTTCGTAGCGCAGCTTCCCGATCAGCGCCAATTCATGCGCCATCTGCGCCCGCGCCCGGTCCGGCACCCCTTCGGGGTAGCGCCACTCCAACCCCGCCTCGGACAGTCGCGCCAACCGCTCCGAGGCCGTTTCCCCGCCCGAAACCTCGGACGGATACTCATACTGCAACTCGTCCAAGGAGAACGCCGCCCGCGTCGCCACCTCCCCCGCGCGCAAAACCGCCGCCTCATGCCCGGCGAAAAGTCGCAGCATCTCCCCCTCGCTCCGCAACCGCCCCTCGTTGTTCGGCAGCGCCTTCCGCCCCAGCTTGTCCACCGGCACCCCCAGCCGGATCGCCGTCAGCACATCGGCCAGCCGCCGCCGCTTGCCGTGGTGCAGGAACGGCAGCGCCGTCGCCACCAGCGGCACACCCAGCGCCCCCGCAACCTTCGCCAGCCGCTGGAACCGCCCCGCGTCCTGCCCGTCATAGCGCGGCGCCATCCCCAGGCTCACCTGCCCCGGAAACCGCGCCGCCAGCCGGGCGACATGCGCGCGCCAGAGCCGCCCGTCCATAACCTCGCCCACCGCAGCCAGCGTCAGGCGCTGGTCGGGCGGCAGCACCAGAAGCTCCAGCCCCTCCCCCCACTCCAGCAGGTCCGCCAGCTCCAGCCGACACTGACCCTTCACCGCCCGCAACCGGCCCTTGCTCAAAAGCCGCGACAGCCGTCCCCACGCCGCCCGGTCGCGCGGCAGGCACGTCACCTGGAACCCGTCCTCCAGCACCACCCGCGCCGCCGGGATCAGCCGCACCTTCGGCCCGCCGTCCCGCGCCAATTCCCGCGATTTGGTATGCGCCCGCACGATCCCCGCGACCGAGTTCACATCGGCCACCGCAACCCCTTCCATCCCCATCTCGGCGGCGCGCGTGATCATCTCCTCGGGGTGCGATGCCCCGGTGAGGAAGGTGAAATTCGTCAGGGCAGAGAGTTCGACAAAGGGCACGGGCAGCGACTCGGGCGTGAACAAAGGCAGAACATACTGCCATGTTCCGCCGCTTCAGACCAGCCGCTTCACTGCCTCGGCCACCTGGGCGGCGATCCCTGGCAAAGCCTCGGGCCGCAGGTCGGGCGCTGCGACCTCGACCAAAGGCACTGCCATCCGGTCGCGGTGCTTGCCATAGCGCGGGTCGTAGTGCCGTTCCATCAACCCGTCGGCCAAAGTGGCGAACTGACCCGACGCGGCCAGCCCCAGCCACTGCTCGATCACCTCGGCCGGATGCGCCGGGCGCAAAAGGCCCACCGTTGCCGCAAGCCGCCCCGCATCCGACGTCAGGTCGGCATAGGCCCGCGCCAGATACTCCGCCCGCACCGCCCTAGGCGCGGCAATCGCAACCCGGGGGGCCGCGACCATCGCCTTCCAGATTTCCGGCGGCAGGCGACAATTGCCGATCTTGGAACTTTCCGCCTCGACCACCACCGGCCGCGACGGGTCCAGCCCGACCAGGGCCAGCGCCAAAGCCCCCTCGAAGGCTTTCTGCGACGGCTGCGGCCCCACCGATCCGAACAGCGATCCACGATGCCGCGCCAACCCTTCCAGGTCGATCACCTGCACCCCGAAGCCGGGCAGCAGGTTCAGGACGTCGGTCTTGGCGGACCCCGTATTGCCGTCCAGCACGACGACGGGCGCCCTCACGGGGGTGTCATAAACCTCATGCACCACAAGGCCGCGCCAGGTCTTGTAGCCGCCGACCAAAGTCTCCACCCGCCAGCCGATCTGGGACAGGATCGTCGCGAACGACCCCGAGCGTTGCCCGCCGCGCCAGCAATAGACCAGCGGACGCCAGCCCCCCGGCTTGTCGGCCAAAGGCCCCTGCAGATGCAGCGAGGCGTTCTTCGCAACCAGGGCCGCGCCGATCTTGCGGGCGGAAAAGGGGGAAACCTGCTTGTAGATGGTCCCGACCCGCGCCCGTTCCTCGTCATCCAGCACTGGAAGCGAGATCGCGCCGGGCAGGTGATCCTCGGCAAATTCGGCAGGCGCGCGCACGTCGATGATGTCATCGAAGCCATGCGTCGCCAGATCGGCCAGAGAGGTGAGGGTGATCGCCATCACGCACCTATTACCGGCCCCGGCGGAAAGGTGCCAGCCCGTCCCGATCACGGGAAATCCGGACTACCCACGGGCGCGTGAACAGGGCATGATTCGTCCCATGCGTATCCTGGTCCTGTCCATTGCGCTTGCCGCGCCCGCCTTCGCGGGGTCGGAACCCTCACGCCTGACCGCCGCGGCGCGGGATCAGGTTGGCGTGACCGTGACCTATGACCCGGCCTATGTGACGCTGGAGTTTCCGGGCGGCGATCTGCCCCGCGACCGGGGCGTCTGCACCGACGTGGTGATCCGCGCGCTGAGGGATGCCTGGGGGATCGACCTGCAACTGGCGGTGAACCGCGACATGAAGGCCGATTTCGCGGCTTACCCGGCGTTCTGGGGTCTGAACCGGCCCGACCGCAACATCGACCACCGCCGGGTGCCGAACCTGCAGACCCTCTTCGCCCGCATCGGGGCCGAGGTGCCTTTGGACGAAGGCCCGACCCCTTTTCTGCCCGGCGACATCATCAGCTGGAAGCTGCCCGGCAACCTGGACCACATCGGCATCGTCTCGGACCGCCGGACCGATGCGGGCGTGCCGCTGATCCTGCACAACATCGGCGCGGGCGCGAAGGAAGAGGACATCCTTTTCGCCTATCCGATGACCGGCCACTACCGCATCGGCAAGGCCGAGGCCGAGCGGCTGAAGTCGCTGCAGTAGGTCTGGGTTCGCCCCCACTCTCCCCCACCCTGCCATGAAAACGGGGGCCACCGGCCCCCTGCACTCTTTATGGTCCGGACCGTCAGGTCAGGCGGGCATCAGGACGGTGTCGATCACGTGGATCACCCCGTTCGACGCATCCACGTCCGCCGAGCTGACCTTGGCCGCCCCGACATGGACCGATCCGTCCTTGCCGGTAACGGTGACTTTCTCGCCGCCAAGAGTGTCGATGTCGGCGGACTTGTCGGCGAACTCCGACGCCATGTGCTTGCCCGAGACGACATGCAGCTTCAGGATCGCCACCAGCTTGTTGGCGGGCAGGACCAGGTCCTCGACGGTGCCAGCAGGCAGTTTGGCGAAGGCGTCATTCGACGGAGCGAAGACGGTAAACGGGCCGGTGCCGCCAAGGGCTGAGGTCAGGTTGGCCGCAGTCAAAGCGGTAACAAGCGTCGAGAAAGCCGGGTTACCGGCCGCAGTTTCAACAATGTTCATGAAAGTCCTTTGGTGCGGACGGATGGCCCGCTTCCCTTGATATGGCGCAACCTCGTTGGATTGCGAGGGCCGCCACGGCGATTGTTCTGCGCTGCGGCGAAATCGGCGAGGTCCGGCCCGGATCGGTCTACAGGCTTACCCCGCAGGACCTTCGGATTGCCCGCCGTTTCCAGTGCGACGGGAAGACTTAACACTCCCCTAACGCCCACGACCAACCCGTTGACTCCGAAAGATTTGCCAAGTTTGTCCACCGTGGACACCAGCCCCTAGAACCCCGTCTCCAGCCGCCCGATCAGCGCGCCCAGCATCGCCCGGCACCGCTCCACCTGCTCGACCGCGACGAATTCGTCGGGTTTGTGAC
>JANOCQ010000043.1:0-18894 GCA_031412255.1 Paracoccaceae bacterium | reverse complement strand
CCGTTCTGCGTTGCCACCTCCTCAAGCCCGCGCCGGGTGGAGATTTCGCTGTCCCTGGTCGGCCTCGCGCCCCTGATTGGCGACAAGGTCTTTACATCGACCCTCGTCGCCCGTGGCAAGCCCGCGCCCGACCTCTTCCTTCATGCAGCCGCGAAGATGGGGGCGCAGCCCGGGCGGACCCTGGTGGTCGAGGACAGTCTGACCGGCATCCGCGCCGGCCTGGCCGCCGGGATGACAGTCTGGCGCTTTGTCGGTGGCAGCCATCTGGGCGCGACAACTCCGGAAGAGCCGCAGGACGCTCTGCCCCACCGCAGGCTTGTCAGCTTTGCGGATTTTTTCCAGATTGCGCCCGATCTGCAATCAGCCAGGCAAACGGTATGAGCGGTGAACCTTCCCTGCAGGACGAAGCGGCCCGGGCCGGTTGGTTGTACTACGTCGCGGGGATGACCCAGGACCAGATAGCCGCCGAACTGGGGGTCAGCCGCCAGCGGGCGCAGCGCCTGGTCAGCCGGGCGATGACCGAGGGGCTGATTCACGTCCGGCTGAACCACCGGATCGGTGCCTGCCTGGACCTGGAGGCGAGGCTTTGCGACCGCTTTGGGCTGATGCGCGCGCGGGTGGCGCCGACGCTTGGTGCCGGCGCCGATCCCGCCCACGCAATCGCCCCTGCCGCCGCAGCTGAACTGGAGCGCGTGCTGCGGATGCCCGAGCCCAAGGTGATTGCCTTTGGCACCGGCCGTGCGTTGCGGGCGATGGCCGAGCAGTTCGTCTTTTCCGAACCGGTGCCGCACCGCATCGTGTCGCTTCTGGGCAATATTGCGCCGGACGGGTCCGCCACCCTTTACGACGTGATCAGCCGGATCGCCGAGAAGCTGCGTGCGACCTATTACCCGATGCCGGTGCCGGTGATTTCCGACACGCCCGAGGAACGCGAGTTCTTCATGCATCTGCGTCCCGTCCGCACAGTCTTCGATCTGGCGCGGCAAGCCGACGTCACCTTTGTCGGCATCGGCCAGATGGGGCCGGACGCCCCGCTGGCCCTGGATGGTTTCGTCACTCCCGCCGCCCTGCGCGAGTTGCAGGACCTTGGTGCATCAGGCGAGATCGGCAGCTGGATCTTCGACCTAGAGGGGCGCTACATCGACACGCCGCGCAATGCGCTTGTGGGCGGTGTCCGGGTCGAGCCGGGGCAGACGCAACCTGTCATCGGTGTGGCGGCGGGCAAGAGCAAGGTGACGGCGATCGGGGCGGCGCTGAGGGGCCGGATCGTCAACGGCCTGGTCACCGACGAAAGCACCGCCAGGGCGCTTTTGCAGCAGGGATAGTCGAAGTTTCCTTCGCAGTTGCAGCGTAACTGAGCACTTGACGACTCTGGTGTAACTGTGAATAAATGCTCAGCAGGCGATGATTTGCTCATATCGCCATCAAGGGAGGATTCCAATGACAGTGACTTTCCGCGCCCTTCTGGGGGCGTCGGTTGCGTTCACCCTTGCGGGTGCCGCACTGGCCGAAACCACGATTACCGTCGCGACCGTGAACAACGGCGACATGGTCCGCATGCAAGGCCTGATGGACGACTTCAACACCAAGCATCCCGACATCAAGGTCGAATGGGTGACTCTGGAAGAGAACGTCCTGCGGCAGAACGTAACCACTGACATCGCCACCGGCGGCGGTCAGTATGATGTGATCACCATCGGCACCTACGAGGTTCCGATCTGGGGCAAGCAGGGCTGGCTCGCCAGCCTGAACGACCTGCCGGCCGAATACGACGTGGACGATCTTCTGCCCGCGATCCGGGGCGGTCTGACCGTCGACGGCAACCTCTTCGCTTCGCCCTTCTACGGCGAATCGTCCATGGTCATGTACCGCAAGGACCTGATGGACGCCGCCGGCATGGCCATGCCCGATGCGCCGACCTGGGCGGACATCGAGAAGGCCGCCGCCGCGATGAACAAGCCGGAAGAGGAAGTCTACGGCATCTGCCTGCGCGGCAAGGCCGGATGGGGCGAGAATGCAGCCTTCATCACGGCGATGTCGAACTCGTTCGGCGCGCGCTGGTTCGACGAGAACTGGGTGCCCCAGTTCGATCAGCCCGAGTGGAAGGCGACCATCGACTTCTACCTGAACCTGATGACCAAGTACGGCCCGCCCGGTGCGTCGAACAACGGCTTCAACGAAAACCTGACGCTGTTCCAGCAGGGCAAGTGCGGCATGTGGATCGACGCCACGGTCGCTGCTTCCTTCGTGACCAATCCGAAGGATTCGACCGTCGCCGACAAGGTGGGCTTTGCGCTCGCCCCCGACAATGGTCTCGGCAAGCGCGGCAACTGGCTCTGGGCCTGGTCGCTGGCGATTCCCGCCTCCAGCCAGAAGCAGGACGCCGCCAAGACCTTCATCAACTGGGCGACGAACAAGGACTACCTCGCGCTCGTCGCGTCGAAGGAAGGCTGGGCGAACGTTCCTCCTGGAACGCGGACCTCGCTTTATGCCAACGAGGAATATGCCAAGGTGCCGTTCGCCAAGATGACGATCGACAGCATCAACGCCGCTGACCCGTCTGCGCCGACCGTGAAGCCGGTCCCGTATGTCGGTGTCCAGTTCGTGGCCATCCCGGAGTTCCAGGGGATCGGAACCACGGTTGGCGAGATCTTCTCGGCGGCGCTGGCTGGCCAGAAGACGGCTGATGAGGCGCTGGCCGAAGCGCAATCCGTCGTTACCGAAGAGATGAAAGCCGCTGGCTACATCAAGTGAGATCGACCCCGGGGGCAGTCTCCCCAGACCCCCGGGATCACCCTCGGCTTGCGGGCCCTGCTGCCTGCAAGCCGTCCCTTCCGAACCCGATTCCTGCTAACTTGCCAGCGCGGTCCCCTGGGCACCGCTCGACCTCTCCATCGGGAGACCGCTTCATGTCCACGCATTCCAGCCGCCTGGCCGCCCGCATGATGGTGGCGCCGTCGGTCGTCCTTCTCCTGATCTGGATGGTCGTGCCGCTGGCGATGACCCTTTACTATTCCTTCCGCTTCTACCGGCTCCTGTCGCCGGACCGGACCGGCTGGACGGGGTTCACCAACTATGTCTGGTTCTTCAACTCGCCCGATTTCTGGCTGGCGCTGTTCAACACATTGGCGCTGGTGGGAGGCGTGCTGGTTATCACCGTGGTGCTGGGGATCCTGATCGCACTGCTGATCGACCAGCCAGTAAAGGGCCAGGGCATGCTGCGCATCCTGGTGATTGCCCCCTTCTTCGTCATGCCGCCGGTCGCAGCGTCGATCTGGGAAAACCTGTTCATGCATCCCCAGAATGGGCTGTTCTCGGCCGTCTCGCGCGCCTTCGGGGCGCAGCCGATCCTGTTTCTGGAGCAGTATCCGATGTGGTCGGTGATCGGCATCGTCAGCTGGGAGTGGCTGCCTTTCGCCACGCTGATCCTGTTGACCGCGCTGCAATCGCTGTCCTCGGAACAGCTTGAAGCGGCCGAGATGGACGGCGCCAGCCCCTTCGCCCGCTTCCGCTACATCATCCTGCCGCACATGACCCGGGCGATCACCGTCGTGATCCTGATCCAGACGATCTTCCTTCTGGGCATCTTCGGCGAGATCTTCACGACCACCCAAGGCGGGCCGGGATCGGCTTCGACCACGCTGCCCTACATGATCTTCAAGCAGGCCATCGCTGCCAAGGACATCGGGCGGGCGGCGGCGGGCGGGATCATCGCGGTGATCCTGGCGAACATCGTGGCCTATTTCCTGATGCGCGGCCTTGGCCGGAACCTGGAGAACTGACGATGGCCCGCGCCCTGTCCCCCCGCCGTCTGGCTGTAACCACCGTCGCCGCCTGGACCGTTGCCCTGATCATCTTCTTCCCGGTCCTCTGGATGATCCTGACCAGCTTCAAGACCGAAGCCAGCGCCGTCGCCATGCCGCCCGAATTCCTGTCCGCCGACTGGACGCTGGAAAACTATACCGAGGTCTGGTCGCGGTCCGACTACCCGCGGTTCTTCTGGAACTCGGTCGTCATCTCCGTCGGCTCGACGCTTCTTGGCCTTCTGGTGGCGATCCCTGCCGCCTGGGCGATGGCATTCGTGCCGGGCAGGAAGACCAAGGACCTTCTGATGTGGATGCTCTCCACCAAGATGATGCCCGCCGTCGCGGTCATGATCCCGCTCTATCTTCTGTTCCAGCAGCTTGGCCTGATCGACACCAAGATCGGTTTGGTCGTAGCACTTATGCTGATGAACCTGCCGATCATCATCTGGATGCTTTACACCTACTTCAAGGAAATCCCTGCAGAAATCCTGGAAGCAAGCCGCATGGACGGTGCGACCCTGTGGGGC
Source organism: Paracoccaceae bacterium (assembly GCA_031412255.1). Classification (GTDB taxonomy): domain Bacteria; phylum Pseudomonadota; class Alphaproteobacteria; order Rhodobacterales; family Rhodobacteraceae; genus Tabrizicola. Next base: position 14,561 of record JANOCQ010000043.1, on the reverse strand, counting down.
GAGATCCTTTATGTCCTGACCCCGATGGCGCTGCCCGGCATCGCCTCGACCATGCTTCTGAACATCATCCTTGCCTGGAATGAAGCCTTCTGGACCATCGTCCTGACCACCACCAAGGCCGCCCCCCTCTCGGCGTTCATCGCCAGCTTCTCGGCACCGCAGGGCCTGTTCTACGCGAAACTTTCGGCGGCATCGGCGATGGCGATCCTGCCGATCCTGATCCTTGGCTGGTTCAGCCAGAAGCAACTCGTCCGCGGCCTGACCTTTGGCGCGGTGAAGTGAGGAAGACATGGGCAAGATCCAACTGTCATCGGTCCGCAAGTCCTTCGGCGAAGTCGACGTCATCCCCGGCATCGACCTGACCATCGAAAACGGCGAGTTTGTCGTCTTTGTCGGACCCTCGGGCTGCGGGAAATCCACCTTGCTGCGATTGATCGCGGGGCTGGAGGATACCACCAGCGGCGTGATCGACATCGACGGCAAGGACGCGACGAACCTGCCGCCCGCCAAGCGCGGTCTGGCGATGGTGTTCCAGAGCTACGCGCTTTACCCCCACATGACGGTGCGCAAGAACATCGCCTTTCCGCTCAAGATGGCGGGGATGGACCAGGCCGAGCAGGACAAGCGGGTGGAACGCGCGGCCAAGGTACTGAACCTGTCCAACTACCTCGACCGCCGTCCCGGACAGTTGTCCGGCGGCCAGCGCCAGCGCGTTGCCATCGGGCGGGCCATAGTCCGCGAACCGGCGGCGTTTCTGTTTGACGAGCCTTTGTCCAACCTCGACGCCGCATTGCGGGTCGGGATGCGGCAAGAGATCAGCGAACTCCACCAAAGCCTCCAGACCACGATGATCTATGTCACCCACGACCAGGTCGAAGCCATGACCATGGCCGACAAGATCGTGGTCCTGAACGCAGGCCGGATCGAACAGGTAGGCGCGCCACTGGAGCTGTACAATTTCCCCCGAAACCTGTTTGTTGCGGGCTTCATCGGCAGCCCGAAGATGAACCTTATCGAAGGGGCCGAGGCCGCCAAGCACAACGCCCACACCATCGGCATCCGGCCCGAGCATATCACCGTCGGCGATGGCCCGTGGGAGGGTGTCGTCGGCCTGTCGGAACACCTTGGCTCGGACAGCTTCCTGAAGGTGGCGGTCGAGGGCCTGGGCACCATGACCGTCCGTGCGCCGGGCGAGGTTCACGCCCGCCACGGCGACCGCATCCGGTTGGCTCCGGCCGGGAAAATTCACCGCTTTGACACGAATGGACTGGCGATATGAGACTTGCAGGAAAAACGGCACTTGTGACCGGGGGCGCGCGCGGCATCGGCTTGGCCTTCGTTGAGGCGTTTGTGCGGGAAGGCGCGCGGGTCGCGATTGCAGATGTGGGCGGCGCGCAAGAGGCGGCGGCGAAGCTGGGCGACAAGACCCTGGGCATCACGATGGACGTGACCGATCAGGCCTCGATCGACGCCGGGGTGAAGGCGGCGGCGGACTGGGGCGGCGGCATCGATATCCTGTTGAACAACGCGGCGATCTTCGACCTTGCGCCCATCGTGGACATCACGCGGGCCAGCTATGACAAGGTTTTTGCTGTAAACGTGGCGGGGACGTTGTTTCCGTTGCAGGCGGTGGCAAAGGTGATGATCGCCCAAGGGCGTGGCGGCAAGATCATCAACATGGCCAGCCAGGCCGGGCGGCGGGGCGAGGCGCTGGTGGGCGTCTACTGCGCTTCGAAAGCCGCCGTCATCAGCCTGACGCAGTCGGCGGGGCTGGACCTGATCAAGCACAAGATCAACGTGAACGGCATTGCTCCGGGCGTGGTGGACACGCCGATGTGGGACGCCGTGGATGCGTTGTTCGCCAAGTACGAAGGCAAGCCCAAGGGCCAGAAGAAGCGTGAGGTTGGCGAGGCGGTCCCCTTTGGCCGGATGGGCCGCCCCGAAGACATGACGGGTGCGGCAGTCTTTCTTGCCTCGTCCGAGGCCGATTACATTGTCGCCCAGACGTTGAACGTCGACGGCGGCAACTGGATGAGCTGAGCCATGACCGTGCAAATGCCTGCGTATGACCGCACCAAGCTGACCCCCGGCATCGTCCATATCGGCCTGGGGAACTTTCACAGGGCGCACATGGCCGTCTATCTGGACGACCTGTTCGGCATGGGCCTTGACCGGGACTGGGCCATTCTGGGCGCCGGGGTGCGCGAAGGCGACGCACGGATGCGGCAAGCCCTGAAGGCGCAGGATTGTCTGTCGACGGTGATCGAGCTGGACCCCAAGGGGAAGTCGGCGCGGCGGGTGGGGTCGATGATCGACTTCCTGCCGGTCCAGGCGGACAACGCGGCGCTGATCGCGGCGATGTCCCGGCCCGAGATCCGGATCGTCAGCCTGACCGTGACCGAGGGTGGATACTTCATCAACCCGGCGACGGGCGAGTTTGACCCAAGCCACCCCGAGATCATGGCCGACGCGGCGGACCCGCACCGCACCGCATTCGGCGCGATCATCGCGGCAATCAAGGCCCGCAAAGCGGCGGGAGTGCAGCCCTTCACCGTGATGTCCTGCGACAATCTTCCCGGCAACGGGCATGTGACCAAGGCCGCCGTGATGGGTCTGGCAAGAATCGCGGACCCGGACCTTGGTGACTGGATTGGTGACAATGTCGCCTTCCCAAACGGCATGGTTGACCGGATCACCCCCGCCACCGGCCCGCGCGAGAGGTCGATAGCGGCAGCGTTCGGACTGGGCGATGACCCGGTGCCCGTGACCTGCGAGCCGTTCCGGCAATGGGTGCTGGAGGACAACTTTCCCTCCGGCCGCCCCGCGTGGGAAAAGGTGGGGGTCACGCTGACCCCGCATGTTCACAACTTCGAACTGATGAAGATCCGCATCCTGAACGGCGGCCATGCGACCATCGCCTATCCCGGCGGGTTGATGGACATCGAATATGTCCACGAGGCGATGGCGGACCCGCTGATCCGCGGCCTGCTGGACAAGGTCGAGATGGACGAGATCATCCCGTATATCCCGCCCGTTCCCGACACCAACCTGGGCGACTACTACCGCCTGATCGTCGAACGTTTCAGCAACCCCGAGGTGGCGGACACCGAACGGCGGCTGTGCTTTGACGGATCGAACCGGCAGCCCAAGTTCATCGTGCCCTCGGTCCGCGATGCGCTGGCGGCGGGGGGGAGAGTGGACGGGCTGGCCCTGGTCAGCGCCCTGTGGTGCCGCTACTGCTATGGCGAAAGCGACAGCTGCGCACATATCCCGCCGAACGACCCGGACTGGGACGCTCTGGCCGTCCGGTCAAAGGCCGCCAGGGCGCGCCCGGCGGCGTGGCTGGAAATGACCGCGATCTACGGCGATCTTGGCAAGAACGGGCGCTTCGCGGCGGCGTTCGAGCGGCAGCTGAACCGGCTTTGGGCCGCGGGCACGAGGCAGACCCTGACGGAGTATCTTGCTTAAGGCGCAGGCGCTTCCGGCGGGGCTTCCGGTTCCGCCGGGGTAAAGTTCGGCACCACCCACAACTCGACCCGCCTGTTCAGCTGGCGACCGATGGCGGTCTCGTCGCAGGACATCGGCAGTGCCTCGCCAAAGCCCTCCACCACCGGGAGGTCCGCCAGAGCCAGATCGGGGGCCACCGCCGCCAGCTCTTGTGCCACCTTTTCTGCACGTTCCACCGACAGCGCCAGATTGGCCTCGGCCGCGCCGGAACCGTCGGAGAACCCTGCCAGCACCAGCTTCTGGTTGCGGAACTGCCCCGCCGCGATCAGCTGCGCCAGATCCACCAGGTTGTCCTGCGACGGAGCGTCCAGCGTCGACGATCCATCCTCGAACCGGAATGTCAGGGACACGCGGTCCGCCCCGTCCATGATTCCGGCCAGACGCTTCAGGTCGTCCAGGGTGACATCCTTGCCCGCACCCTGGATTGCGTTCAACAGCCGCAACCCGTCCGCCGTCATCGGCTGGCGACTTGCCGAGCGGTCGACAAACCCCGCCGCCGACACTGCCGCCTGCGCTGCGGGCGTGCGCAGGAAATCCAGGAATTCACGCGTCAGCAACGGCAAGCGGCGTTTCGGGGTCAGCATCAGAATGGGCAGGGCCAGGGGATAATCCTCGGCCTTGATGGCCAGAGCGGTGGGCAAGAGAGGAAAGCCGCAGGAATCCGTCAACGGCATCCTCCGCGCCGGAGCAATGGCCGAGCGGCCCGACACCGCGATGGCCCAAGGGTCCTTCGCCACCGCCCCGGCCAGCGCGGCCAGGTCCGGGTGCAGGATCATCGCCTTTTCCTGCGCGCCGAGCCTTTCACCCAGCGCGCGCTGCAGATCGGCGCCTTCCGCAAGGGCGTGCAGGACAATGGGCATGTCCGGGCCGCCGATCTGGGCCCAGTTGTCGACATCGCCGCCCAGGACCTGTGCCAGTTCGACCGTGGAAAGCTCTGGTGTCGGGTTGTCCGGCGCGACCAGCACCACCAGGGCGTCCATCGCCACGGCGTGGCTGCCCAGGTCCGGCTCGTCCCGGAAGGCAAGTTTCAGATCCGCCGCGCCGGTCTGCACTGCCGTTGTGGCAAGGTCCGGCACCATGGGCGTGAAGGAAATCGCGGCCAGTTCCTGCCGAGTTTCCGGGTCCAGAAGCCGGGCCTGAAAGCCGTCGCCGTCGCCCGCTTCGTAGATCAGTCCGCGAGCCTGGGCAAATGCCTGGAACAGGACCGGCACCAGTCCCGCCGCGTCCGGTGAGCCTACGATGCGCATTGTGGCCTTTGGCGCGATCAGGTCCGGGCAGGCCGGCCCCTCGCAGATCACGCCTTGGCCATCCACCGTCAGCGGCCCATAGACGGTGTCGATCCGGTAGAACTCGCCATCATATCCCTGCAGGGTGCCGGTCAGCACAATGCCACCCTCGCGGGCGACCAGAGTCACGTCCTGGGCAAAGGCAGATCCCGAAAAATACAGCGCAGCGCAAAGCGCCGCGAGTCCTGCCTTCACACTCATCGACCGTTCCGAACCTCAGTTAGGAGCGGCGAGTTTCAGGGCAGGCGCAAGATTCTTCAACACCAGAATGTCACCCGCCGTGCCGCAAAGCGGTACCGAGATCGTCTGTTCGGACTGGGTGGCAAGGCCACCGACAGAATGCACTGTTTCAACCCGAAGCGTCCGACCGCAATTCGCCGGAGTGATCCGGATCTCTGCGGTGATGTCGGCATCGCCAAGCTCTCGCCCCGGGACGGAATAGACCTGCGCCAGCACTGGCGACGGCAGGTTGCCTTGGCCCAGAGCCATCACGCGCTGTTCGATCCCCGAGGTGGCCACGCTGCCCACCAGCACCTTGTTGCCGTCGGTCACCCTCAGCTCAAGATCGACCGGGCTGTCCCAGGTAATGCCGTAGCGCGCGTAGACGGCGGCGTCGGGGACGGTAACCCGGCCCAGGACCAGACGCGAATCTTGCAGATAGACCGCCACCATCGCTTCGGTTCGCATTGCCGGAATGATCAGGGTTGCAAGCCCTTCGGCCGTTGTCAGTGCCGAAAAGGACAGTCCGGAATGCCGCACGACGATCCGTTCGCCCCGGTTGCATGGCGCCGAAAAGCTTGCCTCAATCATCGCGCCGGGCATCGGGGACAGGACAAGATGCGGCTGGCATCCGTCGCCAACCGGGGCAACGGTGGTAGCTGCGACCGAGGTGATGCCGATGACATCACCGACGGCGACAGTCACCGGAGTGCTCAGCGACGCGGATTCCGGCACAGAGGATTGCACTGCCGCCGTCACTTGGTCTGCGACCGCACGCTCTGCGGCCGTCGCCAGAAGCGACTGCTCGATGGCCGGAGCCTTCAGTTTTTCCGCTGTATGGGCAGCTCCGAAGGCGACCGCGATAGCTGCAGTCACTCGCAAAGCCTTTTTACCCCAAAGCATGGCAGTGCCCCGGTCAGGAATCGTTACCGTTTCCGGGATAACGCTGAATAGGGGCGGAGAAATGGCATTATTTGGGAAGGCTTACGAAAAGCCGACCGGATCTGGCCGGGGTGCGACCCCCGGCCAAAGGCCACCTCAGGCAAGGCGGCCGTGGCAGTGCTTGAACTTCTCGCCCGAGCCACAGGGGCAGGCATCATTCCGGCCCGGGTTGCCCCAGGTATTGGGATCGGCTTCGTCGAAACCGGCCAGACGAGTCGCCGCTTCCGCGACCGGGGCTGCCGCCAACGCTGCGGCGGGTGCAACCGCTGCCGCAGCGGCTTGGACTTCTTTGGGCTGTTGCGCGGCGGCCTGCGCGGCCGCCATTTGCCGCATCATCTCGTCCTGTTCTTCCATGGTCACCGGACGGATGCGCGACAGCTGCTGGGTCGTCTGCTCACGCAGAGAATTCAGCAGGCCCTCGAACAGTTGGAAGGCTTCTGTCTTGTACTCGTTCAACGGGTCGCGCTGCGCGTAGCCACGGAAGTTCACGACGGACCGCAGGTGTTCCAGCCGCAGAAGGTGCTCGCGCCACTTGCCATCGATCGCTTGCAGCAGGACCTGCTTTTCGATGGTCTGCATGGTCGAAGCGCCGAAAGCCTCGGTCTTCTCGGCCATCATCTTGTCCGAAGCCTCGATGATCCGATCCAGGATGACGGCTTGGTCCACGCCCTCTTCAGCGGCCCAGGCGGCAATGGGCAGATCCATGTTCAGCATGTCGCGCACCGAGGCGGTCAGGGCTTCGGTGTCCCAGGCATCCGGATAGGACTTGGGCGGCATGGCGAGGTCGACAAGGTCCTCGACCACCTGGTGGCGCATGTCGGCCGCGACATCGGCGACGTGATCGGCTTCCATGATCTCCATCCGCTGGGAGAAGATCGCCTTGCGCTGGTCGTTCATGACATCGTCGAACTTCAGCAGTTGCTTGCGGATGTCGAAGTTGCGGCCTTCGACTTTCGCCTGCGCTTTCTCCAGGCTCTTGTTGACCCAGGGGTGAACGATGGATTCACCTTCCTTCATGCCCAGGGTCGACAGGATCTTGTCCAGCCGTTCGGACCCGAAGATGCGCATCAGGTCGTCTTCCAGGCTAAGGAAGAAGGCTGACCGACCGGGGTCGCCCTGACGGCCTGAACGGCCACGCAGCTGGTTGTCGATCCGGCGGCTTTCGTGCCGTTCGGTGCCCAGGACAAACAGGCCACCGGCCTGCTTGACAGCTTCTTCCTCGTCGGTGTGTTCGGCCTCGATCCGGGCGCGGATGGCGACGTGGTCGCCCTCGGGATCGGCGGCGATGGCTTCCATCACCTTGAACTCGACGTTGCCACCCAGCTTGATGTCAGTGCCGCGTCCGGCCATGTTGGTCGCGATGGTCACAGAGCCCAGCTTGCCCGCGTCCGCGACGATCTTGGCTTCCATCTCGTGCTGCCGGGCATTCAGGACCGAATGCGGGATACCGTCATTCTTCAGCAACTCGGACAACTGTTCGGATTTTTCGATGGACGTGGTGCCGACCAGGATCGGCTGCCCCTTCTCATGCGATTCCTTGATGGCCTTGAGGATACCCTCATACTTCTCGCGCGCGGTGCGGAAGACCTGGTCATGCTCGTCGATCCGGGCGACGATGCGGTTCGTCGGAACCTCCACCACGCCCAGACCGTAGATTTCGCGGAATTCCTCGGCCTCGGTCGCGGCGGTGCCGGTCATGCCGCCCAGTTTTTCGTAGAGCCGGAAGTAGTTCTGGAAGGTCACGCTGGCGTAGGTGACGTTCTCGGGGTTGATCTTGACCCTTTCCTTCGCCTCGATCGCCTGGTGGAGCCCGTCCGACAAGCGCCGGCCCTTCATCATGCGGCCGGTAAACTCGTCGATCAGCATGACCTCGCCGTTCATGACGACATATTGCTGGTCCTTGAAGAACAGCTTGTGCGCCCGCAGGGCCTGGTTGACGTGGTGCACGATGGATGTGCTTTCCGCCTCATACAGGTTCTGCCCCTCGGGCAGGATGCCCTCCTGGCGCAAAAGGTCCTCGATAGCGTCGTTGCCCTCTTCCGTCAGGGTCACGCCACGGGTTTTCTCGTCCACCGCGTAATGCTCTGGCGTCAGAAGCGGGATCACCTTGTCCACCGCCTGATACAGCGGGCTGCGATCCTGGCTGGGACCCGAAATGATCAGTGGCGTCCGAGCCTCGTCGATCAGGATGCTGTCCACCTCGTCCACGATGGCATAGTAGTGCCCGCGCTGCGCCATATCCTCGATCGAGGTCTTCATGTTGTCGCGCAGATAGTCGAACCCAAGCTCGTTGTTCGTGGCATAGGTGATGTCGGCGCGGTAGGCCGCAAGCTTTTCCGGGTCGGGCTGGTGCGAATAGACCACACCCGTCGACATTCCCAACTGGGCATAGACCTTGCCCATCCACTCCGCGTCGCGCTTGGCCAGGTAGTCGTTCACCGTGACGACATGCACGCCCTTGCCGGTCAACGCGTTCAGATAGGCCGCAAAGGACGCCACCAGCGTCTTGCCCTCGCCGGTCTTCATCTCCGAGATGTTGCCCTGGTGGAGGAACATCGCTCCCTTCAGCTGCACGTCGAACGCGCGCAGACCCAGCGCCCGCCGCGCACCCTCGCGGCAGTTCGCAAACGCTTCCGGCAGGATCGCCTCCAGGCTTTCCCCGCCTTCCTGCACGCGCTTCTGGAACTCTCGCGTCTTCGCGATGATGCCTTCGTCGGTCAAGGCCTGGAACTCCGGCTCCAGCGCGTTGATCTGCGCCACCACCGGGCGGACGGACTTTACCTTTCGGTCGTTCGGGGTCCCGAACACCTTCCGCGCAATCGATCCAAGACCCAGCATGTTTTCTCCGTGGGGCGGCTTCTGACAGCATCGTGTGGCCGTTGGGCTTGCCCGCCCCCACGGCCTTCCCTAGAAGGTCCAGAGCATGACCGGTCAAGCCCGTTCCACGCGACTGTCGCGATGTAAGGGGAAGCACTGGCATAGTCAACTTAGGCAGGGCGACGGCCCCGATCAGGAGTAGGTGAGAATGACAAAGCGCACAGGTTTCTGGTCTGCTGTGGCACTGATGATGGCTTTGTCCGGCCCCGCACTGGCGGAGGGCGAGACGGCGGATACCGTGGTGGCCACCGTCAACGGGGTAAAAATCACCCTCGGCCACATGATCGCCTTGCGCGAAACGCTGCCACCGGAATATCAGGGATTGCCCGATGACGTCCTGTTCAAGGGCATCTACGACCAGCTGATCCAGCAGGAAGTCCTGTCGCAGTCGATCCCCGACCTCGGCCCCCGCGCCCTGGCGACCATCGACAACGACAAGCGCGGCCTGGTGTCTGGCATCGCGATCGAGGGCATCGTCAAAGAGGCGGTTACCGACGCCGCACTGCAGGCAGCCTATGACACCCGCTTCAAGGATGCTGCCCCGCAGACCGAATACAACGCCTCTCATATCCTGGTTGCCACAAAGGAAGAGGCCGACGCGATCAAGGCCGCGCTTGCCGGTGGCGCAGACTTCGCCGCGATCGCGAAGGCCAAGTCGACCGACACCGGTTCCGGTGCCAACGGCGGTGATCTGGGCTGGTTCGGCAAGGGCATGATGGTCAAACCCTTCGAAGAGGCCGTCATGGCGGCCAAGGTCGGCGAAGTGACCGGCCCGGTCCAAAGCGACTTTGGCTTTCACCTGATCCTGGTCAAGGAAACCCGCGTCGCCGAAAAGCCCACTCTGGACCAGTTGCGCGATGAGCTGGCCGCCGAGGTTGAAAATGCCGCGATCAATGCGAAGATCGAAGAGCTGACCAAGGGCGCCACCGTCACGCGTGAGGGCGAGAGCCTTGACCCGGCGATCTTGAAGAACTCTGCCCTGATCGACTGACGCTTTGGCTATCGACTGACGCACTGGCTTTGGGGGACGGACATGGCGAAGACTGACTGGAAGGCCGAAGCGAAGGCGCTGAAGAAGAAGGTCCGCAAGCTGAAGGACAGCATCACCGCCGCTGCCGGCCCGGTGGCCGATGCGGTGCAGGATGCGGTCGGGGATGTGGTCGCGGCCGCGAAGAAGGCGATGAAGCCGGTCTCGCCGCTTGCCCCAGCCAGCTTTCCGGTGCTCCCCGCGATCAAGGGGGCCGAATTTGCTGCGGTCGAGGCGGGTGTGCGCTACCAGAACCGCAAGGACGTGATGCTGGTCCGCCTCGCCGCCGGCACCACGATGGCCGGGGTCTTCACCCGGTCCTCTACCCGGTCAGGCTGCGTCCGGGACTGTCAGGCAAAGCTGGGGCTGACGGTTCCCGAAGGCGCGGGTGCTGCGATCATCGTCAACTCGGGCAACTCCAACGCATTCACCGGTCGCGCCGGGGATGAAGCCGTGGCCGCCGTCACCGGCGCTGTGGCCGAAGCACTGGGGGTTCCGGCCTCCCGCGTCTTCTCGTCGTCAACCGGCGTGATCGGCGAGCCGCTGCCTTACGACAAGATCACCGCCAAGGTCCCCGATCTGGTGGCCGCGCTGCAAGAAGACGCCGTGGAAATGGCCGCCCAGGCGATCATGACCACTGACACGTTTCCGAAGGGGGCCGCCGCCACCGTGCAGGGCGAGGGAGGGCCGATCCACATCTCCGGCATCGCAAAGGGTTCGGGGATGATTGCGCCCGACATGGCGACGATGCTGGTCTACATCTTCACCGACGCAAAGATTTCCGCGGCTGCGCTGCAGAAGATGATCTCGCGCAATGTTGGCGCCACCTTCAATTCGATCACGGTGGACAGCGATACCTCTACGTCCGACACGCTGCTGATCGCCGCGACCGGCCGATCCGCTGCTGCCGAGTTGAAGGGCCCGACACTGAAGGCGTTCGAGACCGCGTTGGCGGACGTGATGCGCGATCTGGCGCTACAGGTGGTGCGTGACGGCGAAGGTGCGACCAAGCTTCTGGAAGTGCGCGTGACCGGGGCTGCGACCGATGAGGATGCAGCGAAGGTCGCCTTCTCCATCGCCAACTCTCCCTTGGTAAAGACCGCCGTTGCGGGGCAGGACCCGAACTGGGGCCGCATCGTCGCAGCCATCGGCAAGTCCGGTGCACTGGCCGACCGCGACAAGCTGACGATCCGCTTTGGTGACATTCTCGTGGCGCAGAACGGCTGGCGGAACCCGGACTACCAGGAGGACGACGGCGCGGCCTATATGCAGGGCGATGAACTGGTCTTCGCGGTGGACCTTGGCCTTGGCGAAGCGAAGCGGTCGGTCTGGACCTGTGACCTGACCTCGCGCTACATCGAGATCAACGCCGACTACCGCTCCTGATCATTCTTCGTCCAAAAATATCCCGGGGGGTCCGGGGGGCTGGTCCCCCGGGGGTCCCCACAAGGACACCAGCATGAAAATCGTCCTCGTCTCCGCCGTCGCCCTGATCGACCCCGACGGCCGCGTGCTCTTGGCGCAGCGCCCCGAGGGCAAGTCGCTGGCGGGTCTCTGGGAATTCCCCGGCGGCAAGGTCGAGCCCGGCGAGACGCCCGAAGCCGCCCTGATCCGCGAGTTGAAGGAAGAGCTCGACATCGACACCTGGTCGTCCTGCCTCGCCCCCCTGACCTTCGCAAGCCACAGTTACGAAGACTTCCATCTTCTCATGCCGCTGTTCGCCTGCCGCCGCTGGCAAGGCACCCCCCGCGCGACCGAGGGGCAGACTCTGGCCTGGGTCAAACCCAATGCGCTTCGCGACTACCCGATGCCCCCCGCCGACCTCCCCCTGATCCCGATCCTGCGCGACTGGCTCTGATCCGCCGCTCGTCGATGCCCTTCGGGCACTCCTCGCTCCCCAGCGAGGAGAAGCCGAAGGCGCACGACGAGCCCGCCTGACGGAAAACGCCGGACCAAAGGCCCGGCGCATTTCTTAAGATTTCCTGAACGCCCGCAGCCAACCCCTTGAAAAGACTGCCGCGAAAAACTGCCCACGCGTGGGCAGCTCCGGTCACTCCAGCGTGCGCTGGACTTCCTCCCGCTCGAAGATCTCGATGACATCGTTCGGACGGATGTCCTCGTAGTTCTCGAAAGCCATGCCGCATTCCTGGCCCGAGATGACTTCCTTCACCTCGTCCTTGAACCGCTTCAGCGTCTTCAGCGTGCCCTCGTGGATCACCACGTTGTCCCGCAGGAGGCGGACGCCGGCAGACCGCCGAGCGACCCCCTCGGTGACCAGGCAACCCGCGACCTTGCCGACGTTCGACACCTTGAAGACCTCGAGGATCTTCGCGTAGCCGATGAAGGTCTCGCGGACCTCGGCCTTGAGAAGGCCTGACGCGGCGGCTTTGATGTCGTCGACCAGATCGTAGATGATCGAGTAGTAGCGGATCTCGACCCCCTTCTGGGTGGCCGAAGCCCGTGCCGTCGCGTTGGCCCGGACGTTGAAGCCGATGATCGGGGCCTTCGAGGCCTCGGCCAGGGCCACGTCGGTGTCGGTGATCGCACCGACGCCCGAATGCAGCACGCGGACGCGGACCTCGTCGTTGCCGATCTTTTCCATCGCCTGGACGATGGCTTCGGCCGAGCCCTGGACGTCGGCCTTGATCAGGATCGGCAGTTCGGCAACCGACTGGTCGGCCTTGGCCTTGGCCATCAGCTGTTCCAGCGTGGTCGCGGCACCCGCCGCGGCGCGCTTGTCCTTGGCGGTCTTGATCCGGTAGTCGGCGATTTCGCGCGCCTGCGCCTCGGTCTCGACGACGTTCAGCGTGTCACCGGCGGATGGTGTGCCGGAAAGACCCAGAACTTCGACCGGAACCGAGGGGCCAGCTTCGGCAATCGTCTCGCCCTGGTCGTTGATCAGCGCGCGGACCTTGCCCCACTGCTCGCCGACGACGAAGATGTCGCCTTTGCGCAGGGTGCCGTTCTGCACCAGCACCGTCGCCACGGGGCCACGGCCCACGTCAAGCTTGGCTTCGATCACGGCGCCCGAGGCGGCGCGGTTCGGGTTGGCCCGCAGTTCCAAGAGTTCAGCCTGCAGCGCGATGGCTTCCAAGAGATCGTCGAGGCCAAGACCGGTCTTCGCCGACACTTCGACATCCTGCACGTCGCCCGACATCGCTTCGACAACGATCTCGTGCTGCAGCAGGTCGGTGCGAACCTTTTGCGGATTCGCCTCGTGCTTGTCGATCTTGTTGATCGCGACGATCATCGGGACCTTGGCAGCCTTTGCATGGGCGATGGCTTCCACTGTCTGCGGCATCACGGCGTCGTCAGCCGCAACCACCAGCACGACGATATCCGTCACCTGAGCCCCGCGCGAACGCATGGAGGTAAAGGCCGCGTGGCCGGGAGTGTCGAGGAAAGTGACGAGCTGCCCGTTGGGCGTCTTCACCTGATAAGCACCGATGTGCTGAGTGATTCCGCCCGCTTCGCCCGAGACCACGTTGGCCTTGCGGATCGCATCCAGAAGCGAAGTCTTGCCGTGGTCGACGTGACCCATGATCGTGACGATCGCCGGGCGCGGGGCCAGACTTTCGTCCGAGTCCTTGACGGTGTCGATGACCTGCTCGACGTCCGCATCGGAAACGCGGACGGCCTTGTGCCCGAATTCCTCGATCACCAGTTCGGCGGTGTCGGCGTCGATGGCCTGGTTCATCGTGACCATCATGCCCATTTTCATGAGTGACTTGACCACGTCGGCGGCCCGTTCGGCCATCCGGTTTGCCAGTTCGCTGACGACGATGGTTTCCGGCAGCTGCACGTCGCGCACCTGCTTTTCCGCCTTCTGACCCAGACCCAGCGCCTTGGCGCGGGCCTTTTCCTGCTTGCGCTTCATTGCGGCAAGGCTGCGCTGACGGCCGCCTTCACCTGCGATGGCGTCGCTGAGCGTCAGCTTGCCCGAGCGGCGGCCTTCGTCGCCGGTGCCGCGCTTGGCACCCCGGTCGCCCCGGTCGTCCTTGTCACGGTCGGTCTTGCGGGGCGTCGGCAGCCCGGGCTTGGCCGAGGCCGGACCGCGCGGGTCTTCGGTCGAGGCGGGGGCAGCCGGGGAGGCGCGGTCGGCCGGTTTGGCCGCAGCAGCCGGAGGTGGCGTGGTCGAGCGGGCACGTGTGCCCAGGACATCGGCCTTGCGGGCTTCGGCAGCAGCGACCTTGGCCGCAGCTTCGGCCTTGGCGGCGCGTTCCTCTTCCTCGGCCTTCGCCCGGAGGGCTTCGTTGCGCTCGCGATCCTCGCGCTCTTTCGTCTCGATCTCGGCGCGGCGCAGGGCGCGGTCTTCTTCGCGGACGCGGTCTTCTTCGGCGCGGCGTACGGCATCTTCCGCCTCACGCGCTTTCGCAGCGCGAAGGGCGGCCAGACGCCGATCCATTTCCGCGTCGGAGATGCCCGCGGGCCGCTTCGACGGATCACCGTAGTTCGTTGGCGCAGACGACTGGCCCGCGCCGGGCGTGCCTGGCTTCGGGGCGGCGGTGGGAACCACCACGCGCTTGCGTTTCGTTTCGACCACGACGCTCTTGGTCCGGCCATGGCTGAAGCTTTGCTTCACCTGTCCGGAACGGGGGGCGCCCCCAAGGCCAAGAGGTTTCTTGCCGTCAGTATCGCTCATGCGTTCTTCGTATCCTTCATGGCGGTCTCGCCGCCGTCATCCCCACCGGCCTGCCCACGCA
>JANOCQ010000042.1:0-11974 GCA_031412255.1 Paracoccaceae bacterium | reverse complement strand
AATGCCGAGACCGGCCCGGACACAGGTTCGCTGGCCGCCAGCGCGTGTTGCCAGACACCCCATTTCGGTGCAGTGTCGGTGGCCAGTTCGGCCGGACGCAGGCCGATGTCCAGCGCACCCCGTTTCATGGCGTGGGCGTAGATCGACTCGTCATCGGTTGATACAACGACAGCACCGACGCGCGGATTTGCGAAAAGCTGGTCCAGCGACCAGTCGATCAGCGGCTTGCCGCACAGCGGGCGGAAGTTCTTGCCCGGCACGCCTTTCGACCCTTTGCGCGCCCCGATATGACCCAGGATCATGGCCAGCCTCCCCCGTTTCGCAAAATCCTTAGCGCGAAGCCATGGGCTGCGCCAGCGGTGGCCGGCGCTGTGGCCATTCGGTCGCGCGGTGCCAGGCCTGGCCGATCGCCAGCACCTTGGCGTCATCGCCTGAACGACCAATGATCTGCATCCCCATCGGCAGTCCGCTCGCCCCGAACCCGACGGGGATGGACAGCGCGGGCAGGCCGATCAGACTGGCAGGAATGACCACCTCCATCCAGCGGTGATAGGTGTCCATCCTGCGACCGGCGATCTCTTCAGGCCAGCGCCAGTCCACCGGGAAGGGCCAGACCTGGGCCGAGGGCAAGACCACAGCGTCATAGCGGTCGAACATCCGCGCAGCGTGGGCATGCCAGCGGCTGCGGATGACGCTGGCCTCATGGACCGCCTGCGCCGACAGCCCCAGCCCCTGCTCGATTTCCCAGATCGTTTCCGGTTTGGTGAGCGCGCGTTTCGCGGGGTCTTCCGCAAGGGCGCGCTTGCCGCCTGCGTTCAGCATCGCGCGCAGGGTCACCCAGGCGGACCAGAGCTTTTCGGCCGGAAAGGGCGGCGGCAGGGGATCGATGACTGCGCCCAAATCTTCCATCTGGCGCAGCGCAGCCTCGCACAGGTCCAGAATTCCGGATTCCACCGGATAGGCACCCCCCCAGTCGGCAAGCCAGCCGATCCGCATACTCTTGATACCCCGGTCCAATCCGGACAGCACGTCCGGCATGGCACGCGGGAAAGGCACTACGGGGTTCTCGCCCGCCAGGACCAGCAGCAACCGGGCCACATCCTCGACGGTGCGGCCCATCGGGCCTTCGGTGGACAGGGTGGAGAGGTAATTGTCGCCGTCGGCTTCCTGCGGCACCAAGCCCCATGTCGGGCGGAAGCCGTAGACGTTGCAGAAGGCGGCGGGGTTGCGCAACGAGCCCATCATGTCCGACCCGTCTGCCACCCAGGCCATGCGGCAGGCCAGAGCTGCCGCAGCACCGCCTGACGAACCGCCCGCGCTACGGGATAAGTCATAGGGATTGCGCGTCACCCCGAAAACCGGGTTGAAGCTGTGCGATCCCTGACCCCACTCGGGCACATTGGTCTTGGCTGCGATCACCGCCCCCGCCGACCGAAGCCGTGCCGCCACCCAGCCGTCGTTCGTCGGCACATGGTCTGCGAAAAGCGGAGAGCCCCATGTGGTCCGCAACCCTTGCGTTGCCACCAGGTCCTTCACGGCAAAGGGAATTCCATGCAACCAGCCCTGCGGCGTCACGTCGTCCAACGCCCTTGCCCCGGTCATCAGCGCATCGGGGTCCTGCAGCGACACGATTGCATTCACCGCCGGATTGACCGCAGCGACCTCCGCCAGCCAAGTTGCCATCACCTCGGAAGGTGCAAGCTTACGGGCATGGATAGCCTGCGACAGTTCACAAGCGGACCAGTCCAGCATCGTGTTCTCTTTGGAAAAAAATAGTGGGGTCCGGGGGCGGAAACCCCCGGACCATTTGTTCAGGACCTTACTTCTGCAGCTCGGTCCAGATCGCGGTCATGTACTCCAGCCCCTTGCCACGGCAGGTCGGAAGGAACTTGCCGGCGGCCTTGTGCTCTTCCGGCACCACCACTTCGGGCGCGGTCTTCATGTCTTCCGGCATGAAGGCCTCCGACCCCGCGATGCCATTGGCATAGCGCGCAAAGGCCGAGATCATCGCGGCGTTCTCGGGCAGCATGATGAAGTCGATGAACTTGTAGGCCTCTTCGACGTTCTGGGCGTCCTGCAGCAGCATGACCGAGTCCATGAAGATCGGGTAACCTTCCTTCGGATAGCCATACTGCACGTCGCCGTTGGTGTTCAGCCGCACCCGCATGGTCGAGCCGTTCCAGTTGACACTGGCGGCCCAGTCGCCGTTCGACAGACGCTCGGTCGCGCCGTAGTCCATGCTGATCCAGTTCGGCTTGGCGGCCAGAAGGACGTCACGCGCCTTCTTCATCACCTCGGGGTCTTCCGAGCAGGGCTCGCCGCCGACGTACATGGTGGCAAGCGAGACGATGTCGATCATTTCGGGAACGACGTTGATCTTGCCGACAAGCTCTGGCGGAACATCAAGGAAAACGGCCGAGGTGTTGATGTCGCCGCCATAGATCTTGGTGTTGACCGCGATGCCGGTCGTGCCCCACTGCCAAGGAACCGAGTATTTCCGGCCCGCGTCCCAAGGCACATCCGCCCATTCCGGGGCGATGTTCTTGTGGTTTGGCAGCTTGGACAGGTCAAGCTCCTGGACCAGGCCCTTCTCGATCCAGATCGGCACATAGCTTGCGGACGGCACCACGAGGTCAAAGCCCGAGCCCCCCGCCTCGACCTTGGCCAGTGCCACATCGTTGCTGTCATAGTCGGTGACGGTGACCTTGATCCCCGTCTCCTTCTCGAACTTCTCCAGCAGCTCGGGGCTGGTGTAGTTGCCCCAGTTGTAAAGCTGCAATTCGCCCTCGGCCGCGGCAAGCGTTGCCGAGGCCAGAACCATCGCGGTCGCAGACAAAAGGTATTTCATCGGTCGTCTCCCCGTAAGGTTTCAGTCTTTCTTGCGCGTCAGAAGGAAGAAGGCGGTCAGCATGACCACCGTCACCCCCAGAAGCATGGTCGAGATCGCGTTGACTTCAGGCGTGAAGGACCGGCGGAGCTGTCCCAGCATATAGGTCGGCAGGGTGTCCTGTCCGCCGGACTTCACGAACTCGGTAATCACCACGTCATCCAAGCTGATGACGAATGCCAGCATCGCCCCGGCCATGATCCCGGGTGCCAGAAGCGGCAAGGTAACCCGGCGGAAGGTCTGCCAGGGAGTGGCGTAAAGGTCAGCCGCCGCCGTTTCCAGCGCCAGGTCCATGCCTTCCAGCCTAGCGCGGATCGGCAGGTAGGCGAAGGGCAGACAGAAGGCGGTGTGCGCCGCGATCAGGTAGCCAAGTCCTTGATAGCCGGTGGCGACCTTGAGGATGCCGAAGAAGATCAGCAGGGCCACCGCCGTGACGATTTCGGGCACCATCAAGGGCTGGTTGATCATTACGTAGATGAAGGTCTGGCCCTTGAACGCCCGCCGCCGCGTCGTGCCCAGAGCCGCCATCGTCGCCAGCACCGTCGACAGGAACGCTGCCGAAGCCCCGATGACCAAAGACCGCACCGTGGCCGCCTTCACGTCGTCGTTCGCCCAGGCATCGGCATACCAGTGCAACGAAATACCGCCCCAGGTCGCGACCGAGTTCGAGGCGTTGAAGGAAAAGATCACCAGAGTCACGATCGGCAGATACAGGATCACGAAAGCCCCCAAGGCAATCGTGGCAAAGCCGGGCAGGCGGCTTATGTCGAAGCCGCGCTCAGCCATGGCCCTGGCTCCGGTCCCGGTTGGCGACGCGGACATAGACCAGCAATGCCCCCATCACGATCATCAGCAAAAGCACCGAAAGTGCCGCACCCAGCGGCCAGTTCTTGCCCTGCAGGAACTGGAGCTCGATGAAGTTGCCGATCATCATCTTCTTGCCACCGCCCAGGATGCGCGGCGTGACATAGGCCCCCAGCGAGGGCACGAAGACCAGGATGGACCCGGCGATGATCCCCGGCTTGACAATGGGCAGGATCACCCGACGCAGCGTCCGCCAGCGGCTTGCGTAAAGGTCGTAGGACGCCTCCAGCAGCCGCATGTCGAAGCGTTCGATGGTGGCGTACAGTGGCAAGACCATCAGCGGCAGGTAGACATAGGTCATCCCGATCAGGACAGCCCCCTCGGTGTAGTTGATCTGCAAGGGCGCACTGATCATCCCCAGCCAAAGCAGAAGTGTGTTGAGCAGACCCTCGTTCCGGATCACCTCGTTGATTGCGAAGGTGCGGATCAGCAGGTTGGTCCAGAACGGGATGGTGATCAGGAAGAGCCACATCGCACGCTGTCGCGCGGGGCGGGTCGCGATGAACCAGGCCGTCGGAAAACCGATGGCGAACGTCAGGGCCGTGGTGGTCAGCGACAGCCAGACCGAACGCCAGAAGATCGTCAGATGCGCATCGGCGAGCGTGTATCGTTCCTCGAAGATGTCAAAGGTCAGAAAGACGCTTTTCCAGCCTTCGAAGCTGAATTCGCGGATGACCCCGCCGGTGTCGTTTCCGGTGAGGAAGGAATACCAGATGACGATCAGCAAGGGACCCGAGGCCGCAAACGCCAGCATGACCAGCGCCGGAGCCGACAGAAGCCAGCCGTTGCGGGCCGAGTTCCTGATCGCGTTCTTCTCGGCGGGACTCATCGTCAGTCCTCCACCCGCTGCACCGCGCCGTCTGCAAAGCGGATGCCGACGGCCTGGCCCTCGGTCAATCCCGCTTCGCCCGAGGCCGGGCTTTGCAGACGGGCAACGACTTCGGTGCCGTCGGAAAGCGCGAGGTGGCAATGCGTGTCGGTGCCGAAATAGACCAGCGTCTTTACCCTGGCATGAAGTCCACCATCCTCGGCGCGGGCAAGGCGCAGCTGTTCGGGCCGGACGCTGACCGTGATCTGCCCACCCGCCCGCTGGCCAGGGACCTCGATCCGCTCGCCCGTCCCCAGCCGCAGCGCGCCGTCTTCGCCGCTGCCGGACAGGAAGTTCGTCTCACCGATGAAACTGGCGACAAAGCGGTTCTTCGGGTGGATATAGATGTCCTTGGCGCTGCCGACCTGCTGAATTTTGCCCGCGCTCATCACGGCGATGCGGTCAGACATGGTTAGAGCTTCTTCCTGGTCGTGCGTCACGAAGACAAAGGTGATCCCGGTTTCCAGCTGCAGGCGCTTCAACTCGATCTGCATCTCCTTGCGAAGCTTCAGGTCCAGAGCGCTTAGCGGTTCATCCAGAAGAAGGACCTTCGGCTGCGGCGCAAGCGCGCGCGCCAACGCCACCCGTTGCTGCTGTCCCCCCGACAACTGGCCGGTCTTGCGGCCCGCCAACGCTTCCATTTGCACCAGCGCCAGCATCTGGGCCGTCCGCGCCGTGACTTCGGAGGCGGGTTTGCCCAGCATCTCCAGCCCGAAGGCTATGTTCTGCGCGACGGTCAGATGCGGAAAGAGCGCATAGCTTTGAAACACCGTATTCACCGGCCGCTTGTTCGGCGGCAGGCTGGTGATGTCGGCTCCGTCCAGCAGGATCGTGCCGTCGGTCGGCATCTCGAACCCCGCGATCAGACGCAAAAGCGTGGTCTTTCCGCAGCCCGAAGGCCCCAGAAGCGTGAAGAACTCTCCCCGTCGGATATCCACCGACACATCGTCCAGCGCGCGGAAAATCCCTGCACCTTGCCCGAATGCCTTGACGACATTCCTGGCCGAGATCGTCACCTCATCGGTCACGTCCGCCCCCTCGTCTTCCCCGTTTGATCATATTGGGCGGAAAGATTCTTTACCCACAAGCGATTCCTTCCGACCTACCCGGCCATCGGCGCTCTTTTCCCCGTCCAGGGGGCCGCACGTTCAAGTTCTGCGCAAAGCGCGATCAGCGCTTCGTCCTGCCCGAAGGCCGCCGCAAGATGCACGCCGATGGGCAGTCCGGTGGAGGACCAGCCCAGCGGCAGGCTGGCTGCGGGTTGCCCGCTGGCATTGAAGACCGCGCAGAAGGGCGAGTAGGCGAAGATGCCGTCCGGCCCGATGCGGAAACCGACATAGTCCTCGGTATCGTGATTGAAGCGGCCGATCTTTGCCGGAGGCTCGGCCAGCGTTGCCGACAAAAGTATGTCCGGCCCCTGATCGAAGAATCCCGCCATCTGCCGCCCGAAGGCATGAATCTCGCCGACTGCCTGCAAATAGCGCGTGGGATGCAGCGTCTGCGCGTAGGCCCAGGCGCCGCGGCCCACACCCTCGACCTCGTCGGCGGTGGGTGCGCGATCCCCAAGCTTCGATCTGATCGACAACGCGGTACCGATGCCGACGATATCCGTCCAGGCCCGCATCATCATCGCCACGTCGGCTCGGGGACGCGCCGGTTCCACCGTGTGCCCCAAATCCTCCAGAAGGCGCCCAGCCTCCCGCACCGCCTCGGCCACCTCGGGGTGGATCGGCTCGCCGGTAAACGTCGTGTCGCAAAGTCCCACCCGCATGCGCCTGGGTGGGCGCGAGATGGCCGCCGCATGGCCCCGTTCCAGCGCCGGAGCCGCATAGGGCGCGCCCAGGTCCGGCCCTTCGCAGGCGTCCAGCATCACCGCGGTGTCGCGGACCGACCGCGTGAGGAACCCGTCGATCGCCATCCCGGCCCAGCCTTCGCCCGCGTATGGCCCGTCCGGCAGCCGCGCCCGCGTCGGCTTGAAGCCGAACAGCCCGCAGCAGGATGCCGGGATCCGTACCGACCCGCCGCCGTCCGAGCCGTGTGCAAAAGCCACGATCCCTGCCGCCACAGCAGCACCCGCTCCGCCGGATGAACCGCCGGGCGTGTGGTCAAGGTTCCAGGGGTTGTGCGTCGGCCCGCCATAGACCGCCGCTTCGGTCGCCGCGCCCACGCCGCCCTCGGGCGAGGTGGTTCGCCCGAAGGTGACCACCCCCGTCGCCTTGATCCGCGAGAAGATGCTGGAGTCGCCGGAATACACCGTATTGGCAAAAAGCCGCGACCCGTTGTGCGACGGGAAAGCCCCGGCTTCGATCCCCAGATCCTTGATCAGAAACGGCACTCCTCGGAACGGGCCCCGCTGCAACCCGTCGACGATGGCCCGCCGCGCCACGTCTTCCTGCACAAGAACCACAGCATTCAGCGCCGGATTGCGCGCCTCGACCGCCGCGAGTGCCGCATCCAGCAACTCTGTGGGCGTGACCTCGCCCTTCGCCACCAGGCCTGCAAGCTCTGTCGCGTCCGCTGTTCCCAGATCGCCAATCATCTGCATCCCCTCGCTTGATCCCGGCCAGCCTGCGTCCGCCGGTCGGTGGGGTCATGCCCGCCAACGACATCCGAGGTTCGGATGCGTCAGGGCCGGAAAACCAGGGCAAGAACCTCGCGCAGGGTCTCGGGCAGGATCGGCTTCGGCAGGAACCCGTCAAGCCGCTCGCGCAGGGTGTCATCGCGCCGGATGGACAACACGTCGGCGGTCATCGCCACCACCGGGATTTTCCGACCATGCTCCTCGCGAATGCGAAACAGGGTTTCATGCCCGTCCATCCCCGGCATCATGAGGTCCAGAAGCACCGCATCAATTCCGCCTTGCGCCAGCCGGGCCAATGCCTCGGGGCCGCTGGCCGCCTCGATTGCACGTGCGCCCGCCGCCGCCAGCAGTTGCCCGGCGACCAGCCGGTTCGTCGCGATGTCGTCCACCACCAGGATCACCCTGTCGCGGAAATCCGGTACTCCGCGTGCAACCTCGGCCGCCGCTGCTTCCGGCGCCGGGATGGTCAGCCGGAAAGTCGTGCCCTGTGCCACCGACAGGATCACCAGGTCCCCGCCCATCTGCCGTGCTACGGCGCGGCTGATCGCCAGCCCCAGTCCCACACCCGGAGCCTCGGCAGACCCGCGGAAGAAGGGTTCGAACACCCGCTCGTGCAGGGCAGACGGGATGCCCTTGCCCTGGTCCGCCACGTCCACCTGCAACTTGCCCCGCTGGTAGCGGACCGTGACCGCGACCGGTCCCCGCGACGAATGTTTCAACGCGTTGCCGATCAGATTGCCAAGGCACTGCCGCACCCGCTGGCTGTCGATCATCACCACCGGGGGCACATCGCGTTCGATCCCGACGTTCAACTCTCGTCCCTGGTTTCGGGCCTGCAGGTCAAAGCCCAGAAGGCTGGCCGACAGCTCTGGCCGCAGTGGCACCGGGCGCGGCGCAACGGCGACACGCCCTTCGGTGAGCGCCGAATAGTCAACCGCGTCATCCAGCATGACCGCCAGATCGCGCGCCGAGGTTGCCACTGTTCGCAGGCGCTGTCGCGATGCACCGGCCGCATTGGCCGCCTCGATCTCGACAAGCCCGATCACCGCATTGAGAGGCGTCCGCAATTCGTGGCTGATCTGCGCCAGAAAGCGCCCCTTGGCCACGTTGGCCGCCCTCGCCGCTGCCGCGGCCTCGGCTCCCGTCCGGTGCAGCCGGTGGTTCGACGTCATCGCGGTGGCTGCATAACCGATGGCCAGACTTGCCGTCGCGGTCGAGACGGCAAGTCCGATCATATTGCCCTCAGCTAACCAGTGGACCGTGTTGAAGCAGAAGACCACGACGGCGACGGTCGCCATACCGACCAGTCCCAGCGCAAGATGGATCGATCGCACCGAGCAGAGGTGCAGAAGCGAGCCCATCACCATCCCGATTGCGATCGACTTGGCGTAGGGGTCGTCTTGCATCCACATCAGCCCTGCGGCCGAGACCAGCGCCGCCTCCATCGGAACAAGGCTTAGCAGGAACATCCAGTAGCGTCTGGGCGATCGGAGCGGATCAAGGTTGCGCAGCAGGCGCTGCGAAATCGCCTCACCGACGATTTCGATCAGAAAGAAACCCAGCATGATCCATGGCGAGACGTATTGTGCGCAGATGGCATAGGCCAGACCGACCAGAAGCATCCGGATGGCGACTTCGCCCCGCAGCATTCGGTATTGCCGTGCCAACTCGTCCCGCAACCGCTCCCCGTCGGCATTTGACATGGAGGAGGGGCGAAGCTGCACGCGAATGCACCATGGAGTTGAGGACGTCGACAGACAGTAGCGCCGTGGCTGTGCGCGTGGTCAAGGCCCCGGAGCAATGGAAATTGGCACCTCCTGGCGCAACACACCGTTGCCGTCGAAGACAAGAATGCGGTCATCTGTTGTCACGACAGCTGTCCAGCCGCTGCCGAAGGTCACTGCAGCGGGTGCTGTTCCCTGGGGCAGTTGCAGATCTTCGGGTACCTTGGGCACCGAGGCGGTGAAGGCCTGAGGCATCCGGGTGACAATCAGTGCAACCACGGTTATGACCCCTCCGATCATCGTCAGCGTCAGCAGGATGACCAGCCACTTCAGAAGCCGCAGGCTGGGCGGCAGGGCCACATCGGGTGCATCGGACATGTCGGCAGGCGGGACAGGATCGGACATGGACGGGCCTTTCGAGGACGAGGACAGGTCGCTGACCATTGTGATCGGCGAGGACGCTCCCGCGCGTCTTGATAAGGCGCTTGCCGCGGCGGTGCCAGCGGAAGCGGCGCTGTCTCGGTCACGCCTGATGCGGATGATCGCCGAAGGTGCGGTGCTGCGCGAGGGGCTTGCTGTCACCGACCCAAAGACGAAGGTGGCCGAAGGAGAGATCTACAGCTTGCGCCTGGATCCGGCGGTCCAGGTCGAGACGCTTGCCGAGGACATCCCGCTCTCCGTGGTCTGGGAGGACGGCGATCTCATCGTCATCGACAAGCCAGACGGGATGGTTGTCCACCCCGCGCCGGGAACGTCGTCGGGAACGCTGGTCAATGCGCTTCTCCATCACTGCGGCGATACGCTGTCGGGGATCGGGGGGGAACGGCGGCCGGGGATCGTCCACCGGATCGACAAGGATACCACGGGTCTGCTGGTCGTCGCCAAGTCCGACCGGGCGCATCACGGGCTGGCACGGCAGTTCGAGGATCATTCCGTCAACCGGCACTACCTGGCGGTGGTCCACGGGGTACCCTCGGGCACCGACCCGCGGCTTCGGGGGCTGCGGGGGATCAGTTTCGAGGCGGGCGGCATCCTGCGGATCGCGACGCACCTGGCGCGGCACAAGACCGACCGGCAGCGGCAGGCTGTCGTCTGGGAACAGGGTCGCCATGCGATCACCCGGGCCCACGTCGTCGAGGGGTTCGGGGGGCAGGCGGCGCTGGTCGACTGCTGGCTGGAGACGGGACGGACCCATCAGATCCGGGTTCACCTGGCCTATGCCGGGCACGGGCTTCTGGGGGACCAGACCTACGGCGGCCGCAGGAAGCTGGGGGCCGCGCTGGGGCAGGGGGCCGACATCGGAAACACCTTTCCAAGGCAGGCGCTGCACGCGGCGACGCTGGGGTTCGACCATCCGGTGACGGGGGAAAGGCTGGAGTTCTCCTCGCCGCTGCCGCCCGACATGGCCGGGCTGATCGAGGCGCTGCGGGCGGGGTGAGGCGGAAAGTGTCCACGGTGGACAAAGTCTGGGACGCGTGCAGTATCAACCACTTGGTCGCGGGCGTTAAGGATTTGGCAAGACCTTTGCCAAGCCCGCCGGACGCCCGAATTTCTTCAGCAAAAAGTTTGCCAAATCCCTTACTGAAGGAATTTTCGTCGGCTATACTGCAATCAGCACCGGCCACCCTTGGCCGTTGGAGTGCGCTTCATGTTCGAGACTGTAGTCGCCTGCTGAGGTCATCCGGCCCCCACCCGGGGCTGACGGGATGACATGAACGACCAGACGGGGTGCATCGGCCCTCGTCCGGTCCGGCATGGCGACGGGCTACGGACTGAACCAATGAACATCTCTCGAACCGAGCAGCGGGTGCTGCACGTCCTCGCCCTGGGCGGGCGCATCGACCATTTGCGGAACGGAAGCAAGATTGACGAAATCCTCTGCATCACCCGCGACGGGTTCATCCTGGCCGACTGCACGATGGACGTCTTCCGACGCCTGCGACGCAAACGGCTGATCGCTTCGGAAAGCGGCGGTCCTTACCGCATTTCGCGGCTCGGGCGGGTCTCGGTCCGGGCGCAACTCGACAATCAGGGATAGACACATGACGAAAGACATCATCCGCCTCTGCGGCGGGAAGACCTTGCTGCCGCCAGGGCGCTGATCGCGGCGGTGGACCTTTTCCCGACCGAGATGCTGCCCGAGATGGCAGCACCCTGGCTGGAGGGTCGGGAAGACGCGCTTTGGCTGGTCGCAGATGACGGCGGGGGCCTTGCCTGCGCCGCGCCCGATCGGCCTTGCGCGGGCAAGGGGTCCGGCTTCTGCTTGTGGAAACCTCGGGTGTTCCGGACTTTGCCGGTCAACGGGCGTTCCATGCTCGGCGCGGTTTGCGGCTGGAGGCGCGAATTCGGGACTATTGCCAGGCCGGGGACGACAAGGTGATCTTCGCCAAAGCTCTCATCGGTTGAAGGGGTCTGGCGGTGCGCCCGCCGGACCCTGCGGCCCCGTCGGATCGTCCATCGCGATCCATCGCCGGCGAAAGATCGTCCACTTGCACGCCAGTCTGCGTCATTTTCAGGCGCAGCATTGTCACGTGTCCGTTGTCGGCGTATGCCTGTCCGCACGCCGGCGTCTGAGTCGGTACCGGCATCGGAGCCAAAGCGCACCCCTCCTGCCAGGGGGGAACCGACCCGACCTTTGCCCGTTGGGCGAGATCTGCCGGACATGCACCCAACCCCCATTCCCCGTCCAAGCAACACCCAAGGGTGAGCCATGATCCAAGACCCGATTCCGCGGGACGTCCAACCCGATTTGCCGCTGTTCGACGAAGAAGCCCTGGACATCGCCGACTACCTGAAGACCGAGGCCGCTCCGGATGATATCCACCGGAACGAAACCCACCGGCAGGGCCTTGGCGCGCTGACCATCGGCGCGATCGGGGTGGTCTACGGCGATATCGGCACCTCGCCGATCTACGCCTTCCGAGAGGCGCTAAAGGCGACCGGAGCCGCCTCTCCTGGCGCGAGTGAGGTGCTGGGCATCCTGTCCCTGTTGATCTGGACGTTGATCCTGATCGTGACGGTGAAGTACGTCTTTGTCCTGTTGCGCGCCG
>JANOCQ010000041.1:0-6587 GCA_031412255.1 Paracoccaceae bacterium | reverse complement strand
GAGGCCGGGCCGGTCCACTCGGCCGGGCTGAAAGTGGCAGACAGGCTCTCCTGGCCCCTGGTGGATCTCAGGATTGACTGGGCGCAGGACCCGATCGGCATGCTGCGGCAGGCGTGGGACACCTACGCCCCGCAGGCAGCGGCCTACGTCCAACGCGCCGAAGATCCGACGCAGGCTCCTTCCTACGGCGTGCCCGGTGATGAGTAGGCATCAGGCCGTCAACAAATCCTTAACGGCCGCGACCAACCATTTGGAATCGAACGATATCAGGCTTTTGTCCACCGTGGACAAAACCTTACGCAGGACCTCGGAATCATGACCGAAACCATCCATACCCTCGTCATCGGCGGCGGACAGGCGGGGGTTGCAACCTCGGCCCATTTGGCCAAGCAAGGCGTGCCGCACCTGGTCCTTGAACGCGCGCGGATCGCCGAACGCTGGCGGTCAGAACGCTGGGACAACCTGGTCGCCAATGGACCGGCCTGGCACGACCGTTTCCCCGAGGCGGAGTTCGAGGGGATCGATCCGAATGCCTTTGCGGGAAAGGAAGCCGTCGCCGCCTACTTCCAGCGGTTTGCCCAGGCCCGCAACCTGCCGATCCGAACCCAGGTGGAGGTAACGCGTCTGGAGCGTGGGGAACCGGGCTTCAAGGCCACCACCAGCGCCGGCGTGTTCGAGGCCCGGAACGTCGTCGTCGCCACCGGACCCTTTCAGATCCCGGTGATCCCCACCGTCATCGCTGATCCGGCGATCACCCAACTCCATTCCAACGCCTACAAGAACCCTGCCGCTCTGCCCGACGGCGCGGTCCTGGTCGTGGGCGCCGGATCATCCGGCGCGCAGATCGCCGAGGAACTGGTCAGGTCGGGCCGCCGGGTCTTCCTCTCCGTGGGCCCGCACGACCGCCCGCCCCGCCGCTATCGGGGGCAGGATTTCGTCTGGTGGCTGGGCAAGCTTGGCAAGTGGGACATGAAGGCGCCGACACCGGGGACCGAGCATGTCACCATCGCGGTCAGCGGAGCCTACGGCGGGCACACGATGGACTTCCGGCGGCTTGCGGGTCTTGGCGTGACGCTTCTGGGCCGGGCCGGGGACTACCGCGACGGGACGCTGCACTTCGCCGAGGACCTCGCAACAAACATCGCCAACGGCGACCGGAACTACCTGTCGGTGCTGGACGAGGCGGACGCCTATGCCGCCGCCCACGGGCTGGACCTGCCCGCGGACCCCGAAGCGCGACGCCTTCTGCCCCTGCCGGGTTCCGTGACCGATCCCGCTCTGACCCTTGATCTGCAACGGCAAGGCGTCAGCACCGTGATCTGGGCCACCGGGTTCAAGCTGGACTTCAGCTGGATCGACCTTGACATCTTCCGCGCCGACGGCCGACCCCGCCACCAGGACGGAGTGACCGAGGTTCCCGGCCTCTATTTTGTCGGTCTGCCTTGGCTCAGCTGCCGGGGCTCGGCCTTCATCTGGGGGGCGTGGAAGGACGCCGAGCGGCTGGCAGGTCTGATCGCGGGCCGCTGACGGACGTCTCGCCGACGATCTCGTCCCGCTCGACGTGCAACCTGGACGTCACGACGCTTTCAACACGCCGCGGTCGATCTGGTCCTGCTCGATCGACTCGAAAAGCGCCCGGAAGTTGCCCTCGCCAAAGCCGTCGTCGCCTTTGCGCTGGATGAACTCGAAGAAGATCGGGCCAATCACCGTTTTCGAGAAGATCTGCAGCAGGATCTTTGTTTCGCGACCGTCCACCACGCCTTCGCCGTCGATCAGGATGCCGTGCCTGGCCAGTTTCTCGATCGGCTCATCGTGTCCCGCGACGCGGGTTCTTGACAGCTCGTAATAGGCCATCGGCGGCTTCGGCATGAATTTCAGCCCGGCATCAGCAATGGCATCCGTGGCCGAGTAGATGTCCTCAGTGCCAACCGCGATGTGCTGAATTCCCTCGCCCCGGTAGCGCTTCAGATACTCCACGATCTGCCCGGTCTCGCCCCGGTCTTCGTTGATCGGGATGCGAATGCGCCCGCAAGGCGAGGTCAGCGCGCGCGAGTGCAGGCCGCTGAACTTGCCTTCGATGTCGAAAAAGCGAATCTGGCGGAAATTAAAAAGTCTTTCATAAAAGTCGAACCAGATGTCCATATTGCCGCGGTGGACGTTGTGAGTCAGGTGGTCGAGGTAGTGGAAGCCCACCCCCTTTGGTTTCGGCGGGGCGACCCAGTCGAACTCGGCAACGTACGGGTTGGTGCCGCCGTAGCGATCCGTGAAATAGATCACAGAACCGCCGATGCCGACAATGGCTGGCAAGTCCAGGGTTTTCCCCTCGTCTTCAAATGGTTGGGCACCATTCTCGACAGCATGCCTGAAGGCATGCGCCGCGTCGGCCACCCGCCAGCACATTGATGGGGCGCAGGGGCCATGCGTTTCCACGAAGGCGCGGCCATGGCTGCCCGGTTCGTTGTTCAGGACATAGGTAATATCGCCTTGCTGCCAAAGCTCGATGGCCTTGGTCTTGTGCCGCGCGGTCAATTGGTACCCCATTCGCGTAAAAAGCGCTCTCAGCTCATCTGCGTTGGGGTGGGCGAATTCCACGAATTCAAAGCCGTCGGTCCCGGCAGGATTATCGGGCGAGATCACAGCGCGGGGGGCGTCGTGCGGAAAGGGACCCATGGCGTTCTCCTTCAAGCGTGGCTCTTTCCATCAGAATGACACGCGATCAGGGTGATCTCTGCGCATATTTCGGCTTGAATTATCACATTTATGCGTGCTTTTATCGTCAGCGACCCGTTTGCCGCGAAAGATTCGCATGCTTGCCCCCACGGATTCCCGCCTTCTTGCTGCGGTCCAGGCCGACGCGCAGATAACCGCACAGGAACTGGGTGACCGTCTTAACCTTTCTGCCAGCCAAGCCGCCCGCCGCCGCGCGAAACTGGAAGCGGACGGGTTGATCGCCGGCTACTCGGCGCGCCTGTCTCCGGAAAAACTGGGCCTGGCGGTACAGGCTTTCGTCCAGGTTCAGATGGCCGCCCATTCTCCCGATACCGCGCGCGAATTTCTGCGCCTGATCGCCACCCTGCCCGAAGTCGTCGCCTGCTGGACGCTGACCGGCGAGGCGGATTACCTGCTGCGGGTCTGGTGCGAAGATCTGCCCGCGCTGAATGAGTTGATCCACCACCGCCTGCTACCCAATCCCGCCGTAGCCCGGGTGCAAAGCCAGATTGTCATGGCGCAGCCCAAGGCGGATGCCGGCTTGCCGGTCTAACTGAAGCGGGACCTCCGGGACGCATTTGTCCTGCGTCAGGTGACACCTAGCCTGCGTCTTTCGGAAGACTGCGCATCAGCACAGCCCGGATCAACGCTTCGCGCGCATCCCGCGATTTCCCCTGCAGAGTGCGCATCTTGTTTCCGGCCGACAGGTCCGCAAGGCCATGGCTGGTGGCCCAAAGCGCAATGACGTCGGTCTCCCCCCCGCCCAGCGTGGTGACAAGTTCGACAAGATGATCATAGGCGCGGTTCGCCGCCGCAATCAGGTCGGCCGATGCGAAATCAGGCCGCGCCGAGGAGAAGATCAGCCGGAAAAGCGCGGGCCGTGCGACGGCGAACTCCAGATACCCCAGACCCGCCCGCACCGCCTTTTCGCGCGGGTCGGTGGCGCCGATTTCGCGGGCGTCCAAGGTATTCTGGAACTGGGTGAACCCCTCCGCGGCCAGCGTGGTCAAGAGACCGCCGGTATCGCCGAAGTGATGCGCCGGGGCGGCATGGCTGACCCCGGCCCGTTTTGCGACCGACCGAAGCGAGAATCCTTCGACGCCCTTTTCGGTCAGTTCTTTCTCCGCCGCAGCCAGAAGAGCCGCCCGCAGATCTCCGTGGTGGTAAGGTTTTTCCGCCATGTCCATGGCTTAGCTGGCCATCTTTCCACCGTAAAGATTTTTCTTGACGAAGCTGCTTCGCGTCGCATAATCCTGACACTGTCAAGATAAGGTGCCCCATGACCCCCGACCAAATGTTCCAACTTGCCAACCCGATTGCGCTTCTGGGCTGGGTCACCCTTCTGGCATCCCCCCTTGCTCCAAGGATTGCCCAGGTCATCGCAGCGGCCGCGATTCCGCTGCTGCTGTCGCTGGCCTATGCCGGGCTTGTCCTTGCCTTCTGGTGGGAGGCACCCGGTGGGTTCAACTCCCTGCCCGAGGTGCAGGCCCTCTTCACCCACCCCCACATCGCGCTGGCCGGGTGGCTGCACTACCTCGCGTTCGACCTCTTTCTCGGCGCCTGGCAGGTCCGCACCGCCCGCGCCGAGGGCATCCCGCATTGGGCGGTTATCCCCTGCCTGATCCTGACTTTCCTCTTCGGTCCCGCGGGTCTTCTGGCCTTTGCGGTCCTGCGTTTAACTCTTGTCAGAAAGCTCCTGCCATGACCGCCATTCTCTCCGCTCCCCGCACCTGGGCCGTCTCTGCCCCGAACCGCCAGCTTCTGGGCCTTACTCTGTTTGTCGCACTCACGGCCCTGCCCCTGATGGCCGCCCATGGCCTGGACGAGCGCCTCTTCCAGGGTGACAGCGTCTGGTTAAAGCCGTTGAAATTCCACCTGGCCTGGACGGTCTACACCGGCACGCTTGTGCTTTTCGCGCTGCTTTTGCCCGAGGGGACCTTCACCTCGCGCCGCTGGCGGGTCTACATCGGCATGGTCGCGGCCTGCATCGTGGCAGAGCTTCTTTGGATCGGTGGCGCGGCCGCGCTTGGCACGGCGTCGCACTTCAATCAGACCGGTATCTGGGCCGCGCTCTACCCCCTTATGGGCGTGGCGGCGGTGACGCTGACCTCGCTGTGCCTCGCCATGGGCCTGGTCTTCTGGCGTCACCGGGCGGACCCGCTGCTGCTGTCGGTGGCACTTGGCCTGATCCTGACGTTCATCCTGACCGTGCCGGTCGCCGGCACCATGTCCTCGGGCACCGGCCACCTGATCGGCACCCCCGTCACCGGGGCACGCTTCCCCCTGATGGGCTGGTCGCGTGAGGTCGGCGATCTGCGCCTGCCGCATTTCCTGGCGACCCACGCGATGCATGTCGTGCCGCTGGCCGGTCTGACTGGAAGCCGCACCGCCGTCTGGGTCGCTGCGGCGGGCTTTACCGGGCTGACGCTCTGGTGCTTTGCCCGCGCGCT
Source organism: Paracoccaceae bacterium (assembly GCA_031412255.1). Lineage (GTDB taxonomy): Bacteria > Pseudomonadota > Alphaproteobacteria > Rhodobacterales > Rhodobacteraceae > Tabrizicola. The sequence continues at coordinate 1,428 of JANOCQ010000041.1, read as the reverse complement.
GATGGGCCTGCCGCCCTTCTGACGCTTCCCCTCCCGCTCAGGGTTCGCTAGAACCCGCGCGGACAAGGGGATATGACCGATGCCGATGGAAAAGACCTTCAACGCCGCCGAAGCCGAGGCCCGAATCTCTAAACTCTGGCTTGACGCCAAGGCTTTCCGCGCAGGCGCGAATGCCAAGCCCGGCCGCCCGGCCTTTTCGGTGATGATCCCGCCGCCGAACGTCACCGGCTCCCTGCACATGGGCCACGCGTTCAACAACACGCTGCAGGACATCCTGACCCGCTGGCACCGGATGCAGGGCGACGACACCTTGTGGCAGCCCGGCACCGACCACGCCGGGATCGCGACCCAGATGGTGACCGAGCGTGAGATGGCGCTGCATCAGGAGCCCGACCGCCGCACGATGGGGCGCGAGAAGTTCCTGGCCCGCGTCTGGCAGCAGAAGCAGAAGTCGCGCGGGAACATCCGGGGTCAGCTGGAGCGGTTGGGGGCGTCCTGCGACTGGGACCGCGAAGCCTTCACCATGTCGGGCGCCCCCGGCGCACCGGCGGGGGAGGATGGCAACTTCCACGACGCGGTGATCAAAGTCTTTGTGCAGATGTACAACGACAAGCTGATCTATCGCGGCAAGCGGCTGGTGAACTGGGACCCCCACTTTGAGACCGCAATCTCGGACCTGGAGGTCGAGAATACCGAAGTCCCCGGCCACATGTGGCACTTCAAGTATCCGTTGGCGGGCAGGCAGACCTACGAATACGTCGAGAAAGACGCCGACGGCCGCGTCACCCTGCGCGAGACGCGCGATTACATCTCCATCGCCACCACCCGCCCCGAAACCATGCTGGGCGACGGGGCCGTGGCGGTTCATCCATCAGATGAACGTTATGCGGCAATCGTCGGGAAACTCTGCGAAATCCCGGTGGGTCCTGCCGAACATCGCCGCCTGATCCCGATCATCACCGACGAATACCCGGACCCCACCTTCGGCTCTGGTGCCGTCAAGATCACCGGCGCGCATGACTTCAACGACTACGCTGTGGCCAAGCGCGGCGACATTCCCTGCTACCGTCTGCTCGACACCCGCGCCCAGATGCGCTCCGACGGCGCGCCCTATGCCGAGGCCGCGAAGATCGCCGGCCAGATGTCCCGCGCCTGGCTGGTTGCCAAGGGCTATGCGACGCCGGGCTTTGCCGAGCAGCCGTTCTCGCTGTCGGAGTCCGAGATCGACGCCCTGAACCTTGTCCCCGACGAGCTGCGCGGGCTGGACCGGTATGGGGCCCGCAAGCGCGTGGTCGAGGCGATCACGGCTGAGGGGTTGGCCGTCACCACCCTGAAGAAGTCCGTCGACAAGGAAACCGGTGCCGAGCACCTGGAACTGGTGCCGTATGTCGAGTCGAAGCCGATCATGCAGCCCTTCGGCGACCGCTC
>JANOCQ010000040.1:0-17532 GCA_031412255.1 Paracoccaceae bacterium | reverse complement strand
CGAACACCGGCGACCGTGTGATCGTGCTGCAGCCGGACGGCAGCTACCGCGTGCTGAAGGACGACGACGCCGTCATCCGCCGTCCCGGCTCGACCGTGCGAACCGAGACGTTCCGTGACGGTTCGACCCGGACCATCGTGGAACGCGCCGATGGCACTCAGGTGGTGACGATCCGAAACGCGACCGGCCGCGTGCTGCGCCGGGCCACCTATGACGACCTTGGCCGCGAACTCGTCCTCTTTGACGACCTCGCAGAAGAGGAAGTCGTGGTGATCCGCGACCTGCCGCGCCCGGAACGTCGCATCGTCATCTCGTCCAAGGACGACGACGCCGCCCTGAAGCGCGAGCTTGCCGCACTGGAAGCCGAGAAGGCGGGCCGCAAGTTCTCGCTCCGCCAGATCCGCGAGATCCCGGAAGTGCGGGCACTGGCTGCCACGATCGATGTGGAACCGGTGACCTTCGCCTCGGGCTCGGCCGCGATCCCGGCGGAAGAGGCGCGCGATCTGGCCGATCTGGGCCGGGTGATGCAGGAACTCCTGGACGAAAACCCGCGCGAGGTCTTCCTGATCGAAGGCCACACCGATGCGACCGGCAAGGCGGCGATGAACCTCGCCCTCTCCGACCGCCGCGCGGAATCGGTGGCGCTGGCCCTGACCGAATACTTCGACATCCCGCCGGAGAACATGGTCGTCCAGGGCTATGGCGAGACGGAGCTCCTGATCGACACCCAGGCCGATGAGGCCCGGAACCGCCGGGTCGAGGTGCGGGTGATCACGCCGCTTCTGCGCACCGCCACCCGCGGCTAAGATCGCACCCCCTACCAAAGTCGCGTCGCGGGCCATGCCCGCGGCGCTTCATTTTGGTGGCATCACCCGTCCCGCAGACGCATACTGCCGGCATGAACCGCGCCGCCCACGACCAGATCCCCGAAGCTGCCCTCGCCTGGCACCGCGCCGGAAAGGGTGCGGCCCTGGCCACTGTGATCGAAACCTGGGGCTCTGCCCCCCGGCAGGCCGGCAGCCAGCTTGCCATCTCGGGCGGCGGCGAAATGCTTGGCTCGGTTTCCGGCGGCTGTGTCGAGGGGGCCGTGATCACCGAAGCGCTCGACGCGCTGCAGGACCGCAACCCCCGCATCCTGACCTTCGGTGTCAGCGACGAGACCGCTTTTGCGGCCGGGCTGGCCTGTGGGGGCACCATTCGCGTCCTGGTGGAACCGGTGGGTGATGGCGCCGAGGCGCTGCCAGAAGCACTGCTCGCCGACCTTGCCGCAGCCCGCGCCGCCCCGCGCGCCGTGGCCATCGCGACCAATCCCACCACCTGGGAACGACGCCTTCTAACCCCCGGCGCAGACCTTGCCGCGGATGCCCGCTTCAAGTCCGACCGATCCGGCATGGAAGAAGACGGCCGCTTCATCGCCATCCACAACCCGCCGCTCCGCCTGATCGTCGTCGGTGCCGTCCACATCGCGCAACCGCTTCTTGCCCTTGCCCGGACCTGCGGCTACGCGCCCACCCTTGTCGACCCCCGCGGCGCCTTCGGCTCCCAGGACCGCTTCCCTGGCGAGACGATCCTGGACGACTGGCCCGACGAGGCCTTGGCGCAGTTGCAGCCCGACGCCCGCACGGCAATTGTGACCCTGACCCACGACCCAAAACTCGATGATCCCGCGATCCGCTTCGCCCTTGCTTCGCCGGCCTTCTACCTGGGTTGCCTGGGGTCCACCCGCACCCATGCCAAGCGCGTGGACCGCCTGACCGCCGCGGGTTTCACCCCCGCCCAGATCGCGAAGGTCCACGCGCCCGTGGGGCTGGACATCGGTGCCAGGACCCCGGCGGAAATCGCCATCAGCGTCATGGCACAGATCACCGAAACCTTGCGGAAATAATGCGCTTCGGCCCCGTCCCGCTGTCCGAGGCCGAAGGAGCCATCCTGGCCCACTCGGTTGCCCTGCCCGACGGTAGGCTGCGCAAGGGATGCACCCTTGGTCCGCAAGAGATCGCTCACCTTCGCGCCACCGGACGCACCGAGGTCATCGCAGCGCGCCTGGATCCGAAAGACCTGCACGAGGACGCCGCCGCTCTTGCCATCGCGGCAGCCCTTGTCCCAGACTCGCTGGCGGCCAACCTTGACCTGCGCCCGGTCGGCACCGGACGCGTCAATCTGCATGCCCGGACCGCAGGCGTGGTAGAGGTCGATGCCGACCGGGTGAACGCGCTGAATGCCGTCGATCCGATGATCACTCTGGCGACCGTCCCGCGCTGGCAGCGCGTGGCTGCTGGCGAAATGGTCGCCACCGTCAAGATCATTGCCTACGGTGTGAAAAGTGCCTCGGTTTCAGCATCCGCCCAAGCCGGAGCGCAAGCGCTTTGTCTGCATCCCGCGCAACTGGACCGGATTGTCCTTGTCGAGACCCATACCGACGCCAGCGCCAAGCGGCTCGGCGTCGATGCGATTCGCAATCGCCTGACTGCGCTTGGTGCGCGCCTTGACGCTCACCTCCACAGTCCACACCGCGAGGTTGATCTGGCGGCAGTTCTGACCGGGATCACGCAGGCCGACCTTGTTCTGATCCTCACTGCCTCCGCCACGTCGGACCCGCATGACGTGGCCCCTGGTGCCGTGCTCCGGGCAGGGGGGCAGATCGACCGCTTCGGCATGCCGGTCGATCCCGGCAACCTCCTGTTCCTGGGCAGCCTTCATGGAACTCCGGTTATCGGCCTGCCCGGCTGCGCTAGAAGCCCCGCGTTGAACGGCGCAGACTGGGTGATGGAGCGGTTGATCTGCAAGGTGCCGGTGACGGGTGCCGACATTGCGGGCATGGGTGTCGGTGGGCTGCTGAAGGAAATTCCCCAGCGGGGCCGCCTGCGCGAGGCGAAACCGGAATGAAAAACGGGGGCAACTTGCCCCCGTGGAAGTCCCGGCTGATCCTGACGGCCGTTACTTCGGGCCAATCATCATCACCATCTGGCGACCTTCAAGCCGCGGAAAGCTTTCGATCTTGCCGATCTCGGCAACATCGGCCTCCACCCGCCTGAGAAGCTCAAGCCCCAGATCCTGGTGCGCCATTTCGCGGCCCCGGAAGCGCAGGGTGATCTTCACCTTGTCGCCTTCGTCCAGAAACTTGAAGACTGACCGCATCTTGACTTCGTAGTCATGGATATCGGTTCCCGGGCGGAACTTGATTTCCTTGATCTCGATGATCTTCTGCTTCTTGCGGGCTTCGGCTTCGCGCTTCTGATTCTCGTATTTGAACTTGCCGAAGTCCATGATCTTGCAGACCGGCGGAACCGCGGTCGGCGAGATTTCAACCAGGTCCAGTCCGGCTTCCTCGGCCATCTGCATCGCGCGGGCGGGGGTCACCACCCCGACGTTTTCGCCATCCGCGCCGATCAGGCGGATCTCCGGAGCGCGGATGCGGTCGTTGATGCGGGGACCGGTTTCGCGTTGCGGCGGGGCATTGTGCGGTCTGCGGGCTATGGTAGTCGTCCTTTGATGGTTGTTTGTCCGCGCGCAATCTAGACGTCAGCGGGCACATCTGCAACCCGGCTGGCCCGCCAGAGTTCCAGTTTTCCGCGTAAATCCGGCATTCTTCGCCGTGCTGCACTGCGGCACTCTTTTCATTTGCCGGTCAAGATGCCATATGACCGCCATCCGGGCACTAGCACCGGTCATGGGAGTATTAAACATGAACAGAACCGTTATCATCGGTGCCATCGTCGTCCTTCTGGCCGCTGGCGGCTACTACCAGTTCAGCTACAAGCCCGCTCAGGAAGCTTCCGAAGCTGCCGCTGCGGCCGCAGTTCAGGCTGAAGCCGATGCGAAAGCAGCTGAAGAAGCTGCCGCAAAGGCCGCCGAAGAGACTGCTGCTGCTGCGCAGCAGGCCGCAACCGACGCCGCCGCCGCGACCACCGAAGCTGCAACCGACGCTGCCGCCGCCACCACCGAGGCTGCCACGGACGCTGCTGCTGCAACCACCGAAGCTGCGACCGATGCAGCCGCTGCCACCACTGAAGCAGCCACGGACGCGGCTGCCGCCCTGGACCCGGCGAACTTCAACGCAGACTCCGTCGTGGCACTGATTGATGGCTCGACCCTCGACGACGCGACCAAGGCCACCCTGAAGACCGCCGTCGAAGCCGCCCGCGCCAACCCGGCGCTGGTCGCCGACACCATCGCGCAGGTCAAGACCGCTCTCGGCATGTAATCCGGACAAGCCGAAGACATCGAAGGCCGCGAGGGGTCCCTCGCGGCCTATTGTTTTGCGCGCTCCGGGTGGCAGGACATGGAAAAAGGCCACAAGGATCACCCTGCGGCTTGGTGTTTCTTGGTTAAGCCCACGTGAACGCGGGTTCTCAAGTCATTGAAATCCCTGGGATGGCAAAAGTGCCCACGCGTGGGCAGATCAGATCCCGTCGCCCACGAAGGCCTTTTCGACGACGAATTCCTTGGGGTCCGAATTGGCCCCTTCCCGCAGCCCGAACCCCTCCAGGATCGCCTTCACGTCGACGTTGAAGGCAAGGCTGCCGCAGACCATCGCCCGGTCTTCTTGCGGGTTCATCTTCGGCAGGGCCAGGTCCGCGAACACCTTCCCCGAGGCGAGGTTGTCCGTGACCCGCCCCATATGATGGAACTCTTCCCGGGTGGTGGTCGGATAGTAGCGCAGCTTGCCCAACACCAACTCTCCGATCAGCGGGTCGTCCTGCAAGCCTTCCACCAGCTGCCGGCCATACTCAAGCTCCGCCACCTCGCGGCAGGTGTGCATCATGATGACCTGGTCGAACTTCTCATAGACCGCCGGGTCGCGCATGAGGGACGCGAAGGGGGCGAGGCCGGTGCCAGTCGCCAGGAACCACAGCCGCTTGCCGGGAAGAAGGGCGTCCACGACCAGCGTCCCCACAGGCTTCGGCCGCAAGATGATCTCGTCGCCGGGCTGGATATGTTGAAGCTTCGAGGTCAGCGGGCCATCCGGAACCTTGATCGAATAGAACTCCAGCTCTTCATCCCAGGAGGGTGACGCGATGGAGTAGGCCCGCAGCAGCGGCTTGCCCAGCTCGCCCATCAGCCCGATCATCACGAATTCCCCTGACCGGAACCGCAGTGTCTGGGGCCGCGTCACGCGGAAGGAAAAGAGCCGGTCGGTCCAGTGCTTCACGCTGGTCACGACCTGCGCGTCCGGCAGGTGGGGTTTCATGCGGGCGGCGTCCATGGTCATGCTCTCGGTCATGTTTCGCCCTCCATAGGCGAGCAGGGACCGCAAGGGAAGTCTTTCCCCCGCGACCAATTCTCTGACTTTGGAATCAGGCGCGGAGACGAGCCTGGTAGTGATGCTCCTGCCAATCTTCGGCGCGGAACTGCCACTGATCGGCGGGCTGGCGTTGGGCGATGTCCTCGGGGATCTCCGCGCCGTCAAAGCCTACCCGACGGAGCATGGCGTACTGGTCCGCGATCACCGGACCCTTGGCCAGAAGCCGACCGACATAGCCCATCTCGCGCAGGCGGCGCGCGATCGTGAAGGAGCGACCGTCGTTGAAGGCGGGGAAGGCCACACGGATCAGGTGCAGCCGGTCCAGATGCCCCGCCAGTGCCGCCGGGTCGTCCGTGTTGATCAGGTCGACGGCGGTCTGGTCGCTAAGATCGGCAAGCGCGACGATATCGGCCTGCGTGCCGGCGGCAAAGCCTGCGTCGGTGACGATGACGGTCATGCCGCGTTCTCCGTTGATTTGAGGTCGGGCTGAACTTTCACGGCCTTGCCGTCGATGAAGTGGATGCCACATTCGGTCTTTTGCGTTCCCCGCCACCGTCCGGCACGCGGGTCTTCACCCGGCTTCACGGGACTGGTGCAGGGCGCGCAGCCGATGGAGGGAAAGCCCTTGGCGACCAGTGGATGCCGGGGCAGGCGGTTTTCGACCATGTACTCCTCAAGGTCCTCGCGCCCCCAGTGGGCCAGCGGGTTGACCTTGATCCGGTGGTCGCCTTCGTTCTCGAAGAAGTCGATGGTGCCCCGGTCGGCATTCTGGAACCGCTTGCGGCCGGTGATCCAGCCGTCGAACTTTGACAGGGCGCGTTCCAGCGGTTCGACCTTGCGAACGTTGCAGCAGCTGTCGGTCGAGAACTGGTGCAGCGTGCCGTCCGGGTCCTCGAAATTCACGCGGGCCGGATTGGCGCGGATCGTGCGGATGTCGCAAAGGGCCAGCTTCTCGGCCAGCTCGCGCTGGTAGTCGAGGGTTTCCTGGAACAGCATCTTCGTGTCGACAAAAAGAACCGGAGTTTCCGGGGCGATCACGCTGACGAGGTGCAGGAGCACAACCGATTCCGCGCCGAAAGAGCTGACCAGCGCCACGCGGCCAAGGTCGTCGTCCTTCAACGCGTGCTCCAGCACAGCGGTCGCCGAGTGGTGCTTGTAGCGGGCGTTGAGTGTGGCGACACGCTCGGCCACCGGGCCGGTGTGCAGGTCACGCGGCATCTTGTGCGCCCTCCGTCTCGTACAGGGCCAGTTTGAACGGCTCCATCCCGACGCGCTTGAAGGCCTGCAGGAAGGTTTCCGACGGCTCGACCCGGAGGGCGAGGTAGGCGCGAAGGATGCGTTCGATGGCAGGCACGATCTCGGTATAGGCAAAGCCCGGGCCGGTCTTTTCGCCGATCACCGCGTCTTCGGTGCCGTCCCCGCCAAGGGTGATCTGGTAGTTCTCCACCCCCGCGCGGTCCAGCCCGAGGATGCCGATGTGGCCCACATGGTGGTGCCCGCAGGCGTTGATGCAGCCGGAGATCTTGATCTTCAGCGGGCCGATCTCATGCTCGAGCTTCAGCGCCTCGAAATGGGTGGCCAATTCCTGCGCGACCGGGATGGAGCGGGCGGTGGCCAAGGCGCAGTAGTCCATGCCGGGGCAAGCGATGATGTCGGAGAGGAGCCCGACGTTGGCCGTGCCAAGCTCGGCTTGCGTCAGGGCGGCGTGCAGGGTTGGCAGGTCGGACTTGTGCACATGCGGCAGGATCACGTTCTGCTCATGGCTAATCCGCAGGTCGGAATGGCCATACCTTTCAGCAAGATCCGCCATCAGGCGCATCTGCGCGCTGGTGGCATCGCCGGGGGTCTCGCCATGCGCCTTGAGGCTGATGGTGACGATCGCATATTGCGCGTTGCGGTGCTGGGTCAGGTTGGTGTCGGCCCAGGCACGGAAGATCGGGTCGGCGGCGTAGAAGGCGTCATAGGCATCGGTGGGCGCGTCGCGGAAGGCGGGGGGGGCGAAGGCTTCACGGATGTCCGCCAGCAATTTCTGATCGTTGCCACCAAAGAGGGGGCGAAGCTCGGCGAAGCGCGCTTCGATCATCCGGGTGATTTCCTCGGCCCCGGTTTCGTGCACGGTGATCTTGATGCGGGCCTTGTACTTGTTGTCGCGACGACCGAGCGTGTTGTAGACCGACAGGACCGCCTCGACGTAAGGCAGGAGGTCGGCCTCGGGCAGGAACTCTCGCACGGTGACGCCGATCATCGGGGTGCGGCCAAGGCCGCCTCCGACCAGGACTTCGAAGCCGGCGTCACCCGCCGCATTGCGGACCATGCGCAGGCCGATGTCATGGGCGCGGGTCACCGCGCGGTCGTTGGGCGAGCCGGTGATGGCGATCTTGAACTTGCGGGGCAGGAACTGGAATTCCGGGTGGTCGGTCGACCACTGGCGGAGGAGTTCCGCGTAGGGGCGGGGATCGGCGATCTCATCGGCGGCGGCACCGGCGAAATGGTCGGCGGTGACGTTGCGCACGCAGTTGCCGGAGGTCTGGATGGCGTGCATCTCCACATCCGCCAGCGCCTGCAGGATCGCGGGGACGTCCGGCAGCTTCGGCCAATTGAACTGGATGTTCTGCCGCGTCGTGAAGTGGCCGTAGCCCTTGTCCCAGGTGTCGGCGATATAGGCCAACTGCCGCATCTGGTGCGGGGAGAGCGTGCCGTAAGGAATGGCGATCCGCAGCATGTAGGCATGGAGCTGCAGGTAAAGCCCGTTCATCAGGCGAAGGGGGCGAAACTCATCCTCCGTCAAAGACCCGTCAAGGCGGCGCTCGACCTGCTGGGTGAACTGGGCAACGCGGGCACGGACGAAGGATTCGTCGAAATCGGAATAGGAATACATCGCTTCAGCCTGCGTAATCGGCTTGCTTGCCGTGGTTGTAGTTCGACGGGCCGCGGGTGCGGAATGCCTCGCGGAAATGCGTGGGCTCCGGGCCGTTCTGTCCAGGCTTCGCATCGGCGAGATAGGCGCCGACCACAAGCAGTTTCTGCGCCGAAGCGTGGAGAAGGCGCATCTGGGCGTGGGCCTCGTCCTCGATCAGTTCAGCTTCGTGGTGGTGCGGGGTCCAGCGATCATCGCTGGTCAGGTAGACCACATCACCTTCGCGCAGAAGATTGGCGGTGACGACCTTGGGGGTGAATCGGCGGCTCATGGCGGTAATCCTGAGAGGTTCCTGTCCAATATAGGACATTTTCCCGTTTGAGGGCTATGGGGCCTTGCAGATAAGGATGCGTGTTCCGATAGTGGTGGCAATGCAAACACATGTTCCGTCAGAACGGGAGTTTCAGGAATGACCGCCCCACTGGACGATCTGGACCGGAAAATCCTGTCGGAATTGCAGCAGGATGCCGAGCAATCCCTGGACGAAATCGCGCGGAAGGTGGGATCGTCCAAGACGCCGGTTTGGAACAGGATCCGTCGGATGCGCGAGCAGGGAGTGATCACGCGGACGACCGCGATCCTGGACCCGGAGGCTTTGGGGCTGGAGGCGTGTTTCTTCGTCTTGATCAGGACGAGCGAGCATGAGGCCGAGTGGCAGCGTCGTTTCCTCAAGGCGCTGCGGGAGCGCCCGGAAGTGCTGGAGGCGCACCGGCTGGCGGGGGATATAGACTATATCCTGAAGGTGCGAGTGAAGAATGCGCGGGCCTATGACACATTCTATCAGGCGCTGATCTCAGAGGTGCGGATCTATAACGTGACCGCGCTTCTGAGCATGGAAGAGATCAAGTCGACGACCGTGCTGCCCTTGTAAGGAAATTGAGCGCTGGCGCGCGAGCCTTTTGGTTTGCGCGTGAAAAACGCGCAGCGATGGGGGCATTCTACCCCCAAACCCCCTGAGAGTATTTGTAAAAAGAGCAAACACGTCAGGAGGTTACGGCGAGTTCCGCCAGGCCGTGGAAGTGGTAGACGTTGGCGTATTTCGGCGGCTCTGCCAGGCGCAGCTGCGGGTGGTGCTGGAAGAGGATGGGGAGTGCCACTTGCAGCTCCAACCGGGCCAGGGGAGCACCAACGCAGAAGTGGAGACCCGCGCCGAAGCTGGCGTGGGGTCTGATGTGCCGGCTTGGCTGGAAGCGGTCGGGCTGGTCCCATGTGCCGGGGTCGCGGTTTGCGGCGGCGAGGAGGAGCGCCACTTGGTCGCCGCGATGGAAGATGTGGCCCATCACCTCGATATCCTCATAGGCGTGGCGGGTGAACATGTGGAGCGCAGGATCGAAACGCAGGATTTCTTCGACGGTGGATTCGATCGAGTCGGGGGCCAGAGCGGTCGGGGGAGTGCGCGTTTCCAACAGCGTCTTCACACCGTTGCCGATCGTGTGGACGGTGGCCTCGTGGCCCGCGTTCAAAAGGAGGATGCAGGTCGAGATCAACTCGTCGGTCGTCAGTCTTTCGCCCTCCATCTCGGCGGCGATGAGCTGGGTGATGAGATCGTCGGCGGGTCGGGCGCGGCGTTCCGCGATGTAGGACCGAAGAAAGCCCACAAAGGCTTCGGTTGCAGCGACGGCGCGATCTTCCATCGCGCGGGTGCGGCCGGCCATGTACATGCCGACCATCGCATTGGACCAACGCAGCAGGTCGGGCGCCATGTCTTCGGGGACCCCGAGCAGCCGGGCAATGATGCGGACGGGAAGAGGTTGGGCAAAGGCGGTCAGGAGGTCGAACTCTCCCTCGGGGCAGGCCGCAGCAAGTTCCGTGGCCAGAGCGGTTATGTCGGGAGTGAGACCGGCGATGCGGCGCGAGGTAAAGGCACGCAGGACAAGGTTGCGCAATCGGGTGTGGCGAGGGGGTTCCAGTTCCAGCATCGAACGCGCTTCTACCGCATAGAACGGAGCGAGGTGGGCTGGGACGGGCAGCGGATCAACAGGTTCGCGGCCAAAGCGGCGGTCGCGGAAGATGGCGTTCACGGCGGCGGCGCTGCCGGTGCAGGTAAGGTTGTAGTCAGCCCAGCGGAAGAAGGGACCGGCGGCGCGGGCGTGTTCATAGAAGGGGTAGGGGTTCTGGACAAAGTCCGGATCAGTCGGGGATTGTTGCAATTCGATCATGACCGCTTACCGCCGATCAGGCCTTGGGCGATGGCGGCCCCGGTGACGACGATTGCGGCCCCGACCGTCTGAGCCCAGTTCCAGGGACCGCCTGCAACAAAGACCATCAGCATCACGTAAAACGGTACCGCATTCATGTGCATCGAGGCCGCACCAATTCCGATGCGTCCGACCGAAACGATCCACAGAAGCTGAGCGATTGCCATGGACCCAATGGAGAAGGCGGCCAGTCCCCCGAATTCCAGCCAGCCGATCGCGGCCCAATCGGGCCATTGGCCGCGCAAGGCCCCATCTGCAAGAGCGGCGATGGTCGCGACCACGGCGCCACCCGCGATGGTGATGGTGCTGCGCCCCAAAGGCGTGAGGTCCGGAAAGGCCTTAACCGTCTCACGTGAGCCCCAGGTGTAGAAAGTGACCGAAGCGAGGGCGGCAAGAACGCCGATGCCGAGATCGAGTTCGCCATCCGCACCGCTGACGGCGATCAGCCCGCCCGCGACCGACAAGACCAGGCCCACGGCCAGTGCGCGGGTGAAAGGACGGTGATCGGCGAGACATTCCAGCAAGATACCTATTACCGGCATGATTGCGCTAACAATGGCGACGGTCACGGGGTCGTTGTACTGCAGCGCGATGATAACGAAAAACGAGGCGAGGCCCAAGGTCACGAAACCGACCCAGGCGCCCTGCACCCAGTTCGCGCCCAGCACAACCTTCCGGCCTTCCAGCATCCACCAGATCGGGAGCAGGACAGCCGCGGCCAGCATCGCACGGCAGGCCGTAAGCGCCACCGGCGGCATATGCGGAATGATCAGGTCGGCGGCCGGCAGGCCAGCGGCCCAGGTTACCATCGACGCAAGGCATATGAGGTTAGACACGACAAGGGAGCGCCCGGCCGTCGGATCAAGTGTGGTCATCTACGCAGCCTATGAGTCAGTCGCGGCCAAGGCTGGCCTGTCCGCGACAGGCCAGGGTCGTCAGGCGGCGGAAAGCGCGGCGACGATGGCACCGAAATCAGCGGCCTTAAGACTTGCCCCCCCAACGAGTGCGCCATCGACATGCGGCACGGCAAAGATGTCGGTGGCGTTCGACGGCTTGACCGAGCCGCCGTAGAGAAGCCGCACGCCCCCTGCATCTTCCCCGATCAGTCCGCGCAAACGGCCGCGCAGGAAGCTGTGCACTTCGGCAATCTCGGCGAGGGTGGGGGTTCGCCCGGTGCCGATCGCCCAGACGGGTTCGTACGCCACCACCAGATTGGCCGCTGTGGCACCCATCGGGATCGAGCCGTCGATCTGGGTGCCGATCACGGACAGGGTCTTGCCTGCGTCCCGCTCGGCATCGGTCTCGCCGATGCAGACGATGGCTATCAGGCCGGCGTCCACGACAGCCTGTGCCTTGGCGCGCACAAGAGCATCGGTTTCGCCATGATCGGTTCGGCGTTCGGAATGTCCCAGAATAACATGGGTCGCCCCGACGTCCCGAAGCATTGCGACAGATAGGTCGCCGGTGTGGGCGCCTTGCGGCTTGGCATGACAGTCCTGTGCGCCGACCAGAAGGGCAGTGCCTCTAGCAGCCTCCGCCAACCGGTCGATCAGTGTCGCGGGCGGGCAGATAAGCATCTCGCAGGCGGGTGCAGGATGGTTGGCGAGCAGAGCCGTAACCTCGGTCAGCGACGCCTTGGTGCCGTTCATCTTCCAGTTTCCGGCGGCGAGTTTCTTCATTCTGCACTTCCTTGTAAGGGTGCAACACGCCTACCGTGTCGGCTCGCAAAGGAAAAGACGACAGATCAGGAACAATGTGTCTGAAGGTGAATTCAGGCGGCGGGGGCGTCGCGGAACTTGATCGATTCGCCGCATCCGCAGGCCTCTACCACGTTGGGGTTGCGGAACTTGAAGCCGCTTTCGACCAAGCCGGTTTCGTAGTCGATTTCGGTTCCGATCAAGAACATCTGCGCCATTGGAGCGATCATCACCCGGGCTCCGTCCTGTTCCACCACCTCGTCCAGCGGATTGACGGTGCTCACGTAGTCCATCGTGTATTCCATGCCGGCGCAACCGCCCTTCTTGACCCCGATGCGCAGGCCTTGACTGGACTTCCGTTCCATCAGCCGCGCGATCTGGCGCGTGGCAGCGGGGGTCAGTGTAACGGCAGCTTTGCCGGGAATGCCGAACATGGGATGTGCTCCTTTGCCGTCAATCTAGGGTGTGACGGGCGAAATTCCAAGCGGTGGCAGCAGCGCAAGTGCGTGAAGCGTAGCAAAGGCCACGATCAACGCCCAGCCAAACGAGGCGAGCGTGCCGATGATCACATATTCCGATAGCCGCCGGTCGTCCTTGACCGCGCCGAAGCGCAGGATGGATTTGGCAGCGATGAGCAGGCCCACACCTTGAGCCTGACCGAACAGGACGAGGGAAAAGATGAGCCCCCGCTCAAGATAGCCGATGACGCGGCCAGCACCCGGCAGGCTTTTGCTTGCGTCACCCCGGCCCAAATGTGGGGAGAATGGCTCCATCAGCAGTCCCACCGCAAAGCCCCCGGCGCGGGTGGCAAGGATGAGGCCGGTCAAGAGGACCATGATGCTGGGCAGATGACTGACAGGAAGCGTCATTTCGTCGGCCCAGAAGCCGGTACCAAGAATGCCGCTGTCGTCACCGGTCACAATCGCTCCCGGTGACCAGAGACCCTGTGACCAGAGGCCGGGCAACCACAGTGTGACGGCCAGAAGGCTGATGATGTGCAGCGCCTGGTCGATCATGAAGGGGCCGAACCCCGCGGAAGCCTTCCAGCGGGACCTTAGGATGAGCTTGCCGATGTCGATGCCGATGTGGATCAAGGCAAGCGCAAGGATCGCGGTATGAACCGTGCCGGTGGCGGCAACGGCAGTCAGCCCCACAATCAGCGCATGCAGGCCAAGGGCCAACGGATTGCGCTTGTTCTGGACGATCCATTCGTTCTGGAAGACGAAATCGGCCAGAGTGTGCGCGAAAAGGAGAGCGATGAAGGTTTCTGTCATGGGGTGTCTTCTCTGCCGTCCCGCACCTTTACAGCTTCCCACCGACGCAGCACCGAGGCAATGGCCGGACAGCCGGCACCACGTGTGCGGTCGTTTACCGCCTGCGCGCTGATGCCCAGGTGCTTGCCGATCTCTTGCAGCGTCGGGGGATGGCTGGGCGAGGAAAGCTGCATCGCAGCGGCCTGTGCCTGGGCAGCAGTCCAGCGGCCCATACGCTCGCCCAGAAGATCGGCGAGCATCGCGTCCTGGGCGATGACCGTGTCGCCCGAGATGGCCAGGCGGGCAGTCTCGGCCATCTTGTCGAGAGCTTGGCCGGAAAGTTCGAACGCCCGTCCTGCAGCGTCGGAAAGGTTAGAGGTGCCAATGGTGTCAACCGTCCCGATCCCGATCGAGATGCGGCTTTCGAGGCCCAACGCGCCCAGTGTGCCCTGCAGGACAACGGCGGCCCGAAGAGACAGACGTGGCGCGAACACGACAATCTGCCAGCCGTCGCCGCGGAACCGGGTGAAATGGGTGTCACGTGCCGGGGTCTGCCACGTGGCGATGATCTGCGCGGCGTGGCTGATCGCCTGCATTGCTGCATCTATCCGGTCGGGCGTCTGCCGCGTGGAGTTCACGAGGTCGCCGGTAAGCACTGCGATCTGCGGAGGGGTCATACGGACTGCGAGCTTGATATCTGGGTTATCAAGTCATATGGCCTTAAATACCAAAAATCAAGTCGAGAAGCTTGATGCTACATAAAGCCCAGTTCCAGCCGAGCTTCGTCGGACATCATGTCCATTCCCCAGGGCGGGTCAAAGGTCATGCTGACATCGACATGCTTCACGCCTGCCAACGGTTCGACCGCGCTGGCAACCCACCCGGGCATCTCACCCGCGACAGGGCAACCAGGGGCGGTCAAGGTCATCGTGATCTCGACCTCGTTCTCCTGCCCGATCTCGATCGTGTAGACGAGGCCGAGGTCGAAGATGTTGACCGGAATTTCCGGATCATAGACCGTGCGGCACGCCTCGACGATCTGCGGATACAGCGGATGGTCGGTCGTCGAAGGCTTGATAAGCGGCTGGCCCTCAGTCTGGTCCTGCATGGGTATGTTCCGGCGGCAAAGGTTGTTGACCAAATATATAGGGAATGGGCCGGCCAAGGTCCAGTGCCGCCGGACAGGTTCCGGCCTTCAGCGTCAGAAGGGAATTTCGTCATCCATGTCGGACCGACCACCGCCGCCCGACGCCGCCCCGCCGCGCCCGGCGCCGCCCGAAGCGGAGCCGCCGCTGTAGCCGCCACCTTGGCCGGCCTCATCATAGCCGCCACGGTCCATGTCGTTGCTGCTAGGCCCGCCGCCACCTTCGCCACGACCGCCCAGCAGCGTCAGGTTGCCGTTGAAGGGACGCAGGACGATTTCCGTCGTGTATTTGTCCTGACCAGATTGATCCTGCCATTTGCGGGTCTCCAACGAGCCCTCGATATAGACCGTGCTGCCCTTCTTCAGATACTGCTCGGCTATCTTGGCGATCCCTTCGTTGAAGATCGCGACAGAGTGCCATTCAGTCCGTTCCTTGCGTTCGCCCGATTGCTTGTCGCGCCAGGTTTCCGAGGTGGCGATGCGCAGGTTCACCACCTTGCCGCCATTCTGGAAACTGCGCACCTCGGGATCGCGGCCGAGGTTGCCGATGAGAATGACCTTGTTGACTGACCCCGCCATGCGAATCTCCCTTGTGGTATCCGGGCAGCTTCGCCGCGGATGGTTAACAAACCTATACCGTGGTTCGGGCCGGCTGCAACCAAGCCATCGGCAAGGTGTGGAATGCCTTCGGATTGCAGTCTGGAAAAACCGGACAGACCCGCTATAGTCTGCGCCGATGTGCCCCAGGGTGCTCTGGAAACATGTAAGGGTCGGGATGCGGATCGCCTGCCAGCTTTCTATTGCTGCAATTGTCGCCTTTGGACCGCCGGTTTCTGCCGAGGGGCTGAACCTTTCCGGCTCGACGAAATCGCGCTCGGCGATCTTCGAATCGCAGTCCGAACTTATCGACAAGAAACTCAAGAAACAGTACTCGGGTTCAGTCAAGCACACGCCCAAATACAAGAAGGGCGAAGAGACGGCGACTGCCGAGGGTATCCCGGCCTACCGCGGCAATTACAAAGGCGAGTACCTCGAAGTCGCCAAGGCGGCTGCGCGCAAACATGGCGTGCCAGAGGATTTGTTCTTGCGGCTCGTGCAGCAGGAAAGCGGCTGGAACGTCGTGGCGGTCTCGTCAAAAGGGGCAACAGGCCTTGCGCAGTTGATGCCTGCGACCGCTGAACGGCTGGGCGTGGACATTTCCGACCCCGAGGCAAACCTCGACGGTGGCGCGCGCTACCTGCGGATGATGTTCGACAAGTTCGGCACCTGGGATCTCGCGCTGGCGGCCTATAACGCGGGACCGGGCGCGGTCGAGGCCTATAACGGAATCCCGCCCTACGCCGAGACCGAAAATTATGTTAAGGCTATCCTTGGTTAACGAAAAGGGGGGCGCATCGCCCACTCTAGGCATGCGCTTGCGTCATTCGGCGGCCATCTTGATCACGGGCTCCATCTCGGCAAGGATTTCACGGCTGAGATGACATTTTACCTGGTGGCCACCTTCGAGCACCTGCACCGGCGGAACCTCCCGTTCGCAAAGTCCACCTGGCACCTGGGACTTCCAGCGGCAGCGGGTCTGGAACGGGCAGCCGGGCGGAGGGTTCATTGCGGAAGGAATGTCGCCCTCCAGCACGATCCGTTTGCGGATGATCTTGGTGTCGGCGATGGGCACGGCAGAGAGCAGCGCCTCGGTATAGGGGTGGTAGGGCGGGGCGAAGACCTGGTCGGTCGTGCCCATTTCCACCACATGGCCGAGGTACATCACCATGACGCGGTCGGACAAGTATCGCACGATGCTGAGGTCGTGGCTGATGAACAGAAGCGTCGTCTTGTTCTCGCGCTGGATGTCCATCAGGAGGTCGGTGACAGCGGCCTGCACACTGACGTCCAGAGCCGAGACTGGCTCGTCCGCCACGACAACCTTTGCGCCACCGGCGAAGGCTCGTGCAATTCCAACGCGCTGTTTCTGCCCGCCTGACAACTGCCGGGGCATCCGTTCGGCAAAAGCACGGGGCAGTTTCACAAGGTCCAGCAGCTCAAGCATTCGCTGGTGCCGTTCGTCGTCCGACTTGCCGTAGTTGAAGATTTCCAGCGCGCGGATGATCTGACGGCCCACGGTCATCGACGGGTTCAGCGTGTCGAAGGGGTTCTGGAACACCATCTGCACCTGGCTGACGGTGTCGGTGTTGCGCTTCTGGATCGGCGTAGACTGAACGTTTTCGTCGAAAAGCATGATCGAGCCGGAGGTTGCGGTCTCCAACCCCATCAGCACCTTGGCAAAGGTCGACTTGCCGCAGCCGGACTCGCCGACGATGGCCAGAGTTTCCCCCTCACGCGCCTCGAAGGACAGTGTCTCGTTTGCTTTGACCACCTTCTTCGCGCCGCCTCCGAAGGCCCCGCCCGAAACCGAATAATACTTTCGGAGGTCCTCCATTTTCAGGACAACTTTTCCGATCTCGGCCTTTTGCTTTACCTCGCGCTTCGCGGGGGGGGCACTCCAATCGATTTCGCTCCACCGAAAGCAACGGGTTTCGTGGCGGTCACTGTCCGAAACCGGGTACATCGGCACGTCCGATGCATCGCAGCGGCCCTTCTGAAAGTAGTCGCAGCGGGGGCCGAAGTTGCAGCCGGGCGGGCGTTCGTGGGGCAGGGGGAAGTTGCCGGGAATGCTGATCAGGGGGCGGGCGTTCTTGTCAGCGCCGGGCAACGGGATCGAACGGAAAAGAGCTTGCGTATAGGGGTGACGCATCTCGTCGAAAACTTCGACCACGTTGCCGGTCTCGACGGCCTCCCCTGAATACATCACGCAGATCCGGTCGCAGACGTCCATGACGAGGCCAAGGTTGTGGCTGATGAACAGCATGGAAGTGCCGTATTTCTCGCCCAACTCCTTGACTAGGTCGACGATCCCCGCCTCGACCGTGACATCCAGCGCGGTCGTGGGTTCGTCCAGGATCAGAAGGGCCGGCTTGGCCATCAGCGCCATGGCGATGACGATGCGCTGCTGCTGGCCGCCCGACAGCTGGTGTGGGTAGGCGTTGATGATCCGGTCGGGGTCGGGCAGTCGGACATCGGCCA
>JANOCQ010000039.1:0-2804 GCA_031412255.1 Paracoccaceae bacterium | reverse complement strand
CTGGTCGCCCGGCCAAAGCTCGATCGGAGCGCTGTTCACCTCTTGCAGGGTCAACGTGGCTCCGACAAAGGCCAGCCAGATCGGCACAAGGATCAGGATCAGCCCGAAGACCAGGATCGCATGGGTCGCGATGTTCAGGATGGGCGTGCGTTCGATCATTGGCGGCCCCCTCAGGTGTAATGCACGCGCTTTTCGACATAGCGGAACTGCACGAAGGTCAGCGCCATGACGAGAAGCATCAGGATGATGGATTGAGCGGCGGCGCCCGAGTAGTCAAAACCCCGGAACCCGTCGGCATAGATCTTGTAGACCATGAGGTCCGTGGCCCGGAACGGACCGCCCCCCGTCAGCGTGTCGACGATACCGAAGCTGTCGGTAAAGCTGTCGGTGATGTTGATGACCAGAAGGAAGAAGAAGGTCGGCGTGAGAAGCGGCAGTTGCAGGTCCACCATCCGGCGCAGCGGGCGCGCGCCATCCATCGCGGCGGCCTCGGTCAGGCTGCGGGGGATGGATTGCAGTGCCGCCAGGAAGAAGACGAAACTGTAGGCGACCTGCTTCCATGCGCCGGCCACGACAATGGCCGTGACGGCCTGCCAGGGGTATTTCGACAGGTCCCACCAGCCCGGGGCGATTGTGTTGATGTAACTGAATATCCCCGCGCCTGGATTGAACACGAACTGAAACGCAAGGCCCACAGCCGGGGCGGCGACGGCATACGGCCAGATGATCGCGACCCGGTAGGCCTTGTAGCCCGCAAGCTGCCTGTCGACGAATATCGCGAGAGTCAGCGCCATCGACATCGCCAGCACCGTCGTGGCCAGTGCATAGATCACCGACACCCGGACCGACCCCCAATAGTAGGGGTCGCTCAGCACGTTGCGGAAGTTGTCGAAGCCCACCCAGGTATTGCCGCCGCCCCAGGGCTGCTCCAGCGTGAATGCCCAGTAGAGGGCCTGTGCGGAAGGCCAGTAGAAGAATACGAAGATGATCAGAAGCTGCGGTGCCAACAGCGCGGCAGCGATCCAGCTGAACTTGAAATAGGCGCGGCGCATGTTGGTCCCCCAAAATGAGAAGGGCGCGGCCTTGGCAGGCCGCGCCGAATAGCGGTTAGGGGAAGGACTTGCCCGCGTAGGTTTGTGCAAAGCGGGTCAGCTGATCGTTCCCGCGCGACACGGCGTTGTCGAGCGCCTCTTTCATCGTTTTCTGCCCGGCCAGGGCCGCTTCGACCTCGGACTGCCACTCCGAGCGGATCTGGATCATGCCACCCAGGCGGATGCCGCGGGTCAGTTCGGTCGGCTCGGTGTAGGTCAGAGACTTCATCGCAATGTCGCGGTTGAGATAGGGGGCCTTGGCGTAGAAGCCTTCGGCCAGCAGGGCCTCGTAGGTCGACTTCGTGACCGGGATGTAGCCCGTGTTTTCCAAGAGGAACTGCTGTTCCGGCTTGGTGGCCAGGAAGGCCAGATAGGACGCGGCAGCCTTGTATTCGTCCTCGGTCTTGCCGGCCAGCACCCAGAGGGATGCGCCGCCGACGACGGTGTTGTGGCGTTCCACCCCTTCATAGGTTGGGATGATCTGCACATCCCAGCCAAAGGCCGGAGTCAGCTTGTGGATCGTGTTATGGTCCGCGATCGACGAGAAGAAGACCGAGCATTCACCTTCGACAAAGCTGTCGCGTGAGGTCTTGCCGGCGGCCTGGGTCCGCAGAAGGGCGTAGCCTTCGGTGATCCAGCGCTGGATGTTCTCCATGTGCTGGACATGCAGCGTGGTGTTGAACAGAAGTTCGGTGTCCAGCCCGTCATAGCCGTTGTTGTTCGAGGCGACGGGAATGTTGTGCGCCATCGAGAACTGCTCGAGATCGATCCAGGACGACGGGGCATAGGCGAGCGAGCAGGCCTGGCCGGAAGCTTTCAGCGCCTTGAACGCCTCTGCCATGCCTTCCCAGGTGACAGGAGCTTCGGTGATCCCGGCCTTCGCGAACTGGTCCTTGTTGAAGTAGTAGACCGGTGTCGACGAGTTCCAGGGCATCGAGAAGAATTCCCCCGACTTGGACGAATAGTAGTTGGCGATCCCGGGGAAGTAGTCGGTCCAGTCCACGGTGACGCCGGTATCGGCCATCAGTTGGGTGACGGGGTAAAATTCGCCCGAAAGCATCAGGTCGGCAGTGCCTGCGTCAAAGGACTGCAGCAGCGTGGGGTGTTTGCCTGCGCGGAAGGCGGCGATGGTGTTCTGCACGGCCTTCTCATAGCCGTCCTGGCCGACACAGACGGCCTCGAACTGGTCCTGAGAGGCGTTGAAGCGGTTGCAGGTCTCGGCCACGACGGCACCGAGGTCGCCGGTCAGGCCATACCAGTATTCGAACTTGATCTTTTCGGCCGAGGCCGAGCCAGCGGTGGCGGCAAACACCAGCGCGGCGGTGGCAAGTCTCTGGGTCATCTTCCCTGTCTCCATTTGAAGCTGCCACGGGTGCAGCACAGCGACGTTATGAAAGGATTCGATGACAAGAACGCGACAATGTATCTAGAAAATACGTTATATTTCAGTTGCTTGAATCGAAATGACCAAGTCCCGCCGGACGATGCCCGGCGGGTCAGGAATAGGGTTAGTGCCGCACCCGCGCCTAGTGGAAAAGGCCGGGTGCCAGCGTCAGATGCCGTTCTCCGTGATCCTGGAAATGCACGGTTACCCCATCAGCCGAGGCGAGGACTACCGCCATCTGCGCCGGGCCTTCCAACTGGCTTTGACGGCCCGGAACCCCCGGAACATGCGGCGTCACCGAGTAATGCGACCCCGCCATCGTCGTCATC
>JANOCQ010000038.1:0-5377 GCA_031412255.1 Paracoccaceae bacterium | reverse complement strand
CGCGACGACGCGGACCCCTGGCAGTTCACCAACTTCCTTGCGATCTGAACGGCGATTTTCGAATCGAGCGCCTTGGCAGGCGCAGGCCTTTTGTCTCGTCGTCGGGCTTCGCCTCCTCCTCGGAAGTTGCCTTGGGCTGGGATATTTGGACAAAGATGAAGCGCCGTCTTTCATCTTGCAAAAGTATCCCGGGGAGATCGAGGGGCAGCGCCCCTCGTCAGCCGAGGAGGAGGCGCAGGCCGACGACGAGAGGAAAGACCTGCGCGCCAGCGCTCTGCGTCACAACCTCTGGTCGGGTTTGAACCCTCTGGCCTTGAGACGCTTTGGCGGGTAAAGGGGGCCACAACCCGGGGGTCCAGATGAACGACCAGATCAAGCCGCAGCAAGGCATCCTTGACATCGCCCTCTACGAGGGTGGCAAGGCGCATGTGGCCGGCGTGGCAAATGTCGTGAAGCTGTCCTCGAACGAGAATCCTTTCGGCCCTTCGGACAAGGCGAAAGAGGCGTTTTCGCGCACGGTCCATTCGCTGCACCGCTATCCTGTGACCGACCACGCCGACCTGCGAGCGGCAATTGCCGAGGTGCACCGTCTGGACGCGAGCCGGATCATTTGCGGCGCAGGCTCGGACGAGATCATCACCTTCCTGTGCCAGGCTTATGCCGGGCCGCGGGATGAGGTGGTGTTCACCGAACACGGTTTTCTGATGTACCGCATCTCTTCCCTCGCCGTGGGCGCAACTCCGGTCGAGGTGCAGGAGCGGGAACGGACGGCGGATGTCGATGCGATCCTGGCGGCGTGCAATCGTCGCACCAAGCTGGTGTTCCTGGCCAACCCCAACAATCCGACCGGGACGATGGTTTCTGCCGCCGAGATTTCCCGGCTGGCCGAAGGCTTGCCACCGCAGGCGCTGCTGGTGCTGGACGGAGCCTATGCGGAATACGTGGAAGGTTACGACGGTGGGGCGTCCCTGGTGGATGCGCGCGACAACGTCGTGATGACCCGGACATTCTCGAAGGTCTACGGACTGGGCGGATTGAGGATCGGCTGGGGCTATGGGCCTCGCCACGTGATTGACGTCCTGAACCGCATCCGGGGACCGTTCAACCTTTCGACGACACAGCTCGAGGCCGCCGAGGCTGCCGTGCGCGACCAGGATTTCGTTGCCAAATGCCGGACGGAGAACACCCGGATGCGCAGCTGGCTGGCCAATGCGCTTGCCGAGATCGGGGTGCCCTCGGACACGTCGATGGCGAATTTCATCCTGGCGCGCTTTGCCAGCCAGGAGGAAGCCGAGGCTTGCGATGCCTTCCTGCAGAAGCAGGGGCTGATCGTGCGCCGGGTGGCGGGCTACAAGCTGCCGCACTGCTTGCGGATCACCATCGGCGATGAATCCTCATGCCGCCAGGTCGCCCATGCGGTCGCCCAGTTCAAGGGTGTGCGATGATCTACCAGCGCGTCGCCCTGATCGGCCTGGGGCTGATCGCGTCCTCGATGGCGCATGCGATGCGGGCGGGCGGACTGGCCGGGGAAATCGTCGGCTACGCGAAGTCGCCCGAGACGCGGGCGGTGGCGAAGGAGCTGTTTTGTGACCGGGTCTGCGACACGGCAGCCGAGGTGGTTCAGGGTGCCGACCTTGTCGTGCTTGCCGTGCCGATCGGCGCGATGGAGGCGATTGCCGCCGAGATCGGGCCGTATCTGAAGCCGGGTGCCACCGTCACGGATGTGGGGTCGGTGAAGCAGGCTGTCGTGGATGCCGTGGCGCCGCACCTACCTGCGGGCGTGCACTTCATTCCAGGTCACCCGATGGCGGGAACGGAGTATTCCGGCCCGCGCTCGGGCTTTGCGACGCTGTATCAGAACCGCTGGTGGCTGCTGACGCCCGCCGAAGATTGTGATGCGGAGGCGCTGGCCCGGTTGCGCAGCTTGATCGAAGCGATGGGCGCCAAGGTCGACACGATGGATGTGGCGCACCATGATCTGGTGGTGGCCGTGGTCAGCCACGTGCCGCATGCCATCGCCTATACGATGGTGGGGGTGGCCGACCACATGCGCCGCGTCTCGCAGTCCGAAGTCATCAAGTACTCCGCCGCCGGTTTCCGCGACTTTACCCGGATTGCGGCCAGCGACCCGGTGATGTGGCGCGACGTGTTCCTGACGAACAAGGAGGCCGTGCTGGATATCCTCGGCCGCTTTGCCGAAGAGCTGTTCGTGCTGCAACGCGCGATCCGGATGGGCGACGGCGAGCATCTGCACGCCTATTTCACCCGGACGCGCGCAATCCGGCGCGGGATCATCGAAGCGGGGCAAGACACCGCCGCGCCGGACTTTGGCCGCGCCCCACCGCCCGCGAAAGAAGGCTGAGCCGGATGCGGGTGCTTGTTCTTGCGCTGTCGCTTTGCCTTGGGCAGGGCGCTTGGGCGCAGGACATCGACCGCTCTCCCCGTCCCTTGGGCAACCCGAGGCTTGCTGCTGTGCTGATTGCGCCAGCAGCTTCGCCGGATGGGGCGGTTCCGGTGCAAGAGGCTGTGGAGACCGCCGCCGCACCTGCTGCCGAGACTGCAGCCCTTCCCGAAGCGGCACTTGCCAAGTCGGTGCGTCCGGCCCCGCGGCCCAGTGCCCTGGCGGAGAGGGTCGCGGCGCTGAAAGCGACATCGAACGCTCCGGGCCTGGACCTGTCGGGACAGGAGCCGCAGGACGAGGTTGATCTGGCCACCATTGCGCCGCCGTCAAAGAAGGAAGAGCGGCGGAAGAAACGGGAGAAAGCCTCGATGAAGGGGGCGGTCTGTGGAGTGCCTGCGATCAAGGGTGAGGAGATCGCGCGGATCAAGTCCAAGGTCGGGGGCTGCGGGGTCGAGGATCCGGTGCTGGTGACCTCGGTCTCGGGCGTGCGGCTAAGCCAGGCGGCGACGGTCGATTGCTCGATTGCAAAGGCGCTGAATTCCTGGGTGGACGAGGTGGCGCAGCCCGCTTTCGACGGCCGGCTTGTCGAATTGCAGATCGCAGCGCATTATATCTGCCGCAGCCGGAACAACGTGAAGGGCGCGAAGATCAGCGAGCATGGCAAGGGTCGGGCGGTGGACATCTCGGCCTTCATCCTGTCCAACGGGAAGGTCCTTTCCGTGGCGGGGGACTACTACCGGCTGCTGCGACGCATCTACAAGGCGGGATGCACCTATTTCATGACGACGCTTGGCCCCGGATCGGACGGGTACCACGAGGACCACTTCCACTTTGACACCTCGGCCCGGAAGGGCGGTCGGTACTGCCGCTAGCCCGAGGGCGGTATCATCAGCGGTGCGGGGCCGAGCGGGAACGGCCCAAAGCTCATGCGGCCGTCTTCCAGCACCAGTGACAGCGACAGGACCTTCAGGTCCGGGGATTGCGCGGCCAGGGCCCGCATGCCACGCACGATGGTCGGGGCAACCTCGGGTTTCACCACGCCCGCTGCGACAAGGACCGCGGGGAGGCGGTCCCAGTTCGTCACTTCCACCGTCACCTTGCCTGCCGCGTAGCCGTTGCCGTCGGCCTCGACCACTCCGCTGGCACTTGCAGTCAGGGTGCCCCAGGTCAGGTTGAACTGGTTGATCTCCGCCCGCCGCAGATAGGGCCGCGCTTCGCCTGCGTTGCGGTCGAGGGGTGCGGAGAAGGTCAGGTAGAGACTGCCCCACAGGGTTTCGATCACTTCGGGCAGGTCGGACGGTGGCAGGTCGGGGATTGTCACGGCCTTTACGGCGGCATGGAAGCCGGGGTCGGGCGTCAGCGGGGCAAGGTCGAAGCCAAGCTCGTAGCCGGTCGGACCCAGCGCCTCATCCGCACGAAGTCCCAGGGTGAATTCACCAAGGCCCAAGGTCCAGCCCTGGTCGGAAGCAAGGGCCAGAGAGGTTCCGGCCAACCGGATCTCGGCCAGTGGCAGGTCGGTCGAGGGTTTGGCGCGGAGGCTGGCCATCAGTGCCTCGGATCCCACAGACACCACCTGGTCGGGCAGGGTGACCACCTGCTGCGGAGGCAGGGCAGCAATGATGTGCCAGGGCTTCCAGGTCATCGCGAAGACCTGGACGAAGGGCGCCTGCCAGCCCGCGCCGGATACGGGGTCGCCGAGCTTGACCTCGTCGATGGTCAGGTCGAACCGGTTGGGGAAGCCGGCAACCGTCACCCCGGCGTTTTCGGCGACAATCCCCTGCCGGGAGGCATCGGCGAACCAAGCCACCACCCCGTCACGCACCGCGTTCGAGCCGACGAACCAGTAGCCCGACCACAGCGCCGTGGCCGCGATCATCAGGAAGAGAAGCTTGCGCATCCGGCGGCCCTTTTCATTGCCCTTTCTCCGGTGTTTACAGGGCCAAATGCAACAGGACCAGTCATGCAGGAACCGCTTTGGGTCTTCGGCTACGGATCGCTGATCTGGGATACCGGCTTTCCGGTCGCTGAACGCCGCATCGCCCGGCTGGACGGCTGGCACCGCAGCTTTTGCATGCGGTCGATCCACCATCGCGGCACCGTGGAGAACCCCGGTCTTGTGCTGGCGTTGGACCGGGCTGACGGCGCAAGCTGCACGGGCGTCGCCTTCCGAGTCGAACCGGGCGAGGAAAACGCAACGCTGTTCGCGCTTCGGGAACGGGAACTTGTTTCCTCGGCCTATCTGGAGCGGACACTCGCCGTCACCACCGACGCCGGGGCGCTGGACGCGCTGGCCTATGTCATCGATCCCGACCATGTGCAGTACTGCCATCTTGACCGCGAGGAACAGGCGCAGATCATCGCGCAAGCCTGCGGCGGACGGGGGCGTAACTGCGAGTACCTGTGGTCCACGGCGGCGCATCTGGCGGAACTGGGCATCCGCGATGCGGATTTGGACTGGCTGGCAGAACGCGTTCGTGAACTGACCTGACCTTTTGCTTGGCACTCCGCCACAGCCTCTCTAGACTCGGCGGTCAGGGCAGGGGAACCAGAGGGCAGTATGTCCCAGACAGACACCGGGCGTGCCGAGGTCGCCACGACTTTCAGCCAACCGATCCGGGCGATCACCACGATGCTGCTGGTCTGCCTGCTGGTCGGGGCGGGGGCCTGGCTGATTCATGGCACGGTCATCGACATCGTGAGCACCAGCCCCTTTCTGAACGGGGTGATCGGCTTTGTCTTCCTGGTCGGCGTGCTGTCGTGCTTCTGGCAGCTGTGGATTCTGGCGCAGTCGGTCTACTGGATCGAGAACTTCGTCCGCGGCACGCCGGGGACCGAGGACATGGCCCCGCCGCGCCTGCTGGCGCCCCTTGCGGCGCTGCTGCGGGCCCGAACGGCGCGGCTGTCCATTTCGGCCTCGTCCTCGCGGTCGATCCAGGAAACGGTCGTCCAGCGCGTCGACGAGGCGCGCGACATCAC
>JANOCQ010000037.1:0-8158 GCA_031412255.1 Paracoccaceae bacterium | reverse complement strand
GTCGTTCATCCACCCCATGTTCCACTTGAACCCAAACCCAAGGCCTCCCCAGTTCGCCGGCCGCGACACGCCGGGAAACGCCGTCGATTCCTCGGCAATGGTCATGATCCCCGGCACTTCGCCGTAGGCTGTGATGTTGGTCGTGCGCAGGACGTCGATCGCCTCATAGTTCTCGCGGCCGCCGTCCTTGTTCGGGACCCACTCGCCATGCTTGCGGCTGTAGTCGCGGTACAGCATCGAGGCGACCGCATCGACGCGCAGCCCGTCGATGTGGTATTCTTCCAGCCAATACAAGGCGTTGGAGACGAGGTAGTTCTTCACCTCGACCCGGCCGTAGTTGTAGATCAGCGTGTTCCAGTCCTGGTGAAACCCCTCACGCGGGTCGGCGTGTTCGTAAAGCGCCGTGCCGTCGAACTGGCCCAGACCATGGGCGTCGGTCGGGAAATGCCCCGGCACCCAGTCCAGGATCACGCCCAGCCCTTTGCGGTGCGCGGCATCGACAAAGGCCCGGAACTCCTCAGGCGTGCCGTGGCGGATCGTGGGCGCGAACATGCCGACGGGCTGGTAACCCCATGATCCGTCAAAAGGAAACTCGCTGACCGGCAGACACTCGATATGCGTGAAGCCCATGTCGGCCGCATAATCCACCAGCTGCTCGGCCAACTCGTGGTAGCTGAGCATCCGGTCACCGGGCGCACGTCGCCAGGACCCCAGATGCACCTCATAGACGCTGATCGGTGCATCGATGGTGTGCGCCGCAGCCCGGCTTTCCATCCAGGCCCCATCATGCCAGTCGCCCCGGATTGTCCTTACCACGGAAGCATTTGCAGGCGGATGTTCAGAGCCGAACCCCACCGGGTCGGCCTTCAGCGGCAGCACCGCCCCGCCCGGACCCTTGATCTCGTACTTGTAGGTTGCACCATCGCCAAGGCCGGGGATGAAGATCTCCCAGACCCCCGTCGCGCCCCGCCGACGCATCGGGTTACGGCGCCCGTCCCAGACGTTGAAGTCTCCGACCACGCTGACCCGTTCGGCATTGGGCGCCCAGACGGCGAAATGAACCCCGTCCACGCCCTCATGCGTCATCACATGCGCACCAAGCGCCTGCCACAACCGGCGATGAGTCCCTTCTCGCAGAAGGTATTCGTCCATCTCGCCCAGCACCGGGCCAAAGCGGTAGGGGTCTTCAAATTCCCAAGCCGAACCATGCCCTTCCGCGCGAAAACTGTAGTCGACCTTGCGCGCCATCTGATGCGTGAAGACCGCGGGCACACCCGGGAATGGCACGGCCTCGGCCTCGGTCTTGCCGGTTCGGACCCACAGCCGATCTGCTCCGGGCACAAAGGCCGTGATCTCCCAGCCCTTGCCCCGTTTGTGCGCGCCCAGGACCGAGAACGGATCACCGTGCCAGCCCCCGGCAATCGCCTCTGCCGCGCCTTTGTCGAGTGTCGTCTCAGCCATGCTTCCCCTCCCGAAAGCCTGCGGACCCTTAAAGCGCTGACGTCGCCTGCCAGATCTCTTCCATGTAGCTCCGGATCGTGCGGTCGGACGAGAAGAACCCGCTCCGCGCCGTATTCATCACTGCCATCCGCCACCAGCGGTCGCGGTCGAGATAGGCTGCATCGACCTCGCCTTGCGCTGCATGGTAGGCCTCAAAATCAGCTGCTACCAGGAAGTAGTCATGGTGCCAGACCCGGTGAACCAGTCCGTGATACCGGTCCGGCTCCTCGGGCGAGAAGCGCCCCTCGGCAATCATCTGCAACACGTCCATCAAGGGCTGGCTCGTCTCGATCGCCTTCTTGGCGTGATCCGGATCCTCGCGTCGCTTTGCCACCTCCTCGGCGGTAAGCCCGAAGAGGAAGAAGTTCTCCGCCCCGACCTCCTGCAGGATCTCGACGTTGGCGCCGTCCAGCGTCCCGATGGTCAGTGCCCCGTTCATCATGAACTTCATGTTCCCGGTGCCCGAGGCTTCCTTGCCCGCCGTGGAAATCTGTTCCGACAGGTCCGACGCTGGAATCACTCTTTCAGCCATCGTCACGTTGTAGTTCGGCGGATAGATGATCTTCAGAAGATCGCCCGTCACCGGATCGGCGTTCACAACCTCGGCCACGTCATTGATAAGCCGAATGATTTCCTTGGCAACCGCATAGCCCGGAGCCGCCTTGCCGCCAAATACCTTGACCCTGGGCACCCAGCCCGCCGTAGGGTTCGCCCGGACCCTTTGCCAATGGGCGACGGTCTGCAGGATGTTCAGAAGCTGGCGCTTGTATTCATGGATGCGCTTGATCTGCACGTCGAACATCGCGTCGGGCGAAACCTGGACCCCCATCTCGCGCCCGATCCAGTTCGAGAGCCGCACCTTGTTCTCTCGTTTGGACGTTGCAAACTCAGCCTTGAACCCGGCGTCCTCGGCCAGAGGCTCCAGCGCACGCAGTCGGTCAAGGTCGGCTTCCCAGCCCGGCCCGATGCTGTTGGAAATCAGCGTCGACAAGGGCCGATTCGCCATGCGCAACCAGCGCCGGGGCGTGACACCGTTGGTCTGGTTGATGATCCGACCGGGGTGCAAGGCGTTCAACTCTGGGAAAAGGTTCTTCTTCACCAGGTCCGAATGCAGCGCCGAGACGCCGTTGACCTTGTGGCTCATGATGAATGCAAGTTCGCCCATACGCACTTCCTGGTGCTTGACGATGCCCACGTAATGCGGTCGGCCAGGATAGGCCCGGCGGTGCCAGCTGTCGATCTTCTCGACGATCTGCATGTGGCGCGGCAAAACGTTGCCGAAGGTGAAAGTCGCCCATTTTTCAAGCGCTTCCGGTAACAATGTGTGGTTGGTATACCCCAGACAGGCCCGCGCGATGGTCAGCGCTTCGTCGAAGGACAAGCCATGATCGTCCGACAGAAGCCGGATCAGCTCTGGCCCCGCGATGGCCGGATGTGTGTCGTTCATCTGGATCGCCACATGCCGGGGCAGCGCGCGCAAATCGGAATGGTTCGACAGGAACCGTCGCAGGATGTCCTGCAAGGCAGCCGAGGTCAGGAAGAACTCCTGCTTGAGGCGCAGTTCCTTGCCCTGATAGGTCGTGTCGTCGGGATAAAGCACGCGGCTCAAGGTCCGCGCCAGCGTCTCAGGTTCCGCCGCTGCCGTGTAATCGCCCCGATTGAAGCGGTCGAGGTCGAAGTTTGTCGTCCCCTTTGCACCCCAAAGCCGCAGCGTATTGGCCCACTTCCCCTGCCAGCCAACGACGGGTGTATCGAACGCCTCTGCCGTCACAGTCTCTTGCGGATACCAGGTTTCACGACCGTCCCGGGTTTCGACATGGCCCTTGAAGCCGATGGTATAGCGGCTTTCAGGCCGCGCGAATTCCCACGGATGCGCTTGTGCGAGCCAGTTCTCCGGAGTCTCGATCTGGCGCCCCTGATCGAAGTGCTGGCGGAAAAGCCCATGCTCGTAGCGGATGCCGTAGCCATAGGCCGGGCAGCCCAGCGTCGCCATCGATTCCATGAAACAGGCCGCAAGCCGCCCCAGGCCCCCGTTGCCCAAAGCCGCGTCCGGTTCGTCATCGATGACCACCCGGATATCCTGCCCGAAATGCGCCATCGCCTCGGCAGCCATGTCGTAGAGCCCCAGGTTGATCATCGCATCTTCCAGGATCCGCCCGATCAGGAACTCCATCGAAAGGTAATAAACGCGCTTGCGATCCTCGGCCCAGGTGCGGCGGGTCGAGGCAAACCAGGGCTCGACGATCTGGTCACGGATCGCGTGGCTCAACGCCATGCGCCAGTCATGGGCGCTGGCGTGTGGGGCATCCTTGCCCACGGTAAAGGTCAGATGGCGCAGGACGCTGGCCTGCAGAATGTTCGGGGTCACGCTAAGGTCGGTCACGGATTTATCCAGCAAGGTCTACTCCAGAGAAAGCCTAAGCGCCTTCGGGCGGCGGTCAAGCGAGCTTTCGGGCACGGTCGGTCGGATGGCTCCTGCTACCGCAAACAATAAGTCTGCCTAAGTGATTTAAAGCGTTTTGGAAACGTGATTCGGCGATATTGAAGGCAGATCGGCACGGATACGTCACCGCGATTGCAACCCCTTGACGTGGCGGGTCTGGTCGGAACCAATCGGCGGCAGAGAGGATACTCCATGACCAGACTTTCCGTTCCCGACATGTCCTGCAACCACTGCAAGGCAACGGTCGAAACTGCACTTGGCTCCGTTCCTCAGGCGGGAGCGGTGTAAGTCGATCTCTCCACCCGCGAGGTCGAGGTGACCGGCTCTGCCCCGGCGTCCGACCTGATCAAGGCGCTGGACCGGGCAGGCTATCCGGCCACTGTCGCCTAAAGGCTTGGGCCGGGCCGGATCGGGCTGCCGTCGCTGAAGCGCGCCAGGCGGAAGCGGCCCAGGTCATGCCCGACGGGCCGTCCCGTCACCAGGTCAGCTACGACGCGGCCCATGCCCGGCCCGATACCGAAGCCATGGCCGCTCATGCCCGTGGCGATGGTCAGCCCCAAGATCGGCGCATGATCGACGATCGGCACCACATCGGGCAGGCTGTCGATCATCCCCGCCCAAGCCGCCTTCAGCTTCGGGCGCCCCAGCGCGGGAAAGGCTTTCGCAAAACTGTCCTGCACCATGGCAAGGGTCTGCATGTTCGGGGCGGGGTTCAGGACCCGCTGCTGCTCAAATGGGGTTTTTTCGTCCAGTGACCATCGGCGCGGCGTGCCCCATGCGTCCGGAAAGCCTTTCGGCGCGGCAGCCTGAAAGTTGGTGGACCGAAAATCCTTTTTCAGAACAGGCCGATAGACGCCGAAGCTTCGAACCGCATCCCGTCCAATGAAGAAGTCATGCCGCGCTCCGGGGGCAATGGAATAACCCCCATCCGCTCTCCTGCGAAAGGCAAAGTCGTCATCCGCTGCGTTGCCTGGGAAAATTTCCGGAATGGGTTCGGTTGAAGCGACCGACGCGAGGACCGAAAGTTGCGGAATGCGGATGCCCAGATTGCCCAGGAACAGTCGCGACCAGGCCCCTGCCGCGACGACGACGTGATCGCAGGCGATCCGCCCCAACTCCGTAACCACTCCAGCAACCTTACCCGCCGCCAGGTCCAGCCCCCGCACCGCACAGCCCTCGCGGATCACCACGCCGCTCGCCTCGGCCACAGCCGCCAGTGCCGGAACCGCCACCCACGGCTCCGCACGCGCATCTGAAGCCGTGAAAAGCCCGCCCTTCCACAGTGCCGCCGCGCCCTTAAGCATCCCTGCCGTCTCGCCGGCCGTCAAAAGCCGTGTGTCCAGCTGGTGCGCACGGGAATGTTCGGTCCAGGCTTCGAAGCCGGCGATCTCCGCCTCGGTCTTCGCCAGATAAAGGACGCCGGTCTGCTTGAAGCCCAGCCCGTCGCCCATCTGCAATGCCAACTGCTTCCAGATCGACAGGCTTTCCACCATGATCGGCAACTCGGCGGGGTCCCGCCCCTGCTGGCGCACCCAGCCCCAGTTGCGGCCCGATTGTTCGCCCGCGATCCGGCCTTTTTCAAGGACGACGACGGACAGGCCCTTTTCGCGCAGGAACCAGGCCGTCATCACCCCGATCACCCCGCCGCCGACGACCACGACATCGGCCCGTGCGGGCAGAGCTGCGGAAAACCGAACCGGCAAGGCCTCCGAAATCGGAAAGCTCACTGCAACCGCTCCAGAAGCCGCTCCATGAACCTTTGCCCGGCCTGGAATTCGCTGAGCTCCAGATATTCATCCGCCTGATGCGCCTGGGCGATGTCGCCCGGCCCGATCACCACCGCCGAATACCCTGCGTCCTGGAACTGCCCGGCTTCGGTGCCATACGATACCACCCCGGTCGCATTCTCCCCGGTCAGCGCCCGCGCCAGCGCCTCTGCCGGGCCATCAACCTCCGGACGCAAGGGCGAGACGTCGAAGAACTTCTCCAGCTTTACCCCAGCCTCAGGCCGCCGCGCCTTCAGCGCCGCATCCAGCCGCTGCGCCTCGGCCCGGAAGGCCCCGGCGTGCACCTCGGCATCATCATCCGGCACGCAGCGCATCTCGACCGCGAACCGGCAGTCCGCCGCCGTGATGTTGTCCGCCGTTCCGCCCTGGATGCGCCCGACGTGCAGCGTGGTGAAGGGCGGTTGGAACCGCCCCCCGATCGCTCCCCGAGGCCGCGCCTGGATCTCGTCGTTGTGGTCGTTGATCCAACAGATCAGCCGCGCCGCCTCCATCACCGCCGAAACCCCCTCGGGCAAGAGCGAGGAATGCACCTCGAACCCCTTCACATGCACATTATAGCCCGTACCGCCCTTGTGCCCCGTGATGACTTTCATCCGCGACGGCTCGCCGATCAGCGCGATGGCCCCCTTTGGCACCACGCCCTGCATCGTCTCGATCATCGGCGGCGCGCCCGTGCACCCAACCTCCTCGTCATAGGACAGCGCCAGTTGCACCGGCTGCGCCACGCCCCGACGCTGCGCTTCGACTGCCGACCAGACCGCCAGCGCGACGAAACCCTTCATGTCGCAGGTCCCGCGCCCGTATAGCCGCCCGTCGCGTTCCACGACCGTCCAGGGGTCCGAGGTCCAGGCCTGCCCCTCCACCGGCACCACGTCCGTATGCCCCGAAAGGACCACCGCCCCCTCGACCCAAGGGCCGGCATGGGCGATCAGCGCCGCTTTCTGCCGATCCTCGTTCCAGTGGCGGAAGCACTTCACGCCCTGGCCTACCAGGTAGGTTTCCAGCCAATCGACCAGCGCCAGATTCGAATCGCGGCTGACCGTCGGAAAACTGACCAACTGATCCAGAATCTGACGCGGCGTCAGTATGGTCATCGCGATTTCCCTTGCCAAACCTACATCTGGTGGCCAGCCTGTCGTTAGAATATCTGGCAGATTGAAGCACATATCGGTCAGAACGCCGGTACAACACTGTGGAATCGCGCGGCAAATCGGGATTGATAGAAGGTCGAGAATCGTAAAGAGTTGAATACACGATAACGGCAACAGGCCGTAGGGCTGTAAAATCAGCCAATAATAACAAGACCTAAAACGTCGCGGGGAGAACTGAATGGCCGAACCGGCCGCGTCCGTCCTTGATGTCAG
Organism: Paracoccaceae bacterium; assembly: GCA_031412255.1. Lineage (GTDB taxonomy): Bacteria > Pseudomonadota > Alphaproteobacteria > Rhodobacterales > Rhodobacteraceae > Tabrizicola. The sequence goes on along the minus strand of JANOCQ010000037.1, from coordinate 1,064 downwards.
GGACCTCAAGACCGTTTTCCGCACCCGCGGCGGAGAAATCCACGCCGTGAATGATGTAAGCTTCCATCTCAAGCCCGGGGAGCTCTTGGGCGTCGTGGGCGAAAGCGGGTCGGGCAAGTCCGTGACGATGATGTCGCTTCTGAGGCTCCTGCCGTCCCCACCGGCCGATATCCGCGGGGGCAAGGCGCTTTTGAACGGGCGTGACCTTTTGGCAATGTCGGACGAGGAATTGCGGTCCGTCCGCGGTGCCAAGGTGGGTTTCGTCTTCCAGGACCCGATGACCAGCCTCAATCCGGTTTTCACTCTGGGCAACCAGATCATGGAACCGCTGATGAAGCACATGGGGATGTCTCGGGCCCAGGCCGAGACCCGCGCAGTCGAGCTTCTGGATCTGGTCGGCATCTCGGATGCGCGAAACCGGCTTTACCATTATCCGCACCAGTTTTCCGGCGGTATGCGCCAGCGCGTGATGATCGCCATCGCGCTGGCCTGCGACCCTGACGTGCTCATTGCCGATGAGCCGACCACCGCGCTGGATGTCACGATCCAGGCCCAGATCCTGGAACTGGTGAAAGAACTCCGTCGCAAGCTTGGCATGGCAATCATCTGGATCACCCATGACCTTGGCGTGATCGCCGGCATCGCCGACCGTGTCCTGGTCATGTACGGCGGCCAAGTGGTCGAACATGCTCCGGTGCGCGAGCTTTTCGCCAACCCGCAACACCCCTACACCCGCGCACTTTTGCAGACGATCCCGCGCATCACCGGCCCGCGGACCACCCGGCTGAAGGTGATCGAGGGCCAGCCGCCGATCCTGACCGGCCCGCTGACCGCCTGCCCGTTCCGCGCCCGCTGCGAGCACCGCTTCGACACCTGCGATGCTTTGAATCCGGCCCGTCGCGCCATCGACGGCGCAACCATTGGTCACGGTCACGACGTCGCCTGCCACTGGGTGGCCCCTGCCCTGCAGGAGCCCGCCCATGCTTGACGCACAGTCAACACCACTGGTGCAGGTCCAGGACCTGAAGATGCATTTCCCGATATATACCGGGCTTTTTCGCAAG
>JANOCQ010000036.1:0-9840 GCA_031412255.1 Paracoccaceae bacterium | reverse complement strand
CGCCCATCGCAGCGCCGAAAGCCTACGGCTGATCGCGGTCAGCAAGCTGCAACCGCTCGACCGGGTGCTCGCCGTGCTGGATCAGGGCCACCGCGTCTTTGGCGAAAACTACGTGCAAGAGGCTGCCGGCAAGTGGCCCGCCTGGCGCGACCACTACGGCCCGCTGGAGTTGCACATGATCGGTCCCTTGCAGACCAACAAGGCCAAGGTCGCCGTGGATCTTTTCGATGCGATCCATACGCTGGACCGGCCCTCGCTGGCGCAGAAGCTTGCCAGCCTGGGTCAGGCGCGCGGGTCCTTGCCGCAATTGTTCGTCCAGGTGAACACCGGCGCAGAGCCGCAGAAGGCCGGTGTTCTGCCTGCCGATCTGGAGGGGTTCCTGCGCGACTGCCGTGCGATGGACCTCTCCCCCGTCGGCCTGATGTGCATCCCGCCCGAGGATCAGGACTCCACCCCCCAATTCGCCATGCTGGCGCGGATGGCGGCGGATCACGGGCTGACGGGCCTCTCGATGGGGATGAGCGGCGACTTCGACGCCGCCGTGGCCCACGGCGCGACCCACATCCGCGTCGGCAGCGCGATCTTCGGCGCGCGGACTTACCAGACCTGATGCGAACAGCCCGCGGGGCATCCGTTCTCCCGGATTAACAAATCCCTAACGCCCGCGCGCATCAATCTGTTATTGAACGATAATCCAAAAGTGTCCACCGTGGACAGCTATAGAAGCCAGACCCTCGCATAGGGCGGCAGCACGACCTGCCCCCCATGCAGACCGACCTCTGCCTCGGACAGCGCGTCCCACATCCGGCCGACCCCCAGGTCGCGCACCCACCCCTCCGGCAGGTGCTGCCAATGTTCGGTGAAGTTGAAAAGTCCCAGAAGCACCCCCGTCGGCGCGACCCGCTGGACCGCCAGCACCGCATCGTTTCCCGACCCCACCACCCGCACCGGGTGGGCCGCGTGCAGCTCCCCCGTCGCCCGCCGCCGCGCCAGGATATGCCGGACCCCGCGGAAAACCCGCGCCGAGGGTGTGTCAGCCTCGTCGCGAACCGCCGCCAGGGACCAGTCCATCCTTGGCCGGTGGATCCACCGGCTGTCATGCGCGTGGTCCGGGTTGCCCAGGTAGCCGTAGTCGTTCGTCAGCGCCAGTTCATCCCCCATGTAGATCAGCGGTATCCCGCCCCAGACCGCGATCAGCGCGTGCCCCATCAGGATCCTTTGCACCGCCAGATCCGCTTCCCCTGCGTCCCGCGCCGTCTCCAGCCCCGCCAGTGAGGCAAACGACCCCGAGATCCGCTTGTCTCCGGTCGCCTCGTTGACCTGAAACAGCGCGCCCTTGGCGAAAGTGCCGGGGAAGGTGCCTTCGTAGAAGTCTGACAGGAAGCCCCGGTGCCCATGCCCCGAAACCCCCACCGCCGCCGCATCCTCGTCCGTCACCGCCCAGCCGATGTCGTCGTGGCAGCGGATGTAGGTCGCGTAGGTCGCGTTGGTCAGCCGGTCCGGGAAGTGGGTCCCCAGAACATGCGTCATCAACCGCGTGTCCCGCGTGGCCAGCGAAGACCAGAACTGAACCATCAGGCTGTTGTGATAGGCGAGGTTGCCTTCCTTGCCGTCATGCCGACCCCGGCCGAGATAGGGCAGCATCTCGGCGGGCGCGACGATGGCTTCCTCCAGGTGGATCACACCAGCCGAAGCGATGCGCGAACAGGCCCGCAGCGCCTGAAGGATCATGTGAACCTCGGGCTCCGACTGGCAGCGGGTGCCCAGCCGCTTCCACATGAAAGCCACCGCATCCAGCCGCAGCACGTCGACGCCCTTGTTGGCCAGGAACAGCATGACCTCGACGATTTCGAGGAATACCGCCGGGTTGGCCCAGTTCAGATCCCACTGGTGTTCGTTGAAGGTGGTCCAGACCCATTTGCCGATCTCGGGATAATGGGTGAAGTTGCCGGGAGCGTTGTCGGGAAAGACCTCGACCAAGGTCTGTTCATACAGCGTCGGCAGGTCCGGAGAGTCGTACATCAGGTAGTAGTCCTGATACTTCGCATTCCCCTGAGCCGCCTTCTTCGCCCAGGCATGCTCCTTCGCGGTGTGGTTCAGCACGAGATCGACGCACAGAGACATGCCCCGCGCTCGCAGAGCGGCGGTTACGGCCTCGAAATCCGCCATCGTCCCGAAGGCAGGGTTGATCTGCCGGTAGTCCATGACCGAGTAGCCGCCGTCTGAATCGCCGGGTCGGGGCTTCAGGCAGGGCATCAGATGGACATAGGTGACGCCGAGGTCCTGAAGGTAGTCCAGCTTCTCCAGCACTCCCTGCAACGAGCCGTTGAACCGGTCGATGTAGAAGACATAGCCCGCCATGTCCGAGCGCTGGAACCAGTCCGGCGACAGGTCCCGTCGCAGGTCCAGGCGCTTTAGGTCGGGCGGTCGGTCGGCCCAGCCGTCTCTCAACACCTTCACCAGCTTGTCGCGGAAGGCTGGATAGTCGCGATGGGTTCCGTACAGGGCCTCGAGCATCGGGAACAGGTCATCGGCGGAGCGGGCAAGTCGCAGTTCGAAAACCTCGTCATCTGCGCTGTGTGATGCCGGCATCGAATCCTCCCGAATTGGGTGCAGATTAGGCAACCCAAAGCGTTTCGGAAAGGGGGCTACGGCCGTATTACCAGCCGGGTCTGGTGGATGATGCGCGGCGCGATCCAGTTCAGGTCATGGCGCGAAAGAGCAACGCAGCCCGCCGTGGGCGCGCCTGGGCGACGCCACTCGTGGACGAAGATAGCCGAGCCCCGACCGGGTTCCGCATGGGGCCAGTTCCAGTCAGTGATGATGACAAGGTCATAGATCGGATCAGGCCGTCTTAATCGCTCGTGGCTGAAAGGGTGCGGCGCGCGCACCATCAGATTGTAGTCCTCGTCCCTGGGATCGTCCGACCACAGGTCCGACGGTCCGGTGGGCAGCGCCCAGTCGGCGGGGCGCGTCAAGCGGTCGGGGCGGTAAAGCATCCCGACCAGCCGATGCACCCCCGCCGGCGTCGCTCCGTCGCCCTCGCGCTTGGCAGATGCCGCGACGATTCCCCCGCGACCGATGGAACAGGGAAGTACCCGGCCGAGGAACCGCAGTCCCATCGGCGTAACCACCAGATCCGTCGGCTTCAAAAGAGATGCCCCGATTTCGCGGCCTTGGTTGCCAGATAGGCCCGGTTTTCCGCCGTTTCACCGACATGTAGGGGCACGCGTTCCGTGACGTGCAGGCCGCAACCTTCCATCATCGTCAGTTTCTTGGGGTTGTTGGTGAGCAACCTAACCGACGAAAACCCAAGTTTCCGCAGAATTTCCGCCCCGATGCGGAAGTCGCGTTCGTCATCCTCGAATCCCAGCCGGTGATTGGCCTCGACCGTGTCGAACCCCTGGTCCTGCAGCGAATAGGCCCGCATCTTGTTGGCCAAGCCGATCCCGCGACCCTCCTGGTTCAGATACAGCAGCATCCCATCGCCCTCTTGGCCCATCTGCGCCAGCGCTGCGCGAAGCTGTGGCCCGCAATCGCACTTCAATGACCCAAGCACGTCGCCGGTGAAACAGGCCGAGTGCAATCTGGCCAACACGGGTCTGGACCGGTCGGGGCGGCCGATCTCGATGGCGTAGTGTTCCTCTCCGCCATCGTCTGGCCGGAAGACATGCACCCGGCCGGCACTGGAGGCGGCAAGAGGCACCCGGGCCGACACGACCTCCGCCATTGGCGGCAGGACGGCCAGAGCGAAGGCGATCTCTTCAAGCACCAGCAGCGTCAGACCATTCGCCCCGGCCAAAGTCAGGGCATCCGGCACCGATACCAAAAGCGCGGCTGGAAGCAGATGGGCCGCCTTCGCCAGTCCCAGTGCCGCCCGCGCGAGATCGGAAGGACCTTCGCGCATCGATTGCAGCGGCCCTTTCATCGGCGTCCGCAGGTCGTCCGCCGGGTCCGCCACCGAGCGCAGCCAGTCCAACCCCGTATCGGCCGGGGGGACGATCCTTGCAAGATCGCCGTCATAGGCGCGAGCCTTCAGCGTCTCGGCCCGGCGCGCGGTGATTGCCAGCACGGTCGTCCCGAAGCCACGCAGGTCCGCCAGCCGCGCCGCATCCAGCGTCTCGACCGCGGCAAAAAGAGCAGCTCCTTCTGCACCACACAATATCACCGGCACCCCCATGCGCAGGTCGGCACGGGCGCGGGTCAGGCGTTCGGGGACAGATAGACCAAGCGACATGCCCCCTATCTAGGCCTCATTCGCCCGAGGCGGAAGCCTTTGCGCATCGGTGCTGCCGACGATTCCCGTTGTCGCCCGCCGCATCACGCGCCAGTCTGGGCGCGACCAAGACAGGAGCTATACCGATGAACGCCCCCGCCCGCCCCACCCGCCGCCCAGTCTGGATCTGTGCCGACAGCGGTGAGTTCGACCTATTCAAGGCACAGGTCGGGCAGCGGACCCAGGTGGAGGACGTGCCCCACGCGGTGGAAGTGCTGCAGAACATCCCGATCTACAGCGGCGAGACGGTCGCCGCGGCGGCCCGCGACCCGCAGGCCCGCCGCTTGCTGACTGCCGAGTGGGCCTGGGCCTTCGCCGATGGGCCGGGGATCGTGGTGATCCGCGACGCATTGCCCGATGCCGGCATCGTCGACCGCGCCAGCGCGATCTTCGAAGCCATCATCGCCGAAGAGAAAGCGGCCAACCAGGGCGGGGGTGACCACTTCGCCAAACCGGGGGCGAATGACCGGATCTGGAACTCGCTGGAGAAGCACTGCCTGGCAGACCCGGAGAACTTCGCCGCATATTACAGCGCGAACGCGCTGGCGCTGGCGTCCGAGGCCTGGCTTGGGCCTGCCTACCAGATGACCGCTCAGGTCAACCGGGTGAACCCGGGTGGTGCTGCGCAGGTGCCGCACCGGGACTATCACCTGGGCTTCATGTCGCCCGAGCAGATGGCGCGGTTTCCGGCCCATATCCACGGCATCTCTCCCCTCCTGACACTGCAAGGGGCGGTGGCGCATTGTGACATGCCGGTCGAGACGGGGCCGACGATGATGCTGCCCTTCTCGCAGCAGTTCCACGAGGGCTACCTCGCCTTCTCACGTCCGGAGTTTCAGGAGCATTTCGCAAGGCACCATGTCCAGTTGCCGCTGGCCAAGGGGGATGCGCTGTTCTTCAATCCCGCGGTCATGCATGGGGCGGGGACGAACCGGACGACGGACCGCTTCCGGATGGTCAACCTGCTTCAGGTCTCCTCGGCATTCGGGCGGGCGATGGAGTCCGTGGACCGCGCAAGCATGAGCCGTGCTGTTTTCCCGGTGCTGCGACAGGGAGGGCAAAGGATTGACGTGGCGAACGTCATTGCCGCCACTGCGGAGGGTTATCCCTTCCCGACCAACCTGGACCGCAACCCCCCTGTCGGTGGCCTTGCGCCCCGGACAATGGCCGATTTCCTTAGCCAGGCGGTGCGCGAAGGCTGGACGGAAGATCAGCTGGATGCGGTGTTGACTGAACTGGAAAAGAAGAATGCCACCTGAGATTTGAAACATTGCCCGCGGAACCGACACGTCCGCGTGAGCATTTGGTAGCAAATCTTGCGGGGTTCGTGATCGGGGCGCATCTCGTCAGCAGAAGCAAGGGAGGCACCTATGGCCGGACTGCGTAAAATCCTGCTCGTCGACGACGACGATGACCTGCGCGAAGCACTGAGCGAGCAGTTGGTAATGACCGAGGACTTCGACGTCTTCGAAGCCGGGACCGGTGCCGATGGCATGGAGAAGGTCAAGGCTGGCCTCTTTGACCTGGTGATCCTGGATGTCGGCCTGCCGGACACCGACGGTCGTGAGCTGTGCCGCCGGATGCGCAAGCAGGGTGTGAAATGCCCCATCCTGATGCTGACCGGACATGACACCGACAGCGATACGATCCTGGGCCTCGATGCCGGGGCCAACGACTATGTGACCAAGCCCTTCAAGTTCCCGGTCCTGCTGGCCCGCATCCGCGCGCAGTTGCGGACGCATGAACAGTCGGAAGACGCGGTGTTCCAGCTTGGGCCCTATACCTTCAAGCCCGCGCAGAAGATGCTGGTGGACGAGAAGGACAAGAAAATCCGCCTGACCGAGAAGGAAACCAACATCCTGAAGTACCTCTACCGCTCGACCAGCGGCGTGGTGGCTCGGGACGTGCTGCTGCACGAGGTCTGGGGCTACAACGCAGGTGTCACGACGCACACGCTTGAGACGCACATCTACCGCCTTCGCCAGAAAATCGAGCCTGATCCCTCGAATGCGCGGCTTCTGGTGACCGAGAGCGGAGGCTACCGGCTGGTGGCTTAGGCCAGTCTTTGCCAAGGCAGCAAGATGATTGCGACCGCCATGCAACAAACAAGAAATCTTGCCGCTTAGGGCTTATTGTTGCCGGAATCGCTTGCTACCTTTCTCGCATGCACCGGTTGTGCAGATGGTTCCCCTGGTCGCGTCGGGGTTATGGCGCGGCATCCTCCCTGTTGGACCTGGCCGGGCTTCTTGCCCGGCCTTTTTTTTCCGATTTCGAACCGCGTGGCAAATGCCACTGTCACGGCGCGCCAGCGCCATGGGCTTTGCACATTTCCCCGGCTAGAAGCACATCAACCGCAGACAGGCTGCGGGCAAATCACCGGAGATATCCATGCGTATCGCTTTCGCTGCTGCACTTTTCACCCTTGCTGCGGCACCTGTCATGGCTGAAGACCTGGTCTTCACCTTGGTCAACGACAGCACCCACACGCTGACCGAAATGTATGTGTCGCCTGTCGGCGAAGACCAGTGGGGCGAAAACATTCTGCTGACCACGGTCGAACCCGGTGTGTCCGGTGACGTCACGATCGCCGACGGATTGGAAGTCTGCGACTACGACATGCGCTTCGTGTCGGTGGAAGGTGGCGAAGTCGAGCAGACCCAGAACCTGTGCGAACTGGGCACCTTCACCGTCACCGACTGATCCGTGCGGCCTTGAGACTTGCGGCGGTCGGCCTTAGGGTCGGCCGCCGCAGCCTTCGGAGCCCGCAATGCCCTTTACCCTCGCCACCTGGAACATCAATTCCGTCCGTCTCCGCGAGGCTTTGGTTTCACGGCTGCTGACCGAGGAGTCCCCGGACATCCTGTGCCTTCAGGAATGCAAGAGTCCGGTCGAGAACATCCCGCTCGCGCAGTTCCAGGCGCTTGGCTACCGCTACATCGTCGCCCGCGGCCAAAAGGGCTACAACGGCGTTGCGATCCTGTCCAAGTTGCCGATCATGGATGCCGGCGAACGCGACTTTGCCCAGCTTGGGCACGCCCGCCACGTCTCGGCCCAGCTTGAAAACGGTGTCACCATCCACAACTGCTATGTGCCCGCGGGCGGCGATATCCCCGACCGTGAGGTCAACGTGAAGTTCGGCCAGAAGCTGGACTACCTGACCGAGATGCGCGACCATTTTCACTGGCAGAAGCCGGACCGGGCGATCCTGGTTGGCGATCTGAACATTGCCCCACGCGAAGATGACGTCTGGGACCACAAGGCGCTGTCGAAGATCGTCAGCCAAACCCCGGTCGAGATCGATCACCTTGCCCAGGTGATGGAGACGGGCGCCTGGCAGGACATTACCCGCAAGGACATCCCCGAGGGCAGGCTTTTCAGCTGGTGGAGTTACCGTGCCCCGGACTGGAACGCCGCCGACAAGGGACGGCGGCTGGACCATGTCTGGGCAACCCCGGACATTGCGAATGCCGCCCATTCCAGCCGTATTCTTCGTCCGGTGCGTGGCTGGGAGCAACCTAGCGACCATGTCCCGGTGTTTGCGACGTTCGACCTCTGACGGGAACAAATTCTGCTTTGCGCCGCTGACTCTCCACGGATCAGCGGAATGAGAAACGAACGTGCGACTGTGGCAACTGGTGGAACCCGAACAGCTTCCCGGCCTGTCCGGCGAGGGAACCAAGCAGCACGGCGGGCGCTGGAACAGCCCCGGCAGACCGGCCGTCTACTGTGCTTCGTCTCTGGCCCTTGCGGCGCTGGAAGTCTTGGTGAACCTGCCCCGCGACCAGCGCCGCAAGGGTCATACCCCTGCCCAGTCCGCAGTGGAATATGAGCTGCCTGACGAGATGTGCAAACTGTCGGGCTTTCCCGGCACGATGCCCGAGGAGAAGACCCGCCCATTGGGGGACGCCTGGCTGGAAAGCCTGGAGTGTGTGGCGTTGAGTGTTCCAAGCAATGTCGTGCCCCTAGAAGCCAACGTCGTTCTGAACCCGAGACATTCCGATATGGACCGTGTCGCCATCCTGCGGATCGAGCCCTTCAGCTTTGATCCCCGCCTGCTGGACTAGGCTACTGACCCGCCATCAGCGCGGCCAGCACCGCCTTGGCGCTGTCACTGTCCCATTCCGCATCCCCGATCAGCCGGGCGACCTCTTGGCCCTCGGGGTTGAGGATGACCGTGACCGGAAGACCCATGACGCCCATCCCACGCGCAAGTTGAGACTTCGGATCGCGCAGGATTGGCAGGGACTTGATCTCGGCTTCTTCGAAAAACCGCTTGATCCCTTCGACCGCATTTCGGCCTGTGGCAACGGGAACCACCGCAAGATCGGGCATTGCCACCTGCAATCTGTCCAGTGAGGGCATCTCATGCCGACAGGGCGCGCACCAGGTGGCCCAGAAGTTCAGGACGACCCATTTGCCCCGGAAATCGGCCAGCGAATGCTCTGCATCGTCTGCGTCCAGCAGCACAGCCTCGGGAATGACAACTGGTGCATCGTGCAGGGCTAGCTTCTTCATGTCGCCGTCCCGCAGCGATGCGACATCGGCCACCACCGGGTTTGCACCGATCAGGAAGGCCGTGTAGAGGACAACCAGCAATTTCCGCACGTTTCTCACTCCATAGGCCCGAACATGTCCGACGCCCGCAATCCCAAAGCCGCCAATACCATGTGGGGCGGGCGCTTTGCCAGCGGGCCGGACGCGATCATGACGGCGATCAACGCCTCGATCGGGTTTGACCAGCGGCTTTATGCCCAGGACATCGCAGGCAGTCGGGCCCATGCGGCGATGCTGGCCGCACAAGGCATCATCACTGATATGGATGCACAGGCGATTGGGGAAGGCCTCCTCGCGATCTTGTCAGAGATCGAGGCCGGAAAGTTTCCCTTCACGCCCGAGCTTGAAGACATCCACCTGAACATCGAGGCGCGTCTGACCGACCGCATCGGCGAGGCGGGCAAGCGCCTGCACACCGGGCGGTCGCGCAACGACCAGGTGGCCGTGGATTTCCGGCTTTGGGTCCGCGACCAGTGCGACCAGGCCATCGCCGGGCTGACCGGGCTGATGCAGGCGTTCCTGGCCCAGGCCGAGGCTGGGGCGGATTGGGTCATGCCAGGTTTCACCCACCTGCAGACCGCGCAGCCGGTTACCTGGGGCCACCACATGATGGCCTATGTCGAGATGCTGGCCCGCGACCGGTCCCGGTTCGAGGACGCGCGCAAGCGCATGAACGAATGTCCCCTTGGCGCTGCTGCCTTGGCAGGGACCTCGTTCCCCATCGACCGCCACATGACCGCGCAGGCCTTGGGCTTCGACCGCCCCACCGCGAACAGTCTGGACTCGGTCAGCGACCGCGACGTCGCGCTGGAGTTCCTGTGTGCTTCCAGCATCTGCGCCATGCACCTGTCGCGCTTTGCCGAAGAGCTGGTGATCTGGTCCAGCGCGCAGTTCCGCTTTGTCCGGCTGTCGGACCGGTGGACCACCGGCTCCAGCATCATGCCACAGAAGAAGAACCCCGACGCGGCCGAACTTCTGCGCGCCAAGCTGGGCCGCATCCTGGGGGCCAC
>JANOCQ010000035.1:0-26856 GCA_031412255.1 Paracoccaceae bacterium | reverse complement strand
ACTGCGGCTCGATGGGCGACTGGCCCTTGCTCACCACCGAACAGCGGATGGAGGGGGTGGAGCGTCTGGTGAAAGCCGGGATCAAGGTCGTCGTCGGCACCGGGGCCGTAAATACAGCCTCCTCCGCCGCCATTGCCACCCATGCCCAGAAGGTTGGCGCACATGGCCTGATGGTCATCCCCCGCCTCTTGTCGCGCGGGACCGTTGTCGCGGCGCAGCGGCTCCACTTCAAGGCGGTCCTCTCGGCTGCCCCCAACCTTCCCGCCGTGATCTACAACAGCCCCTACTACGGCTATTCCACCAAGGCCGAGCTCTTCTTCCAGATCCGGGCCGAGCATCCGAACCTGGTCGGCTTCAAGGAATTCGGCGGCTATGATGACCTGTCCTACGCTGCCAACGCGATCACCGGCGCGTCGCCGGACCTCAAGCTGATGATCGGTGTCGATACTGCCGTCTACCACGGTTACGTGAACTGCAACGCCAACGGCGCGATCACCGGGATCGGCAACGTCCTCCCGCGTGAGGTGCTGCACCTGGTCTCGCTGTGCAAGGCCGCCCAGCAGGGCGACGCCGAGGCGCGGCGGCTGGCGTATGAGCTGGACAGTGCGATGCAGGTTCTGTCGGAAGTCGACGCCGGGCCGGATCTGGTGTTGTTCTTCAAGCACATGATGGTCCTTCGGGGTGAAGCCGCCTACACTCACCACTTCACCGAGGGCGATGAGCTGTCGGCCAGCCAGAAGGGCTTCATCGAAGCGCAACTGCGGATGTTCGACTCCTGGTATGCCGATTGGGCCAAGCAGCCCGAGGCACGGAAGTACGCCGCCTGACATGAAAGTCATCGTGATCGGGGCCGGAGTCATCGGCCTATCTACGGCCCTGATGGCACAAGCGCGGGGGCTTTCCGTAACGGTCATCGACCGCGAAGGTCCCGCCGCTGGGGCTTCGGCCGGGAATGCCGGAGCCTTCGCATTCACCGATATCCTCCCATTGGCTTCTCCCGGTATCCTGAAAAAAGCGCCGAAGTGGCTGCTGGACCCGCTCGGCCCCCTCACCATCCCGCCGGCCTATGCCCTGCAGATCACCCCCTGGCTGTACCGCTTCTGGCGCGCCTGCTCCCCCCGCGCCGTGGTGGCCTCCACTGCCGCGCAAACGGCGATGATGGACCTGTCCCGGGCCGAGCTGGAGCCGTTTCTGGCCACGACCGGCACGCTGGGAATGCTGCGCAAGGATGGAAATCTGCAAGTCTACGAGAGCGAGACCGAATTCCGATCCTCCCTTCCCGGCTGGGAGGCCCGGACCGCCCACGGCATCGACTTCCGGCACATGACTGCCGAGGAAATGGCCGATCTGCAACCTGGACTCTCTCCCCGCTTCACGCATGGCACCTTTACCCCCGGCTGGTGGTCGATTGCCGATCCGAAAGACTATGTCCTGGCTCTGGCTGAACGCTTCAAGGCCAGCGGTGGCGCGATCCTGCAGGCGGAGGCCACCAGCCTGAAGCCCCAGGGCGAGGCCGTATATATACAGACACCGGGTGGGGCGCTGACCGCCGACAAGGTCGTCCTCGCCGCCGGGGCCTTCTCGCACCGCATCGCCGCGACCCTGGGCGAACGCATTCCGCTGGAGACCGAACGCGGCTACAACACCACCCTTCCGCCTGGAGCGCTGGACCTGCGCTGCCAAGTCACGTTTGGGGGTCATGGCTTCGTTGTCTCGCGACTGTCCTCCGGCATCCGCGTGGGTGGGGCGGTAGAACTGGGGGGGTTGTCCCTGCCCCCAAACTACAAGCGGTCCGAGGCCATGCTGCTGAAAGCAAAAGCCTTTCTGCCGGGCCTGAAGATCGAAGGCGGCAAGCAGTGGATGGGTTTCCGCCCCTCGCTTCCCGATAGCCTGCCCGCCATCGGGCGCTCCACGGCGTCACCACACATTATATATGCATTCGGGCACGGGCATCTGGGCCTGACACAAAGCGCCGGGACGGCCCGGGTGGTGGCGGACCTGCTGACCGACGCCCCGCCCGCGATCAACCTGGAACCGTTCAACCCGCAAAGGTTCTGACATGGCGGTATATACGTTCTCCTGCCTCGACGGGCACACCTGCGGCAACCCGGTGCGGCTGGTTTCGGGTGGCGGACCCCGGCTGGAGGGCGCGACGATGCTGGAGCGTCGGGCACATTTCCTCAAGGATTACGACTGGATACGGACCGGACTTATGTTCGAACCCCGGGGGCATGACATAATGTCGGGGTCGATCCTGTATCCTCCGACACGGGCGGATTGCGACGTGGGGGTGCTGTTCATCGAGACCTCGGGTTGCCTGCCGATGTGCGGGCACGGGCTGATCGGGACTGTGACGATGGGGCTGGAGAATGGGCTGATCACCCCGCGTGAACCGGGGCGGTTGGCGGTGGATGCTCCGGCCGGAAGGGTCGAAGTTTCGTATATACAGGATGGACGGTTCGTCGAGGAAGTGCGCCTGACCAATGTGCCGGGATTCCTTTATGCAGAAGGACTTACGGCGGAAGTGGAGGGTCTGGGCGAGGTCGTGGTGGACGTTGCCTACGGGGGGAACTTCTACGCCATAGTCGAGCCGCAGGCGTGTTTCCGCGACATGGCGGACCATACGGCGGGGGAGCTGGTGGGCTGGTCGCCAAAGCTGCGGGCGGCGCTGAATGCGAAGTATGAGTTCGTGCATCCGGAGCATCCGGCGATCCGGGGGTTGAGCCATATCCTTTGGACCGGCAAGCCGATGGTGCCGGGGGCGCATGCCCGTAATGCTGTGTTTTATGGTGAAAAAGCGATTGATCGCAGCCCCTGCGGGACGGGAACCTCGGCGCGGATGGCTCAGTTGGCGGCGAAGGGGAAGCTGACCGTGGGGGACGAGTTCCACCATGAGAGCATCATCGGGTCGATCTTCAAGGGACGGGTCGAGGCGGCGGTGACGGTGGCGGGGCGGGAGGCGATTGTCCCCTCCATCGCCGGCTGGGCGCGGCAGACGGGGATCAACACGATCTTCATCGACGACCGCGATCCGTTTGCGCATGGGTTCGTGGTGAAGTAGCCACTGGTCCAGCGTTCGGTATGTTAGATCAAGGGGTTGGCTGTAGATACGGCGTCTGGAAACCGTATGGATGCGGTATGGAAGGCGTCTATACGCGCGTATGGGTCCTTTCGCGTTAACCATCTCTCGCGAATCGGGGTTGGGTGGGAGCCCCCCACCCCCATCCCCTCCCCACGGAGGGGGAGGGGAGGTGCCTGGGGCTTCTGGTGCGCTGAGGTGGTTGGGGGAGCGCCCGGGGTGGGCGGCGGATGCCTCCGGCGGGGATACTTGGGGACAGATGAAAGGTATAGGGTTTCGGAGGGGGCGGGGGAGCGAGGTTGTGGTAGGCTTGCGCGTGGTTTGAGCTGAGTGGGTCGGGATGCGGGTAGCTTTGGTTTTTGGAGTGGTTGCACTGGCGCTGGTCCTCTTGATTTGGGTGATGTTCGCGAGAAGGACAGACAGCTGGAACCAGAAGCTGACACTCGTCGTGGAGACGCCGACGGCGAAGTGAGCGGCTCGGCAGTTACAGAGGTTAGGGTCACGTTCTATGCGAATCCTTCACTGAATTTTGGGACCGAAGTCCAATACAGTCTGACTGGCGAGGCGGCGGTGGTAGAGGTTCTGCCGGGCAGGTTTCTCTTTGCGCTGATGGGTGACAGCGAAGAGCTGTTTTCCGGGCGGCCAAGGATCAGTTCAAAGGGATGACGCGTGGGGCGTGGTTGCGCGCAATACCGGGGCAGACTGAGCCGGTGACGCTGACCGGCGATCTTATCCCGATGCTGGTGACGTTTGATGACATCACCAAGCCGCAGACGGTGCGGGAGGTGGACCCGGAGGATCTTACGGCGGTGTTTGGCGAGGGGGTGCGGTTGAAGGCAGTGACGCTGGAGGTCACGGAGGGGCGGGTTGAGGGGGTGTTGGGGTGGTTGGACGAAGTTTGGCCCCGCCAGATGGATGGGCGACGGATTGAGACGCTCGATGCGAAGAACCGTTTCGCCAACTCCCTGAGCGCGGACTCGTTTTCGACGGAGATAACGAGGAAGTAGCTTGGAGAGACTAAAGCCGCATGGCCCTTGGCGGTGCGCTTTAGCGCACCCTACGATGCAGCTGCCGTCACCCCTTCGCCGAGAAGTAGTCCGCGATTGTCTTGGCCATCGCCTCGGAAATCCCGTCCACGGCTTGCAAATCCGACAGCCCCGCCCGCGCGACGGCCTTTGCGCTGCCGAAGTGTTGCAGGAGGGCGCGTTTGCGGGTGGCTCCGATGCCGGGGATGTCGTCGAGGGGGGTCAGGCTGACGGCCTTCGCCCGTTTGGCGCGGTGGGCGCCGATGGCCCAGCGGTGGGCCTCGTCCCGCAGGCGCTGGATGAAGTAGAGGACGGGGTCGTTCCTTTGCAGGGCGAAGGGGCGCTCACCCGGGCGGTGGAATTCCTCCTTGCCCGCGTCGCGGTCGATGCCCTTGGCGACGCCGACCATCGGGATGTCTTCCACCCCCAGTTCGTTCATGATTTCGGCCACGGCTGACACCTGCCCCTGGCCGCCGTCGATCAACAGGAGGTCGGGCCACATGTCGGTCTTGCGGTCGGGGTCTTCCTTCAAGAGGCGCTCGAAGCGGCGGGTCAGGACTTCCTTCATCATGCCGAAGTCGTCGGAGTTCGCCCCGGCCTCGGACTTGATGTTGAACTTGCGGTATTGGGATTTGAGGAAGCCTTCCGGCCCGGCGACGATCATCCCGCCCACGGCGTTGGTGCCCTGGATGTGGGAGTTGTCGTAGACCTCGATCCTCTGCGGCGGGGCGTCAAGGTCGAAGGCTTCGGCAAGGCCGGTGAGGAGCTTGTTCTGGGTGGTGGATTCGGCCATCCGCCGGGCGAGACTTTCGCGGGCGTTTCGGACCGCGTTTTCCACCAGTTCGGCCTTCTCGCCGCGCTGCGGAACCGAGAGATCCACCTTGCGACCGGCACGGGCGGACAGGGCCTGGGCCACGAGGTCGGGGTTGTCGACCAGGTGGGACAGGAGGATGCAGCGCGGGGGGTCCTTGGCGTCATAGAACTGGGTAAGGAAGGCCTCCATGATCTCGGGCGCTTCGGCGCCGGCCCCGGTCCTGGGGTAGAAGTCGCGGTTGCCCCAGCTTTGGTTGGCGCGGATGAAGAAGACCTGAACGCAGGCTTGGCCGTGTTCCAGATGCAGGGCGACGATGTCCGCCTCGGCCACGCCCTGCGGGTTGATGCCCTGGGACTGCTGGACTTGGGTCAGCGCCTTGATCCGGTCGCGGAGGGCTGCGGCGCGTTCGAATTCCATCGCCTGGGAGGCTTCGGTCATCGCGCGGGCCAGATCGGCCTGGACCGAGGTTGTCTTGCCTTCCAGGAAGCGCTTGGCATCGTCGACGAGAGTGGCGTAACCCTCGGGGGAAATCTTGCCGACGCAGGGGGCCGAGCAGCGCTTGATCTGGAATTGCAGGCAGGGGCGGGTGCGGCTGTCGAAGATGGAGTCGCTGCAGTTGCGGAGGAGGAAGACCTTCTGCAGCTGGTTCAGAGTGCGGTTCACCGCGCCCGCAGACGCGAAGGGGCCGAAGTAGGCGCCCTTCTCGGACTTCTTGCCGCGGTGCTTCTTGATCTGGGGATAGGGATGTTCGGCCGAGATCAGGATGTTCGGGAAGCTTTTGTCGTCGCGCAGAAGCACGTTGTAGCGCGGTTTCAACTGCTTGATGAGGTTCTGTTCAAGGAGCAGCGCTTCAAGTTCCGTGCGCGTGGTCAGGAACATCATCGAGACGGTTTCATGGATCATCCGGGCGATGCGGCCCGAATGGCCCGAGGGGCGGGCGTAGTTCGAGACGCGGGCCTTCAGGTTGCGCGCCTTGCCGACATACAGCACTTCCGAGGCAGCGTTCAGCATCCGGTAGACGCCCGGCGAGCCGTCGAGCGTCTTCAGGTAATCCTGGATCACGTCATGTCCGCTGCGGGGTTTCTGGTCCATGGTTTACACTATGTCGATTCTTGGTCCGGGCTGCCACCGAACCGGGGTCTAAGCAAGAGCAAAGCTGTCCACGGAATCTGGGGATAACTCTGCGGAGAAGATTTCGGGAGCGGGGAATTTCCCTTGTTTTAAGGCCCCTTCACAGCAATGCACATTTTTTAGGCATATCGGGAACCCGTTGAAAACGTTCAAAAGAATTTCGTGCTCGTTGCAAATCCCTGAATTTCCACGTGAATTATGACGGACACGTGACCATGTCCCAAGAAGTGGACAAGTTGCCGCGCCTGTCGGATGGAAGGGCTATTCCACGCCCAGAATGTCCGGCGTTTTCCAGCCGAGGTGCTGGCCACCGTCGACGGCGATGAACTGCCCCGTGACGCCCGGGCTGTCCAGGAAAAACCCCAGCGCCGCAGTGATGTCCTGCGGGTTTGCGCCACGGCCAAGGACAGTCGAAGCGCGCTGGCGGTCGAAGTGGTCCTGGCTTTGCCGGGCACCTTTCAGAGTCGGCCCCGGACCGATGCCGTTGACCCGGACATGCGGGGCCAGCCCCTGCGCGGCGGTCTGGGTCAGCGCCCAGAGCCCCATCTTGGCGATGGTGTAGGTGCTGAACTCGGGCGTCAGTTTCAGGATGCGCTGGTCGATCATGTTGACGACCAGACCTTGGGCCAAGGGCTCGCCATTGTCGTCCGTGGTGGCTGGGGGGCATTGCTTGGCAAACGCCTGGATCAGCACATAGGGCGCGCGGAGGTTGGACTCGATATGGCGGTCCCAGCTTTGGCGGGTCGCCGTGTCGATCCGGTCGTATTCGAAGATCGAGGCGTTGTTCACCAGCACGGTCAGCGGCCCCAATGCGGCGGTGACGGCCGGGACAAGCGCCTGGACCTGCGCCTCGTCCAGAAGGTCCGCCTGGAAGGACTGCGCCTTTCGGCCCAGCGCGCGGATCTCGGCGACGACGGTTTCGGCTTCGTCGGCGGATGACGCGTAGTGCACTGCAACATCGTGCCCACGCTGCGCGAGATAAAGCGCCATCGCGCGGCCAAGCCGCTTGCCTGCGCCCGTGACCAGTGCCGTCATTTCGCCTTGCCCCCGCAATCGCACGTCTTTGTGCCGATCAGGTAGCGCCCGCATTTGCCGCAGACAGGGGCGGATTTGCGTTTCCGCATCACGCGGGGCAGCGCGCCGGGGAAAAGGGCGCGGCCGATCAGCGCGACGAGGATCATCGCCAGAAGGAAGAAGAGAATGACCTTGAACAGCATCTAGAGACCATACCTTGCCCAAAGCGCCCGGTCTTCGACCGCACCCAGCGTCTCGTCCACCAGAGACAGGCCAAAGCGCTGGAACAGGCTGCGCTTGCGGCCAAGGGGGACGAGTTTCACCTTGTCGCCGTAGAGAGCCTTGAGCTTCGGGGTCATGTGGCCGACGCCATCCGTCAGGCCCAGGTCGGCCGACTGCTGGCCCACCCAGATGTCGGCGTTGAAGAGATCGGCGCTGTCGTCCAGCCGGATGCCCCGGCTTCGGCGGACGTGGTCGATGAACGCCTGATGGATCGGGGTCTGCAGCGTCTTGAGGCGCTCGATGTCCTCGGGCTTCTGCGGCAGGAAGGGGTCGGCAAAGCTTTTGGACCGGCCCGCCGTGACGACGCGCCGTTCGACACCTTGGCGCGCCATCAACTCGGGGAAGCCGAAGCTGGCGAAGATCACGCCGATAGAGCCGACAAGGCTGCTTTCGTCCACCCAGATGTCATCGGCCGCACAAGCCAGCCAATAGCCGCCCGAGGCCGCCACATCCTCGACAAAGGCGTGGACCGGGACCTTCTTCTCCTCTGCCAGTCGCCGGATACGTGCGGCGATCAGCGAGGACTGCACCGCCGAACCACCGGGCGAGTTGACCAGAAGAGCCACGGCGGCGGGCTTCATCTTGAAGGCCTTCTCGATCAGCGGGGCCAAGCCCTCGTCGTTCAGGCTGCGGGTGCCGGTGCCGATGGTGCCGCTAAGGCGGATCACCGGGACAAGCGTGGGTTTCGGCAGGAAGGGGATGAAGCGGCGCATGCGGCCAGAGGTAAGCCCTATGGCCCTTGCGGGCAAGGGCGGCTGGGGGCACGTTGGCTTGATGATCGACAAGCTGGAAATGTTCATCGCTCTCGCCAAGGAACGCCACTTCGGCCGCGCGGCCGAGGTCTGCGGGGTGACCCAGCCATCGCTGTCCAGCGCGATCCGGCAGCTTGAGGATCAGTTGGGCGTGCAGCTGGTCTTCCGGGGCAGTCGATTTCAGGGCCTGACGCCCGAGGGGCAGCGCGTTCTGGACCGCGCGCTGGGCATCGTGGGCGATGTGCGGGCGTTGCGGGACGAGATGCGGGTGGTGCGGACGGGATTGTCGGGGAACCTGCGGATCGGGGTCATTCCCACGGCGCTGCCGATGGTGGCCGACCTGACCGGGCCGTTCACCCAGAAACACCCCAATGTCCGCGTTTCCATACTGTCGCGGACCAGCGTGGAGATCCTGACCGGGATCGAGGCATTGGACCTCGAGGCCGGGATCACCTACCTGGACAACGAACCCCTTGGCCGGGTGTCGCAGGTGCCGTTGTATACGGAGTTCTACCGCCTGCTGATCGCGCCGGGGTCCGAAATGGCCTCGCGCCGGCATGTGACCTGGAACGAGTTGTCCTCGGTTCCGCTGTGCCTGCTGACCTCGGACATGCAGAACCGGCGGATCGTCAACCAGCATCTGGGCGAGGCAGGGGTAGACGCGGTTCCGATGATCGAATCGAACTCCACGATGGCCTTGGTGGCGCATGTGCTGACGGGGCGCTGGGCGAGCGTTGTGCCGAAGAAGCTGGCCGACATGTTCGTGGCGGATGGACGATTGCACTCGATTCCAATCGTCGAGCCGGAAGCCGAGCACACCGTCGGCCTGATCGCTGCGCGGCGGGACCCGCAGACTCCGGTCTTGCAAGCGCTGGTGGATGAGGCGGTGCGGCTGTTTCGATAGGTTCTGTCTATCGACTGACGGTATATCGGCATTGAATAGACTATCAATCCGGGCGTATACCTTTGCATGCTAGCCAGAGGTTTGCCCGCATGCTCGATTCCCACGTCCAATCCGACCGGATCGCCGAGATCCTTGATGCCCATCAGGGGTTGGAGGGGCCTTTGCTTCCGATCCTGCATGCGATTCAGGCGGCGTTCGGCTATGTGCCGGACAGTGCAATCCCCCAGATCGCCAAGGCGCTCATGCTGTCCAAGGCGGAAGTGCATGGGGTGATCAGCTTCTACCATGATTTCCGCGCTGCGCCTGCCGGGCGGCATGTGCTGAAACTGTGCCGGGCGGAAGCCTGTCAAACGATGGGTGGGGACGCGGTGGCGGACCGGATCAAGGCGGCGCTGGGCATCGACTGGCACGAGACGACCCCCGACGGTCGCGTGACGCTGGAGCCGGTGTTCTGTCTGGGCCTCTGCGCCTGCGGACCGGCGGCGATGGTCGACGGGCGGCTGATCGGTCGCTGCGACGAAAGCGTGCTGGCAGAGGTGGCGAAATGAAGCTTTACGTTCCGCTGGACAGCGTTGCGGTTGCCTTGGGCGCGGATGCGCTGGTTGCCGCGATTGAAGCCGAAGCCGCACGTCGTGGTGTAACGGTTCAAGTGGTCCGCAACGGCTCGCGCGGGATGGTCTGGCTGGAGCCACTGGTTGAGGTCGTGACCGAGGCGGGCCGGGTCGGCTTTGGCCCGCTGGCGGTGGCGGACGTTCCGGCGCTGTTCGGAAACCTTGGCAAGCACCCGAAGTCGCTGGGCTTGGTCGAAGATCTGCCCTGGATGAAGGGCCAAACCCGGCTGACCTTTGCCCGCGTCGGCGTGATCGACCCGCTGTCGCTGGAGGATTACGTGGCGAATGGCGGTCTGGTGGGGCTGGAACGTGCCGCCAAGATGACCAAGGCCGAGATCGTGGCCGAAGTGACCGACTCCGGGCTGCGCGGGCGTGGAGGTGCGGGCTTCCCGACGGGGATCAAGTGGAAGACGGTCTCGGAAGCGCCGGGTGAGCAGAAATACATCGTCTGCAACGCGGATGAAGGCGACAGCGCCACCTTCGCCGACCGGATGCTGATGGAGGGCGACCCCTTCACGCTGATCGAGGGCATGGCGATTGCCGGGTTGGCCTGTGGGGCGACCAAGGGGTATGTCTACATCCGTTCGGAATATCCGGTGGCGATCCGGGTGATGGACACCGCCGTGAAGATCGCGCGCGATGCCAAGGTGCTGGGTCCGGCCTTCGACATGGAAATCCGCGTCGGCGCTGGCGCCTATGTCTGCGGCGAGGAGACCTCGCTGCTGAACAGCCTTGAGGGCAAGCGCGGCGTGGTGCGTGCCAAGCCGCCGCTGCCGGCGCTGCAGGGGTTCATGGGGCGGCCGACCGTGGTCAACAACGTGATCTCGCTGGCCTCGGTGCCGGTGATCATGGCCAAGGGGGCGGCGTTCTATAAGGACTTCGGTCTGGGCCGCAGCCGGGGCACGATCCCGCTGCAGATCGCCGGGAACGTGAAGTTCGGTGGGCTGTATGAGGTCGCGTTCGGCCTGACGCTGGGTCAGATCGTGAACGAGATCGGCGGCGGCACGGCCTCGGGTCGCCCGGTGAAGGCGGTGCAGGTTGGTGGCCCCTTGGGCGCATGGTTCCCGCCGTCGCTGTTCGACACGCCGTTCGGCTATGAGGAGTTCGGCGCGAAGGACGGGTTGATCGGTCACGCCGGTCTGACCATCGCGGACGACTCCACCGACATGCTGGCAATGGCCCGCTTCGCGATGGAGTTCTGCGCCATCGAATCCTGCGGCAAATGCACCCCGTGCCGCATCGGCGCGGTGCGGGGCGTGGAAACGCTTGACCGTCTGGCCGCAGGCGATGCAAGTGCTATCCCGCTGATCACCGACCTGTGCAACACGATGAAGTCCGGCTCGCTTTGCGCGCTGGGCGGCTTCACCCCCTATCCGGTGATGTCCGCGCTGACTCACTTCCCGGACGACTTCGCCCGCACGAAGGAGGCTGCCGAATGACTGACGCCGTCAAAGGCCCGGCATCCTACTTCCCTTCGATCGAGGCGAAGTATGGCAAGCCGATGAGCCATTGGTTCGACCAGATCAAGGACAAGCTTGACCTGCCGCATATGCAGATCGTCGCGTTCCTGAAAGACACTCACGGGCTGGGCCACGGCCATGCCAACGCAATCGTCGCCCACCAGCTTGCTGCACGGAAAGGCCAATAAGATGAAAGACTTCATCATCCCAGACCGCGACTTCGGCACCCCGGCCGCCAAGTCCAAGACGATGGTCACGCTGAACATCGACGGCTTCGACGTGACCGTGCCAGAAGGCACCAGCATCATGCGCGCGGCGGCGGAGATCGGGATTTCGGTCCCGAAACTGTGCGCCAGCGACAATATGGAGGCGTTCGGATCCTGCCGGTTGTGTCTGGTGGAGATCGAGGGCCGCAATGGCACCCCGGCGTCCTGCACCACGCCGGTTGCGCCCGGCCTGAAGGTCCACACTCAGAACTCCAAGCTGAAGCAGCTGCGGCGCGGGGTGATGGAGCTTTACATCTCGGACCACCCGCTGGACTGCCTGACCTGTGCGGCGAACGGCGATTGTGAACTGCAGGACATGGCCGGGGCCGTGGGCCTGCGCGATGTGCGATATGAAGCGTCACCCAAGGGCGAGTTTGCCAACCACTTCACGGTGAAGAACACCAGCGGCGAGGCCAACCCGCAATGGCTGCCAAAGGACAACTCCAACCCCTATTTCGCCTATGACCCGGCGAAATGCATCGTCTGCTCGCGCTGTGTGCGGGCCTGCGAGGAAGTGCAGGGCACCTTCGCGCTGACCATCGAGGGCCGTGGCTTCGACAGCCGCGTGTCGTTCGGCGCCAAGACCGACGACGCTTTGGCTTCGGATTGCGTGTCTTGTGGTGCCTGCGTTCAGGCCTGCCCGACGGCGACGCTGACGGAAAAGTCGGTCATCGACATCGGCACGCCGGACCGCAGCATCATCACCACCTGCGCCTATTGCGGCGTGGGTTGTTCGTTCAAGGCCGAAATGCGCGGCGATGAACTGGTCCGCATGACCCCCTACAAGCACGGCAAGGCCAACCGGGGCCATTCCTGCGTCAAGGGTCGCTTCGCCTATGGCTACGCCACGCACCAGGACCGCATCCTGAAACCGATGATCCGCGACAGCATCGACCAACCCTGGCAGGAAGTCTCCTGGGCCGAAGCGATGGACTTCGCCGCCGCCAAAATGAAGGGCATCCAGGCCAAGTACGGGCGCAATTCGGTGGGGGTTATCACCTCCAGCCGCTGCACGAACGAGGAGACCTACCTTGTTCAGAAGCTGACCCGCGCGGTGTTCATGAACAACAACACCGATACCTGCGCCCGCGTCTGCCATTCGCCCACCGGCTATGGGTTGGGCCAGACCTTTGGCACCAGCGCCGGGACGCAGGACTTTGACTCGGTGGAAGAGTCGGACGTGATCATGGTGATCGGCGCGAACCCCTCGGCCGCCCACCCGGTCTTCGCCTCCCGCATGAAGAAGCGGTTGCGCCAGGGCGCGAAGCTGATCGTTGTCGACCCGCGCCGCACCGAGACGGTGGAAGGCCCGCACTACAAGGCGGCGCATCACCTGGCGCTGACGCCGGGGACGAACGTGGCTGTGGTTTCGGCCATCGCCCACGTCATCGTCACCGAAAAGCTGTATGATGAGGCATTCATCCGCACCCGCTGCGACTGGGATGAGTTCCAGGATTATGCCGAGTTCATCAGCACCCCCAACCACTCGCCCGAGGCGACGGAAATCCTGACCGGCGTGCCCGCAGATGAACTGCGCAAGGCCGCGCGCCTGTATGCCACCGGCGGGAACGGGGCGATCTACTACGGGCTGGGCGTGACCGAGCACTCGCAGGGGTCCACGACCGTCATCGGCATCGCCAACCTGGCCATGCTGACCGGCAACATCGGCCGCAAGGGCGTGGGCGTGAACCCGCTGCGCGGTCAGAACAACGTGCAGGGCTCTTGCGACATGGGGTCCTTCCCGCACGAGCTGCCGGGCTACCGCCATGTGAAGAACCCCGAGGTCCGCGCGATCTATGAGGCGGCCTGGGGCGTGACCATCGACCCGGAACCCGGCCTGCGCATCCCGAACATGCTGGACGCTGCCGTGGAAGGCACGTTCAAGGGCCTGTATTGCCAGGGTGAGGACATCCTGCAATCCGACCCCGACACCCACCACGTCGCGGCGGGCCTTGCGGCAATGGAATGCGTGATTGTCCACGACCTGTTCCTGAACGAGACCGCGAACTACGCCCACGTCTTCTTCCCCGGCTCGTCCTTCCTGGAAAAGGACGGCACCTTCACCAACGCCGAGCGTCGGATCAACATGGTCCGCAAGGTGATGGCGCCGAAGCAGGGCTATGCCGACTGGGAAGTGACCCAACTCTTCGCCAACGCGATGGGGGCGGGGTGGAACTACACCCACCCGTCGCAGATCATGGAAGAGATCGCGATGACGACGCCGTCGTTCGCGGGCGTGAACTACGAGAAGCTGGAGACGATGGGTTCGGTCCAGTGGCCCTGCAACGATGCGGCACCCGATGGCACTCCGCTGATGCACATCGACGGTTTCGTGCGCGGCAAGGGCAAGTTCATCCGCACCGAATACGTGGCGACGGACGAAAAGACCGGCCCGCGCTTCCCGCTGTTGCTGACCACGGGGCGCATCCTGTCGCAGTACAACGTCGGCGCGCAGACCCGGCGGACGGCGAACGTGGTCTGGCATGACGAGGACGTGCTGGAGATCCACCCGCACGACGCTGAGAACCGCGGCGTCCACGAGGGCGACTTCGTGCGGCTGGCCTCGCGCTCGGGCGAGACGACGCTGCGGGCGACGATCACCGACAAGGTCTCACCCGGTGTGGTCTACACGACCTTCCACCACCCGGACACGCAGGCGAACGTCATCACCACCGACTTCTCGGATTGGGCGACGAACTGTCCCGAATACAAGGTGACGGCGGTGCAGGTCAGCCCGTCCAACGGCCCGTCCGAGTGGCAAGAGGAATACGCGGCGCAGGCGGCCCTGTCGCGGCGGATTCTGGCAGCGGAATGAAGGGCGCGCGGCCAACTCCACGGCTGGTATTCGGAAGCTCGGTGACACCGGGCGACCGGGTATTGCCCGAGGAAGTGGCCGTCGCGCTGTCGTTCAACGGGACGACGCAGGCGGTGATGATGGCGACCCCGGCTGACCTTGAGGACTTCGGGGTCGGCTTTGCGCTGACGGAAGGCATCGCCACGCCCGACGACATCCTGTCAGTCGAGGTCGAACCCGTGCCGCGCGGGATGGACGTCCAGATCTGGCTGCACCCGGAAGCCGAGGCGCGGCTGTCGGCGCGACGCCGCACCATGTCCGGCCCGGTGGGCTGCGGTCTGTGCGGAATCGATAGCATCGAGCAGGCTTTGCGGGATGTGCCGGTTGTTCCGCCCTCGCCGTTCCGGATGACGCCGTCTCAGGTGTTGGCGGCGGTGGCGGCCTTGCCAGGCGAACAGCGGCTCCACGATGCCACGCGGGCGGTGCATGGCGCGGCGTTCTGGAACGGCCGCGTGCTGCTCGCGCGTGAGGATGTGGGGCGGCACAACGCGCTGGACAAGCTTGTCGGTGGGATGGCCAGCCAGGGTATCGCCCCGCAGGGCGCGGTGGTGCTGACCAGCCGCGTGTCTACCGACATGGTGCAGAAGGTCGCCATGCTGGGCGCGCCGATGATCATTGCGGTCTCGGCTCCGACGGCCGAGGCGGTGGAATTGGCCGAAGCGGCGGGGATCACCCTCATCGCCCTCGCGCGGGGGGACCGGTTCGAGGTCTTCTCGCATACGGATCGTCTGAAGATGGAGCAGGCCCATGTCGGTTGAAAAGATCACGCGGATGGCAAACCAGATCGCGCAGTTCATGGAAACCAAGCCCCATGCCGAGGGCGTTACGCTGCTGGCGTCGCATATCAACGACTTCTGGGACCCCCGGATGCGCCGGCAATTCTTCGAGATCGTCGATGCCGGCGGCGCGGGGCTGCGGCCTCTGGTGCTTGATGCCGCCATGTCCATCCGCCGTCCGCCAGTGGTGAAGGCGGCCTGACAGGTCCATGCAGCTGACTTAAGTCGCCAGGGCGCCCCAGCCCCGCCAATGGCCCCAGGCAATGACGACCAGAAGACCTAAGCTTGCGACAAGGACCATGTCCTGCGGCACACCCAAAAGCACGCCGGCCGAGCCGCCGATTGCGGCCCAGAGGCCCGGAATGACCAGCAGCCAGCGCACCTCGCGCCACTGACCTTGCACAAGCACTCCGACCGTGAAGATCGTGGTGGGACAGGGTGCGACGCCGAACATGGGGACCGCCGGATAGCGGTGGCCCGCCAGCCAGCCCAGTGCCGGATAGACCAGGATCGCAAAACCGATGCAGGCAAGCCCCAGGATCGAGGCCAGGCCCCTGCCCGGTGTCAGGCGCAGGCCGGGCCGCGCCATCGCAGCCCAGACGAGCAGCAGGGCCTGCGCCACGAAAACCACCGCAAACAGCCGGGCGACAGGGTTGATCGGCGCGAAATGAAGCCAGTGGTATCCGATTGCGTTGACCAGCCACATCGCCGCCAGCACCACGAGCACACCCGCAGTCGCCTGGCGCGTATTCTGCCAAAGCAGGACGACCGCCAGCACTCCGGCCAGAACAGCGATGATCTGCCACGGAAAGATTGCCTGGTTGTAGCGGGCGAACACCTCGAAGAACTGCTCGATCGTGAAGGGCATCGCGGTCTTCTCCCTGTGCCTTGCCAGTCTTGCCCGAAACCGGAACCGCTGCCTTGATCGGGATCAAGCGATTGCTGGCAGGCCTGCATCTGCTATGACAGTGGTCAACCGTCGCCGCCGCAGGTCCATGCCCAGCCTCCGTCAGACCGTCCTTGTCGTTGCCGCTCTCAACCTTGCCTACTTCGGGGTCGAGTTCATGGTGGCCCTGCGCGCCGGGTCGGTCTCGCTGCTGGCCGACAGTGCGGATTTTCTGGAAGACGCCGCCGTCAATACATTGATCTTCTTCGCCTTGGCCTGGACGGCAACCCGCCGTGCCAATGTGGGCAAGGTCCTGGCAGCGCTGCTGCTGATCCCCGCTTTGGCCTTCCTGTGGATGCTGGCCGCCAAGCTTCTGAACCCCACGCCACCCCCTGCCGAGGCGCTGACGCTTGTCGGCCTGGGCGCGCTTGCCGTGAACCTGACAGCAGCCCTTCTTCTTGCGCGCCACCGCCGGGCCGAAGGCTCGCTGACCCGAGCGGCCTTCCTGTCGGCCCGCAACGATGCCTTTGCCAATATTGGCATTGTCGCTGCAGGCCTTGTCACCGCCACCCACCCGTCGATCTGGCCAGACATCCTGGTCGGCCTGGTCATCGCCGCGATGAACGTCGATGCCGCAAAGGAGGTGTGGGAAGCCGCCCATGACGAGGCGAAAATGGCCGAAACCTAAGGGTTTGCAGGCGCTGGACAGCCTGCTATGTGGGCAGCGGGCTTCCGGGGGCGACGATGGACCACTTCCAGTACAAGAACGGCACCCTCCACGCCGAGGACGTCGCGATCACCGACATCGCGGGCGAGGTTGGCACCCCGTTCTACGTCTATTCCACCGCCACCCTGACCCGGCACTACAAGCTTTTCACCGAGGCGCTAAGCCCCCTTCCACACCTCGTCTGCTTCGCCATCAAGTCGCTGTCGAACGTCGCCGTCCTGAAAACGCTGGGCAACCTTGGTGCCGGGATGGACGTGGTGTCGGGCGGCGAATATCTGCGCGCCAAGGCCGCTGGCGTCCCCGGTGACCGGATCGTCTTTTCCGGCGTCGGCAAGACGCGGGACGAAATGCGGCTGGCGCTGACCGGTGGCATCCGGCAGTTCAACGTGGAATCCGAACCCGAGATGCGGGCGCTGTCGGAAGTGGCCATGTCCCTTGGCCTGATCGCCCCGATCACCATCCGCATCAACCCCGACGTCGACGCCAAGACCCACGAGAAGATCGCCACGGGGAAGAAGGAAAACAAGTTCGGCATCCCCATCGCCCGCGCCTCCGAGGTCTATGCCGAAGCGGCCCGCCTGCCGGGTCTGCAGATCATCGGGATCGACGTCCACATCGGCAGCCAGCTGACCGAGCTTGAACCCTTCGAACAGGCCTACCTCAAGGTCGCCGACCTGACCCGCCGCCTGCGCTCCGAAGGCCACACGATCACCAGGCTGGACCTCGGCGGCGGCCTTGGCATTCCCTACACCCGCTCGAATGAAGCCCCGCCCCTGCCCACCGACTACGGCGCGCTGATCAAGCGTACGGTGGGCGATCTTGGCTGCGAGATCGAGATCGAACCCGGCCGCCTGATCAGCGGCAATGCGGGTATCCTGGTGTCGAAGGTCGTCTACGTGAAGAACGGCGAGGGGCGCGACTTCCTGATCCTTGACGCCGCGATGAACGATCTTGTCCGTCCCTCGATGTACGGCGCACACCACGACATCGTCCCCGTGGCCGAACCCCCCGTCGCGGCCCCGACGCAAGAGTTCGACGTGGTCGGCCCGGTGTGTGAAACGGGCGATACCTTCGCAAAGGGTCGCGACCTGCCTCCGGTGGCGGAAGGTGACCTGGTGGCCTTCCGCAGCGCGGGAGCCTATGGGGCCGTCATGGCGTCGGAATACAACACCCGACCCCTCATCCCCGAGGTGCTGGTCAATGGGGATCACTTCGCTGTCATCCGGGCGCGTCCAACCTTTGACGAAATCCTCAACCGCGATACCATCCCGCCATGGCTTTAACTGCGGCTGCGACATCCCGTCCGGTCCTTGGCAGGTGACATGACCGGACAGCAGCCCCAACCCCCGCTGAAATCGCTTGCCTGGCCGATGCGGCTGACGCTGGCGGGGCTGTGGGCGGAACGTCTGGCGCGGGCCTTCTGGCCGCTGTGGTCGCTGGCGCTTCTTACCCTTTCGGCCCTTGCCTTTGGGCTGCAGGATCTGGGCCCTCTGCTTTGGGCGCAGATCGGCGGGTCCGTCGTGGGCCTTGTGGCCTTGGCGCTTCTTGCCTGGGGCCTGAAACGCTTTCGCAAACCCACCGCGATGGATGCGCTGGACCGGCTGGACAGCACCATGCCCGGCCGCCCCATCGCTGCGCTCCGCGATACTCAGGCAATCGGCACCGGGGACCCCGCCTCGCTGGCCGTCTGGCGTGCGCATCAGGAACGGATGGCCGCCCGTGCAGCCGGGGCTCGTCCGGTTCAGCCCGACTTGCGCCTGTCGTCCCGCGACAGCTTTTCCCTGCGCTATGTCGCGCTGACTGCCTTCGTGATGGCCGCGCTTTTCGGGTCGTTCTGGAAAGCCGGCACCGTCGCGGGCCTTACGCCCGGAGCGGCAGTTGCAATGCCCGGCGGCCCAAGCTGGGAGGCATGGGCCCAGCCTCCGGCCTATACCGGCAAGCCCTCGCTGTACCTGAACGACATCACCGATCCTGCATTGGAAGTTCCCACGGGAACGCGACTTCAGATCCGGCTTTACGGCCCCGAAGGCGGCCTTGCCGTCGTCCAGAGTGTCGCCGATGTCCCGCCACCGCCCGCCCCCCAGCCGGGTGCTCGGTCCGGTGCCGAAACCACCCTTGCCGCCGCCGTCCCGAACGCGATGGCCGGAGTGCATGATCTGACCATCACCCGATCGGGCGAACTGGCCATTGACGGCAACGGCGGACGCGAATGGCAGATCACCGCCACTCCGGACAACGCCCCCACCATCGAGATAATTGGTGACATGGTGCGCGAGGCGGATGGCCGTTTCAAACAGGACTTCAAGGCCACCGACGACTATGGCGTGGTCGCAGGCCGCGTGACGATCAGTCTCGACCTTGCCAAGATCGACCGCCGCCATGGGCTGGCAGTTGACCCGGAATCCATCGAACCCGTTACCCTTGACCTGCCAATGCCGCGCAAGGGCAAGCGGACGGACCTTGCTTCGACCTTGGTTGACGACCTTTCGAAACACGTCTTCGCCAATCTACCGGTGACGATGGTCTTTGCTGCCGTCGATGCTGCAGGCAACGAAGGCACCTCGGCGCCCTACGCGGTTACCCTGCACGGCAAGCGCTTTTTCGACCCGCTGGCAGCCGCCCTGATCGAGATGCGCCGGGACATCCTGTGGAACCGCGTCAACGCTCCACGGGCAGGGGAGATCCTGAAAGCCGTCACCAATCGCCCGGAGGGCTTCATCCGCCACGACCGCGCCTTCCTCCACCTGCGCGTCCTCATGCGCGACCTGCAAGCGAAAGAGACCAGCCTGACGGTCGAAGACCGCGATGTGATCGCCGAAAAGCTGTGGACTATCGCGCTGATGGTGGAAGAGGGGAACCTGCAATCCGCATTGGAGCGGTTGCAACGTGCGCAAGACCGGCTTCAGGAAGCGATCGAGAACGGCGCGTCTCCCGAGGAAATCGACCAGCTCATGAAGGAAATGCAGCAGGCGCTGAACGAATACATGCGCGAACTTGCCGAAGAGTCTCAGCGCAATCCGGGCGACCCGCAGCAGCAGGAGATGATGCAAGGCCAGATGATGTCGGGCGACCAGCTGCAAGAGATGTTGGACAAGCTTCAGCAGCTGATGGAGGAAGGCAAGACCGCTGAAGCCGCCGAGCTGATGGAACAACTCCGCCAGCTGATGGAGAACATGCAGGTGGTCCAGGGGCAGGGCCAGGGCCAGGGGCAAGACAGCCCGATGGGCGAGATGGGCGAAACCCTGCGCGATCAGCAAGAGCTGTCGGACGACGCTTTCCGCGACCTGCAAGGCGTCCCGCGCGACGGCGAGCAGCAGGGTGAAGGCCAGGAACCGGGGCAGGAGCAAGGGCAAGATCAAGGCCAAGGCCAGGAGCCCGGCGCGCAGGACGGCCAGGGTCAGGATCAGGCCCAGAACGACGATGGTGAGGGCCAGGGCGGCTCGCTGACCGACCGCCAGCGTGAGCTGCGGCAGCGGCTGAACGAACTCCAGCAGGGCCAGCTTCCCGGCGATGGGACAGAGCAGGGCGAAGAGGGCCGCCAGAACCTGGACCGCGCCGGTCGGGCTATGGAAGAGGCCGAGGACGCGCTGCGCGACGGTGATCTTGACGGCGCACTGGACCGCCAGGCCGAGGCGATGGAAGCCCTTCGTGACGGAATGCGCGACTTCGGCGAAGCTTTGGCCGACGAACAGCGCCAGAACCGCGACGGCCAGGGCGGTGAGCGTGACATGGGTTCGGCCGATCCCCAGGGCACCGACCCGCTTGGGCGTCGCCCAGGGGAAACCGCCCGGATCGGCTCGGACGAGAACATGGTGCAGAACGACCCGGACGTCCGGGCGCAAGAGCTGCTGGACGAAATCCGCCGCCGCTCTGGTGAACTGGCGCGACCGCTGGAGGAGCTGGACTACCTCAAGCGCCTGTTGCAGCTGTTCTGATCTACCGCCGAGTCATCGCGATGCGGATCAACGCGCGTTCCATCAGCGCCATACCGGGGGCCTTGCTCGCCGATCGCAGCGTCAGGTCGGTCTCCAGCAGGACCGCCACCGCCGTCTCCAGCGCGCGGACGCCCCATTGCCCCGCCTGCCGCCCCATCGCGTCCTTCTGCTTGAAGTTCACCCGCGCCTTCTGGATGCCCACCCCCGGCCCCTGCGGGTCCGTGGCGGCGGCGTGCAGGATGCGAAAATGGCGCAACGCGCCGATGCAGATCGTCACCGGCAGAACGCCCTGCCCCTCCAGTCGCCGAAACAAGGGCCCGATCGCCTGCGCCCGCGCCTCGGCCACCGCGTCGATCAACTCGTCCACTTCGGCTTCGATGGTCGCGGGTGCCATCGCCGCGACGTCGGCAGGGCAAAGCGGCGTGGGATCACCCCACTTGTAAAGCGCGATCTTCTCCAGCGTCTGCCGGAAGTCGCCGGGGTCCAGCGCGCGGGCCAACGTGTTCAGGTCGGTCATCGCCTCGCGGTCGATGTCGACCAACCCCGCCGCCTTCAGCGCCGCTTCGATCTCTTCCCGACCCGGGGGCTCGTCATAAAGACCGATGCAGACCGCCGAGGGATGCTTTTCGAACAGCACCTTCAGCGCCGACTTGCCCGTCAGGTTGCCCGCCGTGACCACGATCACCGCATCGCCCGGCTTCCAGTCCTTCAAAGCCACCGCCACCGTATCGGTCAGACCGTCCGTCGCTTCCTCCAGAAACGCCACGCGGGGGCCCGGAAAGAACCCCACCGCCTTGATCGCGTCCAGCAGAAGACTGGCATCCTTGCGCAGATCCGCGCCCGACATCCGCGTCAGCCGCATTTCGGCCTCGCCCTCGGGCCCGACCAAAGCGGCAATCGCCTCTTGCCGTTTCAGCGCCACCCGCATGGCATCGGCACCAAAGATCAGCAGACCAGCCCGCGATGGGTCAGGCTTGGCGCAGTAACGGGCGGCCTCGGCCCCCTTCAGGATCATGGCAGGCTGTCGGCAGCGCCGATCAGCCGCGCGGTGATCTGATCGGCCAGGATGCGCATCAACCGCAGCGCCGCGTCCTCTTCCGCCGCAAGCTGTGCCACAGTCGAGCCCGTGGCAGAATAGGCGGTAAAGCTTTGCACCCGCCCGCCCGTGACCCGCGCGCCGGTCGCCTGCTCGGTCAGCCTATAGTCGACCACGCCCTTCAGGTTGTAGCGGGTGGTCTTGTTGTCCGCTGTGATGCCGACGCCGACCGACTGCGTGGTGATCGTATAGGACAGGTCATAGCGCGCCGCTTCGGGACGGCCCAGCCGTTCCTCCAGCCGTTCCACCAGATCAAAGCCGTTCTTGTCGCCGGGGTCCTGCACCCGCACCGCCCCGGTCAGCTTCGTCGCCCCGCCACCGGGACCATAGGCCGGCGTGAATCCGCAGGCGGCGATCAGCAAAGGCGCAAGCAAAATCGAGCGGCGCGTGATCAGCGCGACAGGTTGCGTTCCCCCCAAGGGGTAAAGGCCGGGATAAGGGCGGTTGCGGTCAGACGACGACATTGATGATGCGACCCGGGACGACGATGATCTTCTTCACCGGCTGACCGGCAAGGAACCTGACCACATCCTCATTCGCCAGCGCCAGCTTTTCAACCTCTGCCGCTGCCATCTCTTTCGGCACGCTGATTTCCGCGCGCCGTTTGCCGTTGATCTGGATCGGCAGTGTGACGGTATCGTCCACCAAAAGCTGCGGGTCCGCCTTCGGCCAACCTGCCTGCGCGCACAAGCCTGCGCCACCCTGGACAGCCCAGATCTCCTCCGCCAGATGCGGCGTCATCGGCGACATCAACCGGGCCAGCGTGCGGATGGCTTCCTTCATCACGCCGGTCGAGGCATTGGCCTTCCCGATGGTGTTGGTGAAGGCATAAAGCCCGGCGATGGCCTTGTTGAAGGCAAAGCCCTCGATCCCGCGCGTCACGTCGTCGATGGCCTTCGCGGTCGCGCGGGCCAGGGCATCGTCGCCCTCGCCCTTGTGGTCCGCAGGCATGTCGCCGATCCGCGACGACAGCGCCCAGACCCGGCTCAGGTGCTTGAACGCCGCCTCGGCCCCCGAGGAGGTCCATTCCACATCCCGCTCTGGCGGGCTGTCGGACATGACGAACCAGCGCGCCGTATCCGCCCCGAAGGCCGCGATGATGTTCATCGGGTCGACGACGTTCTTCTTCGACTTCGACATCTTGGCGGAGGGGATGATCTCGATGGGCGTCAATTTCTTACTGCCCGGAGGCTGCAAGGCTAAGAATGCATCGTCCGGCATTTCGGCCAACTCGTCATCCGAAAGGTTATTCCGGAGGTAGGCCTTTCCAGAAGTGGGGTCTTTGTAGATGTGCTCCGGCAAGTGATAGACCGGGCGACCTTGCGCGTCGGTTGTCTTGTAAATCTCGTGCGTGACCATGCCTTGGGTGAAGAGCGCGTTGAACGGCTCGATGGCCTTTGCCGGCAGGTGGCCGGTCTTGTGCATCGCCCGCGCGAAGAAGCGGGAGTAGAGGAGGTGCAGGATCGCATGCTCGATCCCGCCGATATACTGGTCGACGTTCATCCAGTAATCCGCGTCTGCCAGCACCGTCGGAGTTGTGGCGCGCGGAGCGGTGAAGCGGGCGTAGTACCAGCTTGAATCCACGAACGTATCCATCGTGTCCGTCTCGCGCCGCGCCTTGGCCCCGCATTTCGGGCAGGAGCAGTCGCGCCAGGTCGGGTGGCGGTCCAGGGGGTTGCCGGGGACGTCGAAGCTGACGTCATAGGGCAGCTCGATCGGCAGGTTTTCTTTCTTCTCGGCCACCACACCGCAGGTCGCGCAGTGGATCACCGGAATCGGGCAGCCCCAATAGCGCTGGCGAGAGACCCCCCAGTCACGCAGGCGAAACTTGGTGACGCCCTTGCCATAGCCGTGGGTTTCGGCGTGGGCGATTGCGGCGGCGACGGCCTCATCCCCCGTCTGGACGGGCTGACCGGAGAAGCCGCGGATGTAGCGCACCTTTTCCGATTTCATCGGCACGAATGCTTCGCTCAATACAACGTCGCCCGCATCTTCGCGCACCAAAATATCGGTGGCGTTGAACATGCTTCCATCCGTCGCGGCGAAGACGGACTTGATCGGCAACCCGTACTTGCTGGCGAATTCAAAGTCCCGCTGGTCATGCGCCGGGCAGCCGAAGATCGCTCCGGTGCCGTAGTCCATCAGGATGAAGTTGGCGATCCAGACCGGGAGTTCCCAATTCGGATCAAGCGGATGCTTGACGCGGATGCCGGTGTCATGGCCGATCTTCTCGGCCGTCTCGATTTCCTCGGCACTCGTCCCGCCCTTCTGGCAGAGCGCCACGAACGTGGCCACCCTTGGGTCAGACTCCAGCGCCTTCACCAGCGGGTGATCTGGCGAGATCGCCGCGAACGACGCGCCCATCAGCGTGTCGGGCCGGGTCGTGTAGACCTCCAGCACCTCGAACCCCGCCGGAGCACCGACCGTGTCGAACCCGAACTGCAACCCGCGGGACTTGCCGATCCAGTTCGCCTGCATCAGGCGCACCTTTTCCGGCCAGTTGGTCAGCCCGTCCAGCGCCGACAGCAACTCCTCGGAGTAATCCGAGATCTTGAAGAACCACTGCGTCAGCTCGCGCCGTTCGACCGCAGCCCCTGACCGCCAGCCCTTGCCGTCGATCACCTGCTCGTTCGCAAGCACCGTCATGTCGACCGGGTCCCAGTTCACGACGGCGGCCTTCCGGTAGACCAGCCCGGCTTCCATCATGTCGATGAACATCGCCTGCTGCTGGCCGTAATACTCCGGATCACAGGTCGCCAGTTCCCGCGACCAGTCGATCGACAGGCCCAAAGGCTTCATCTGCGCCTTCATGTCCGCGATGTTGCCGTAGGTCCAGTCCTTCGGATGCCCGCCCCGTTCCATCGCGGCGTTCTCGGCTGGCATCCCGAAGGCGTCCCAACCCATCGGGTGCAGCACGCTGAACCCCTGCGCCGCCTTGGTCCGCGCCACCACGTCGCCCATCGTGTAGTTGCGCACATGCCCCATGTGGATGCGGCCCGAGGGGTAGGGAAACATCTCCAGCACATAGTACTTGGGCTTGGCCGGATCGCGTCGCGCCGTGAAAGCCCCAGCGGACTCCCAGGCGGCTTGCCATTTGGGTTCGATCACCGAAGGGTCATAGCGCGACATCGTCAGCCTCATGCGGAATTCAGCGCGGAATTACACATGTCGGCCCGGAAAGGTCCACCCCTCCCGGCCTGTCCACAGATCCCAAACGCTTAAAGCTTGCTGTCGCGCACCCGCAACTGCCGCGCGCGGGTCAGGATCGCATCCTCGACCGCCCGCACGGTTTCAGGAGCGACGGCACCACCGCCCTGCCCCTGCAACGCCACCTTCAGGCTGCGCGCATCCAGCGCCGGGTCCTGCACATAGATCGTCGCCCGGTAGGCCCGACCGCCCCCCGGAGGCCGGCCATACCCCGTCACGATCACCCCGGTGAACGGGTCCACCGATTCGATGGGCAGGAAGTTCAGCACTTCCAGTGACGCCTGCCAGATGTAGCGGTTGACCTCGACCGTGGTGTTCGGGTCGTCCGCGTTGCCGAACAGGTCCCAGACGGTCGAGCCGCCCTCTTCCTCGCCACGCGCCTTGGCGATGGCCGCCCGTTGCGCATCGGCCCGTTCCTTGCGCGTCAGCTGGTCATCCGTCGGGATCGAGCCACGGTTGCCGAACAGGTTGCCGCTGCCGATACCCCCGCCGCAGGCCGACAAAGTGACGACCAGACCCACTGCCAGAGCCGCGCGAGCAAGTTGTTGCAAGTTCATCCGGCCACCTTTGGAACGCTTGCCTGCTGTCTAGCTTAGCGTCCTTGGCCTGCCAAGGGCTTTCGCTCCCCCACGCGGGCGCGCGGTCCTGTCGGTGCCGATCCCCCACCATTCCGGCGGCGATTCCAGACCTGTGGCTTTGCTGCACCAACTTTGGGCCGATTTCCCGACGGCAGTTTGGAAGCGTTGCAAATGTGGGCAGCAAGGGTGAAATACGGCTCATTCCCCTGCGGATTCCCCTGCGGCGGGCTTACCTTGAAGAAAGAGGGAAAACATGAAAAAGATTCTTCTCGCGACCAGCGCCCTGGTTATGGTTGCCGGCGCCGCCTCCGCAGAAGTGGCCCTGTCGGGTTCGGCTCGCATGGGTCTGATCCATGATGGCGAAGACACATATCTGACCTCGCGTGTTCGCGTCGTGTTCACCATGTCGGGCGAAACCGACACCGGCCTGTCGTTCGGCGCATCGGTTCGTAACGACCAGATCGGCAACGGTAACAACACGGGCTTCCCGACGGGCACCGCGAACGGCGACTCGACCGTTTACATTTCGGGCGCTTTCGGCAAGCTGACCTTCGGCGACGTTGACTCGGCTGCCAACGCTCTCGTCGGCCATGTTTCGGGCGTCGGCCTCACCGGCCTCGGCGACTGGAACGAACTGCGCTACCTCGGCCACGAAAAGACCGCTGCCCTGTACGAATACTCGGCTGGCGCTCTGACGTTCGGTCTGTCGGCTGGCCAGATCGAAGGCACCGATGCCCTTACGACGAACGACGATGCTATGTCGATCGCGATCAAGTACGCGGCAGACGCCTACAGCGTCGCTCTCGGCTACGAAACCACCGACTTTGCCGATCACATCGCTCTGGGCGCCTCGGCGACCTTCGGCGCTGCAACCGTCAAGTTCGTTGCTTCGGACACCGACATCGCTGGCGACCCGACCCAGTACGCTCTGTCGGTCGACTACGCGATGGGCGCGACCACGCTGACGGCGTTCGCCACCGACGAAGGTGACGTGAACAACATCGGCCTCGGCGCATCCTACGACCTGGGCGGCGGCGCCAAGGTTGTCGGCGGCATTGTGAACGTCGACGATCCGTCGGTTGACGACACCATCGCCGACGTCGGTCTGTCCTTCACGTTCTGATCCACCCGGATTGGACGGACGGAAAGAGCGGGCCTTGCGCCCGCTCTTTTCATTTGCGCGTATTGTAATGTGACTTTGCCATCACATTCAGATTTCAATCACCTTGGCCGCACCGGCGGATTCTTGCCAAACCCCTGATTTTCTTGCCTGGTATCTGCAAGAACCATCAGCAGGTAACAAAAATGAAAATGCTTCTTGCCTCCACCGCCATCCTTGCCGCCACCGTCGGCATCGCCTCGGCCGACGTGACCGTCACCGGCTCGGCGCGCATGGGTCTCATCGACGACTTCGGCGACATCGGCCCGGTCTTCTCCAGCCGTGTGCGGGTGAACTTCA
>JANOCQ010000034.1:0-4618 GCA_031412255.1 Paracoccaceae bacterium | reverse complement strand
CTCTCGTTCACCCCGTCGGGAAGCGGTTCCTTGGTTGATTTCGACGCGACATTCTCCACGCAGACCATCAACCGCCGCCCCCGGACCTGACCGACCAGAGGCAGTGCCTCCAGTTCCTTCAGCCGGTCGATGAAGTAGTCGCCCACGGTAGCGGCGCGGTCCAGCAGCCCTTCGCGCTCGATGATCTCGATCGACTTCAGCGCCGCGGCACAGGACACAGGATGGCCGGAATAGGTGAAGCCGGACGTGAACCAACGCTCACCTTTCGCGGCCATCGCCTCCCAGATACGGTCGCTGAAGATCAGCGCGCCCAGGGGCAGGTAGCCCGAAGTCAGGCCCTTGGCGCAGGTGATCATGTCCGGCACCACGCCGAATTCCGCCTCGCTGGCGAACCAGTGTCCCAGCCGCCCGAAGGCCGTCACCACCTCATCGGCGATGAACAGGATGTCGTGGCGCTGGCAGACCTCCCACATCCGGCGCAGGTAGCCGTCGGGGGGCACGATCACCCCACCACTGGCCTGGATCGGCTCGGCGATGAACCCGCCGATCCGGTCCGCGCCGACCCGGTCGATCAGCGCTTCGAATTCGGCCACCAGCCAGTCGCAGAACTGCGCCTCGCTCATCCCCTCCGGTCGCCGGTAGGTGTTTGGCGCCGTCAGATGGTGGATGCCGTCCTCCTTGTAGCGGAACTCCTCGACCCGGTCGCCCGGTCGCTTGCCGACGGATTGCGACAGGTAGGTGGACCCGTGATACGAATGATCCCGCGCGACAATATCGGTCTTCCGGGGCCGGCCCATGCAGGTCTGCCAGTACCAGACCATCCGCACTGCCGTATCCACCGCCGTGGACCCGCCCGTCGTCAGATGCACCCGGTTCAGATCGCCCGGAGCCAAGGCCGCCAGTTTCGCGGACAAAAGCGCGGAAGGCTCGTTCGTCACATCGACAAAGCTGTTCGAGAACGCCAATCGCTCCACTTGATCCGCAATCGCCTGCGCCATTTCTCGGCGACCCAACCCGATGTTGGTGCACCACATGCCCCCCACCGCGTCCAGATAGCGCCGCCCCTCGGCATCCCAAAGGTAACATCCCTCGCCCCGCGCGATCACCAGGGACCCGTCGCGATCGAAGGGGCCAAAGTTCGTCCAGGGGTGCAAAGCGTGGCTCCGGTCCATCTCCCAAATCGAGTTCGGGGTGGGCCGTGCCAGGGCCAGGGGGGCGGTCATGTCGGGTCTCCCGTCGCTGAATGACACAAATGGATAACAAGGTCAGACTAGCAGTTTGATCAAAACCCGACCAGCCCCCGCCTTGTTCCAAAGGTTGGGGGTCATCCAGATATGGTGTCCAAAGGTTGATCCGGCCCCATTAAGACCAAGGCGGCCGCCGCCAGACGGGTGGACCGATTCGGGCTTTCATCTTTGCGCAAATATCCCCCGCGGAGCGTCCGCACTCCGCCCCACATCCCGCCGCGTCAGAACAGCTTCTGCCTTGCCTTCGCCACGCTGAACCCGTGCCCCTCCGCATTGGTGCAGGTCATCCCGGTCTTGGCCGACACGCAGGAGATTCCGCCCAGCGATACCGCCCCGCCATAAGGCAGCACCGCATTGCCCGGGTCCTGCACCGTATCGCCGACGCAGGCCAGCACGCCCTTGCCCGCGGCACCGACCGCAAAGGCCATGCCCCAGTCCAGATCGCAGCCCGCCGGTCGTTTGGTGTAACTTGGCACGTAGTCCCGCAGATCACAGCGCGCTTCGGCGTTGCCGTCGAAGATGTACATTGCGCAGTGGATGTTGCCGGTGGGCGAACGGAAACCGAGGTAATCATCAGCCAGCGCCGGGTCGGCCAGCGCCAGACCGCCAAGCACCAGACCGGAAACAATGGCGAGCGTCTTCAAATCAATCTCCTTCCATGTCACCAAGGGCAATACGGCCCGAACTGACCAGAGAAGGCGCGCAGATGCATCCCGTCGTCAAGGCAGCTTTCGCCTATACCCTGCCGGTCTTCGCGGTGGCCTTCGGTCTTGGCGCGCTCAGGGTCACGCTGGTCGGCCCGATGCTTGGTGCCCTGCCTGCTGTCGCGCTGGAGGTGCCTCTGGTCCTCGCAGTCTCCTGGGTCGTGGCGGGTAGGGTCCTGATGCACTGGCCACTCCGGGGTCAGCGCCCTGCCCTGGCGCTTCTGTCCTTCGCGATCCTCATGGGCCTGGAACTGGCGACCGCGCTTGCCTTCGGCCAGACGCCCGCCCAGTTCCTGACCGCCATGACGACCCCCGCAGGGGTGCTTGGCCTCGCCGGTCAGATCGGCTTTGCCCTGATCCCCCTTGTCCGTCAGGCCAGAGGCTGAGCGCGCTCGACCAGCCGCGCAAAGAAGCTGGCACCCACCGGGGCCGCCTCGTCGTTGAAATCGAACGCCGCGTGATGCAGCCCCGCCCCCGGCCCGGTCCCCAGGAACAGATAGGCCCCCGGCCGCGCCTCCAGCATGTAGCTGAAGTCCTCCGACCCCATCTCGCGCCCGGCCCGCGCGTCGACCGCCTCCGCGCCGGAAACCTCCCGCGCCACTTCCGCGGCGAAATCCGCTTCTTCCTCGTGGTTGATCGTGGCCGGATACCCCCAGTCGTAGTTGATGTCGGCCTTGACGCCGTAAGCCGTGGCGTGCCCTTCGACGATCTCGTGGAACCGCTTTTTCAACAGCGCCCGCACATCGGGCTTGAAGCACCGGATCGTGGCCGCAAAGAACCCCTCCTCGGGGATGATGTTTGACGCAGTCCCGGTATGGATCATGGTGACCGAGATCACCGCCTCGTCCAGCGCATAGACGTTCCGCGGGATGATCGTCTGGACCGCCTGCACCATGCCAACGATGGCCACCACCGGATCGACGCATTCGTGCGGCGTCGCACCATGCCCGCCCCTGCCGGTGACCTTGACGACCGCCGTATCGACGGAAGCCATCAACGGCCCGGGCGTCGTCTGAAAATGTCCGAAGGGCACGTTCGGCGCGTTGTGGATGCCGTAGACCTGTCCGATTGCGAACCGGTCCATGATACCCTCCTGCACCATGACCTGCCCCCCGCCGCCATCCTCCTCGGCCGGCTGGAAGATCAGCGCCACGGTCCCGGCAAAGTTCCGGGTCTCCGCCAGATACTTCGCCGCACCAAGCAGCATCGTCACATGCCCGTCATGCCCGCAGGCATGCATCTTGCCCTTCTCCAGGCTCGCGTGGGGCGCGCCGGTCATCTCCTCGATCGGCAGCGCATCCATGTCGGCGCGCAATCCTATCACCGGCCCGTCACTGCGCCCCTTGATCAGCGCCACGATCCCGGTCTTCGCGATTCCCTCGTGGATCTCGTCCACCCCCATCTCGCGGAGCCGCTCCACGATCCAGGCGGCGGTCTGGTGGCACTCGAAGGCCAACTCCGGATGCTGGTGCAGATACCGCCGCCAGCCCTTCATTTCCTCGGCGTACGAGGCGATACGGTTCAGAACGGGCATGGTCTTCGGTCCTTGCGGCAGATGAGGTCAGGCTTTGATCAAATCCCAAATCCGCTCCAGCCGCAACGCCCGAAGCGTCACGGCGGAGTGCGGGCCGCAGTACTTGCAGGCACCGATCCCGCCCGGCGCAGGCCGCGGCTCTCGAAAGCTGGACTGGCGCGGGGATTTGCCCGGCTGATCCCTTGCAACCGAGGTGGTGGCAAAAGCAGTTCAGCAGAACGTTTCTTGTCCTTTGCGCGCAATACAATCTTTTGGACACAAAGTTTTGACGCATCCAGGCGCCTGAAGGTCTCAGGCGCCTGGACTTTCCTTTCGGATCAGCCGTCGAAGTCGACCGTCTCCATGATCTTCACGGCGGCCGGGCGCTGTGCGGCGATCTCGGTCAGGGTCTTTGTGTCCGGGGTGAACTCGCCCCAGGACGCCACCAGGGCAGAGCGTTCGACACCCGGCTTCACAGGATACTCGTGGTTTGTTTCGGCGTAGATCTTCTGGGCAGCGTCGCCGGACAGCCACTCCATGAATTTCAGCGCATTTTCCTTGTTCGGGGCGGATTTGGTCATCGCAACCCCAGAGATGTTCATATGTGTGCCGCCGTTCTCGAAGGTCGGGAAGACGATATTGACGCTT
This sequence comes from Paracoccaceae bacterium, assembly GCA_031412255.1. Classification (GTDB taxonomy): domain Bacteria; phylum Pseudomonadota; class Alphaproteobacteria; order Rhodobacterales; family Rhodobacteraceae; genus Tabrizicola. The sequence continues at coordinate 506 of JANOCQ010000034.1, read as the reverse complement.
TCGGCCGCCGGCACCTGTTCGGGGTCGGCCAGCATCTGACCCATGTAGTAGGTGTTGCCGATCGCGATGTCGCATTCGCCGGCTGCGATTGCCTTGACCTGGTCGCGGTCGCCGCCGTCGGGCTTGCGGCCGAGGTTGGCTTTCAGACCTTCGGCCCAGGTCGTCGCATAGGCTTCGTCGTGGTGGACGATGATCGCGCCAAGAAGGGCGACGTTGTAATCATGCAAGCCCGAACGCGAGCAGATGCGGCCTTTCCACTTGTCCGAAGCGAGGTCCTCGTAGGTGGTGACTTCACCCGGCTGGACGCGCTCCTTCGAGGCATAGACGATGCGGGCGCGGGCGGTCAGGCCGAACCACAGGTCGCTCGGGTCGCGCAGTTCGGCCGGGATGTTGGCTTCCAGAACGTCGGACTGGACGGGCTGGACCACGTCGGCCTCGACGATCTGCATCAGGCGGGCAATGTCTACCGTCAGCACCAGGTCGGCGGGCGAACGGTCGCCCTCGGC
>JANOCQ010000033.1:0-30654 GCA_031412255.1 Paracoccaceae bacterium | reverse complement strand
TCACGTGGATCACGCCATTCGACTGCTTGACGTCGGCGATGGTGACGTTTGCCACATTGCCCTGACCGTCCTTGATCATCACGACGCCATCCTTGTACATCGCGGTGAATTCGCATCCGCCAACGGTCTTGACCGTGTGCTCACCCTTGTCGTCATCGACCATCTTCATGATCGCGTCCGACATCGCGTCCGCCGCGACGACGTGGCAGGTCAGGATCTTGGTCAACTGATCCTTGTTCTCGGGCTTCAGAAGCGTCTCCACCGTGCCCGCGGGCAGCTTGGCGAAGGCATCATTGGTCGGGGCAAAGACGGTGAACGGACCTTCGCCCGACAACGTTTCCACCAGACCGGCAGCCTGAACCGCGGCGACGAGGGTGGTGTGGTCCTTGGAGTTGACCGCGTTCTCGACGATGTTCTTGTCTTCGTACATCGCCGCGCCGCCAACCATCGGATTTTCGGCAAGCGCCATGCCAGTGGACAGGGCAAGGATCGCGGTGGCGAGTTTCAAGGCTTTCATCGGTAGCTCCCTTCGGGGTTCGGGTGGGGTCATTCCCACCTCACACCTGAAGGAACGAAGGTTTTTTCCCGAAGTTTCGCCGCCGGTTCAGGCTCGCGTTTTCGTGATCAGGTTTCCTTTGCGATCTCGGCGGTCAGGATCACCGGGCCGGTCGGCGCACCGGTGGGCGAGCCGCCCTCGGGTTCGATCGACACTGCCAGCACAAAGCCCGCGGGCGGGACCGGGTATGACACGACCAGCGGGCGGTTCCGCAAGAGGCCCAGCGAGACGGGCGCGGCTCCGGGCGCAATGACCCACAGCTCGTGGACCTGGCCGGTAACTGCGGGAACGCCCGCAACGCGCGTGATCTGCAGACTGCCGCCGAAATGAGTGACCTGATAGGCGAGGCGGTTGTCAGCGGTGGCCAGCGTCGCCACTGAGATCGGCCGGGGCGGCACCAGGGTGGCGACAGTGGCAAGCGAAAGGGCGAGGGCCACAGTGGCGCCGGAAAGCCAACCGAAAAGGCCAAAGCGGGGGCCACGGGCGGCTTTGGGGAAGAGCCGCGCCTCGATCCGTGGCAGAAGGTTCGGGGCAGGGGCCTCGCCAAAGCCATCATTCAGCCCCGCGAGCCGGACTTCCCAACCGACGACGCGCGAGGCAAACCCGGCGTCACGTCTGACCCGTCCGTCGACTTCGGCGCGTTCCGCAGCATCAAGGACGCCCAGCACATATTCGGCGGCCAGCGCGTCTTCGGCCTCGTGGGGTGTAAGTGGAGCGTCGGTCATGAGTCCAGACACTCCTTCAGCTTGAGAAGGCTGCGCCGGAGCCAGGTCCGCATCGTGTTCAGTGGCACCGCGTGGCGCGCCGCAAGGTCCAGGTAAGACAGTCCGTTCAGATAGGCACCCTTGACCGCCTCGGCCTTGTCGGGGTCGAGCGTGCCGAAACAGTCGGTCATGCGCCGCGCCTCCCCTTGCGCGACCAGCCGCGTCTCGGCGCGGGGGGCACTGTCCTTGACCATGTCCAGCCCATCGTCGGACGTGGCCTCGGGCCGGGCCCGCAGCCGGTCTATGGCCAGGTTCCGCGCGATGGCGATAAGCCAGGTCATGCCCCGGCCCTTGGCGGGATCATAACGTCCGGCGCGCAGCCAGACCCGTGTAAAGACCTCTTGCAAGGCATCCTCCGCCTCAGCGCGTTCTCCCAACATACGCAGGAGAACACCCATGAGTTTCGCGGAGGTCGCGCGATAAAGCGCGCGGAAGGCCTCTCGGTCCGCAACGGCGCATTTCGTGATCAGATCGGCGACAGGATCGTCCATGCAGCGACGTTACGGATTTTCGCCCGCTGTGCAAGGGCTTGCCGGAGAAGACCTATCCGCGCCGCCGCCGCCGCCCGCCCTCGTCGCCACCGGACTTGACGTTGAAGTTGACGTCGGGAAGCGTGACCACCGACAGCAGGTTCGGGAAAGCCTCGACCGCGTTCGGGATGGCAGAGGCATTGACGAAATGCTCCTGAAAGCGCGGTTCGATGGCGGTCTCGATCTTGTGGATGTCGCGCACGGTCGCTTCGATCTCGGCCCGCGCGGCCCGATTCAGAAGCGCGATCCGCGCGCCGGTCCCGGCGGCGTTCCCCGCCGAGGTGACCTTGTCCAGCGGCACGTCCGGGATCATCCCCAGCACCATCGCGTGCTTGGGACTGATATGCGCGCCGAAAGCGCCAGCCAGAACGATCCGGTCAACGGTATCGACCTCGAACTTGTCCATCAGGAGCCGCGCGCCCGAGTAGAGCGCGGCCTTGGCCATCTGGATTTCCCGGATGTCGCGGTTGGTGACGGTGATCTTCGGACCGCCCTCTGCTGACCCGTCGTGGACCAGGTAGGAGTGGGTCCGGCCGTCCAGGAACAGCCGGTCCGATCCGGTCTGTTCCGGCGAGCCGATCAGGCCTTGCGCATCGACGATGCCGGCCATCCGCATTTCGGCCACCATCTCGATGATGCCGGAGCCGCAGATGCCAGTGATGCCGGTCGTCGCCGTCGCCGCCGCAAAGCGGGGATCGTCCGACCAGAGGTCCGAGCCGATCACCTTGAAGCGCGGCTCCTTGGTGACGGGATCGATCTCCACCCGTTCGATCGCCCCGGGTGCCGCCCGCTGGCCGCTGGAGATTTGCGCGCCCTCGAAGGCCGGGCCGGTGGGCGAGGAGCAGGCAAGGACCTTGGTCGTGTTGCCCAGAAGGATTTCGGCATTGGTCCCGACATCGACGACCAGCATCAGGTCCTCGGACTTGTCCGGGGCCTCCGACAGCGCCACGGCCGCTGCGTCTGCTCCCACATGGCCCGCGATGCAGGGCAGCAGATAGACCCGCGCCGCCGGATGCAGCTGAAGGTCAAGGTCCCGCGCGGTCAGGCGCAGCGCGTTCGACGTCGCGAGGGCAAAGGGGGCCTGGCCCAGCTCGTAAGGGTCGATCCCGAGAAACAGGTGGTGCATCACCGGGTTGCAGACAAACACCGAATCCATGATCAGCGCGCGCTCGACCCTGGCTTCGTCGCAAAGCTGGCCGAAGAGGGTGTTCATCGCCGCCCGCACCGCCGCCGTCATTTCGGCCGCGCCCGAGGGGTTCATCATCGAATAGCTGACCCGGCTCATCAGGTCTTCGCCGAAGCGGATCTGCGGGTTCATCAGGCCCGAGGACGCCACCACGGTCCCCGAGCGCAGGTCGCAGAGATGCCCCGCGATGGTGGTGGATCCAAGGTCCACCGCCACCCCATAGATCGAGTCCTCATAGAGCCCCGGCCAGACCTGCATGATCCGGGGCGTATCACCGTCGGCCACCTGATGAAGCGCGACGGTCACCTTCCATTCGCCCTTGCGCAGGGTGGGCTGCAGCGTGGTCAACACCGGCAGGTCGATGGTGACAGCCTTGACCCCCCACTGGTCGCGCAGCGCGTCCGACAGGCGCTCAAGATCGCCGGAAGGGTCGTGCATGTCAGGCTCGGCCACTTCGACGAAGTGGAGCTTCACTGACGGGTCCATCCGGATTTCCCGCGCCTCGACGCGTTTGCGGACCACCTGCTTGTGCACCTGGGATTCAGGCGGCACGTCGATCACGACATCGCCCATGACCTTGGCCTGGCAACCCAGCCTGCGCCCGTCGACCAGCCCCCGGATGCGCTTGTAGCGGTCCTCGACTGCGTTCCATTCCGACAGGGCGTCCGCCTCGACCGTGACCCCGTGCTTGGAGAACTCGCCATATCCGGGCGTGATCTGGCACTTTGAGCAGATCCCCCGGCCGCCGCAGACCGAATCCAGGTCCACCCCCAGTTGGCGCGCCGCCGTCAGGACCGGAGTGCCAAGGGCGAACCGCCCCCGCTTGCCCGAGGGAGTAAAGATCACGAGTGCGTCGTCGGTCATTGCTTGGCCCAGTTCTCTTGCGCATCGCGGTTGTAAACCGCGCGCAGGCAGGGGCAATGCCGGATTGCGGCAAACGCCGTGCCTATTCCGGCACATGGATCGGAAGCTTGCGAAATCCAGCCCCACAACAAGCGCCCGGCATTTCACATTTGCCCAAATATCCTCGCCGAAGGCACACCGAGCGCTTTTGCGTCCTTCACGCAAAGGCGCGAGACGAAAGGCTTGCGGCCCTGCCGCTCCTTTTCAAGACCGTCCGCAACAAGCTACGCGGTCAGACCCTCCAGAAACGCTCTGGTTTCGGCATCGGCGGGGAACATCAGTTCGATCTTCATGTCCGACAGGGCCACCTCCTCGGCCGCCCCGAATTGGCCATAGGTCGAAACCATCGCGAGCCGCCGGTTGCCCAGCCGGTAGAAGGTGGGCAGGACCGCCCGGCCGGTGGCGCTTGGCTTATGTTTGGCGATCTCCGGCACGGACCACAGCGCCGCCACCGCCCGGTCAAGCGCGGCGACCCCCCCCGCACGCAAGCTTTCCGCCTTCAGCCGAAGCGCAGTGTGGTGGCCAACCTCGACCCAGTTCTCGATCAGGCCCGAAAAGATCGTGGGACCGGCCAGCGCGTCCAGAAGGCTTGCGCCCTCGGCAAAGCCCGCCGGGCCAAACAGGCGCTGTGCTGGCCTGTTCAGCGCCACGATCCGCCAAAGCCGGTCCAGGATCAGCGCGGGGTAGGGGGCGTGGCGGTCGATCATCCAGCCCATCGCGGCCCGAACCTGCGCCATCTCCTCGGCCTCCAGCGGCAGGACCGGGAACTGCGGCGTGAAGCCTGCCGCGGCGAGAAGGCCGTTCTGCTCGCCGCGCGGCAGGCCCATCACCTCGGCCAGCCGGAGGACCATCCCGCGTGAGGGGCGCGACCGCCCGGTTTCCAGAAAGGCCAGGTGGCGGGGCGAGACCTCGGCCTCGGATGCAAGGTCCAACTGGCTGAGCCGCCGGATACGTCGCCACTGACGAAGCGCGGTTGGAAAGTCGTGCATGGGGCCTCCGCTGGTCGATACCGAAGCTTAGCGCGGAACGCGGGGGCGAAACACTTACCTTGCAGGGAATTGGTTCGCCTCCCCGCACGCGCTTTGCTGGTGCCAGTAAAGCCAGGGAGAGCAAATATGACATCCGAACAGAAGGGCCTGCGTTTTGCCGCAGGTGTCACGTTGATCACCGGGGTGGCGCTGGCACTGGCGGCGCATCCCGCGTTGAACCTGCCGATGCGGCTTCTGGCCGACATCCTGATCTGGCCGCTGGATCAGGCCCAGACCATTGGTCTTTCCGAAACCCGGCTGGCCTTCGCCATCGGCGGCGGGGTCATGGTGGGCTGGGGGCTGATGATCTGGCAACTGGCCGGAGAGCCACTGGAGCGCGCACCGCAAGCCGTGCGGGGAATCATCCGCAGCTCCGTGCTGGCCTGGTTCGTGGTGGATAGCGCTGGCTCGGTCGCGTCGGGGGCGGCGCTGAACGTGGTGCCGAACCTGGTGTTCCTGGCGCTGTTCCTTGTGCCGATGCAGCGCGCGCGCGCTGCTGTCGTGGCCTAACCCCGGTCCAGCCAGGCCAGTATCGCCGCCCGGTCACCGTCCAGTCTTGGCGCGGGGGGCAGGGCGGCTGCTTCGGGCAGGGTGGACATCTTGATCGGGTTGCCGGTGGCGGTGAAAGTCGGGCCTCCTGCGTGCGGCGTCACCGGCAAGACCATGTTCCGCGCGCGTATCTGCGGGTCGGCCAGAACTTCCACCATATCCTGCACCCGGGCCGTCGGCAGGCCAGCGGCGTCCAGTACTGCAAGCCAGTGCGCGACGGGATGGACCAGTGTCACCGTCTCGATCATCCGTTTCAGCAGGGCATGGTTCTCGCAGCGTGCGGCGTTCGTCGCAAAGCGCGGGTCATCCGCGATGCCGAGGCCCAGAACGTCGCAGAGCTTGGCGAACATCGCGTCACTGCCGGCCGCGATCACCACGAAGCCGTCAGCCGCGCGGTAGGTGGCGAAGGGGGTGATGGTGGGGTGGCGCGCGCCTGTCGGGCCTGGCGCGACGCCGGTCGCCGACGCGATCGCAACCGCGTGTTCCTGGATCGCAAGCTGGCTGTCCAGCATGGCGACGTCGATGAAAGCTCCCTCGCCGGTCTTTTCGCGCTGGTAAAGTGCCGCAAGCACGCCCTGCGCCAGATACATCCCCGCAACGATGTCGCCGATGCTGGCACCGACCCGGACCGGCGGCCCGCCCGACTCCCCCGTGATCGACATCACCCCGCCCCGCGCTTGCACCACCATGTCATAGGCCGGCTTCATCGCGTCCGGCCCGGTCTGCCCGAAGCCCGAGACCGAGGCATAGACCAGTCGCCGATGGCGGGCGTGCAGCACCTCCCACCCAAAGCCCAGTCGCGCCATCACGCCGGGACGGTAGTTCTCTACCAGCACATCGGCGCGGGCCACCAAGCGGTCGAAGATCCCCCGGTCACAATCAGCCTTCAGATCCAGCGCGATGGACTGCTTGCCGGCGTTCAATGTCGCGAAATAGGCGCTTTCGCCTGCCAAGAAGGGGGGAAAGGCGCGGGTGTCATCGCCTGTGCCAGGCCGCTCGACCTTGATCACTCTTGCGCCCAGGTCCTGAAGGATCTGGGTGCAGAACGGGCCGGCCAGCACATGCGTCAGGTCCAGGATCACAATACCGTCCAGGGGTGCCATGCGTGTCTCCTTTCGTGCGACTGTCGCACGGAGATGGTGACCAGACGTTGACGCCGGTCAAATCCGCCTCTACCTCGCCCCCATGGCACGCGCACCCCTTCTTCAGCTTTCCGGCATCTCGCTGACTTTCGGCGGCAACCCGGTTTTCGACGACCTCTCCCTCACCGTCCAGCCCGGCGACCGCATCGCGCTGGTCGGCCGCAACGGGTCCGGCAAGTCGACCCTGATGAAGGTGATGGCGGGGCTGGTCGAGCCCGACCGGGGCAACCGCACCATCCCTCCCGGAGTTACGGTGGGCTATATGGAGCAGGAGCCGGACCTGACCTCCTTCACCACGCTGGGCGACTTCGCGGCCTCGAACCTGCCAGATGGCATGGAATACCGACTGGCCGTCGTTGCCGAAGGCTTGAAGTTCAATCCCGAAACCCCGGTCTCCACCGCGTCGGGCGGCGAACGTCGCCGGGCTGCGCTGGCCAAGCTTCTGGCCGAGGCACCCGAGCTGATGCTGCTGGACGAACCGACCAACCACCTCGACATCCAGGCCATCGAATGGCTGGAGGCCGAACTGTCCACCACCCGCACCGCCTTTGTCCTGATCTCCCACGACCGTGCCTTCCTGCGCGCGCTGTCTAAGGCCACGCTCTGGATCGACCGGGGCGAAGTGCGTCGCCGCGAGGCCGGGTTCGAGGGCTTCGAGGACTGGCGTGAGACGGTCTGGGCCGAAGAGGACGAGGCCCGCCACAAGTTGGACCGGAAGATCAAGCACGAGGCGAAATGGGCCGTCGAAGGCATCTCGGCCCGACGCAAGCGGAACCAGGGTCGGGTCCGCGCGCTGCAAGCCCTGCGCGCCGACCGCGCCGGCCAGATCCGGCGACAGGGGACGGCGGCCTTTGCGCTGGAGTCTGGTCCGACCTCGGGCAAGAAGGTGATCGAGGCCCAAGGACTGATCAAGGCCTATGGCGACAAGCTGATCGTCAAGGACTTCGACCTGCGGGTCCTGCGTGGCGACCGGGTGGCCTTCGTCGGCCCGAACGGTGTCGGAAAGACTACTGTTCTCAAGATGTTGACCGGCGAACTTCAGCCAGACGCGGGGAACGTCTCTCTGGGGACCAACCTGGAGGTTGCGGTGTTTGACCAGACCCGCACGCGGCTGGATCTGGAGGCCAGTCTTTGGGACAACCTGACGGTGGACCCGCTGATGCGCGTCTCGGGCTCGTCGGACCAGGTCATGGTTCGGGGCACGCCAAAGCATGTGGTGGCCTACCTCAAGGATTTCCTCTTTGCCGAGGCGCAGGCCCGTGCCCCGGTCCGCAGCCTGTCAGGCGGCGAGCGCGCGCGACTTCTGCTGGCAAAACTGATGGCGCAGCCATCGAACCTGCTGATCCTGGACGAACCGACCAACGACCTTGACGTGGAAACCCTGGACCTTCTGCAGGACATCCTGGGCGAGTATGATGGCACGGTCCTGCTTGTCAGCCACGACCGTGATTTCATCGACCGGATTGCCACGACGACCGTTGCGATGACGGGGGACGGAAAGGCCAGCGTCTATCCCGGTGGCTGGTCGGATTATGTGAGCCAGCGCCCGCAAGTAACGGATGAGGCAGCACAAGTTTCGACCAGGCCAAGTGCACCGGCCGCAACCAGGGCGGAGCAGGCGGCACGCGCGTCCGGGCTGTCCTTTACCGAGCGCAAGCGGTTGGATGATCTCCCGGCCCTCATTGAAAAGCTTGAGGCCGAGATTGCCAAGCTTTCCGCCCTGCTGGCAGACCCGGACCTTTTTGCCCGCGAGCCGGTCAAGTTCCGCAAGGCGAGCGAGGCGCTGAGCGAGCGACAGACCGCGCTGCAGGCCGCTGAAGCAGAATGGCTGGACCTGGCGGAACGCGTCTAGGCATCCCGAGCCGGCGGCCGGCTGCCGAAACGCGGTCGGTTCCTCGGCTGATATTTGCCAGAAGGATTCACGTCCCTTCAACCGTCCGTGAGATGGCATTGTGCTTTTGCGGCAACATCCTCATTCCCTCTCCGAGCCGACCGGAACCGCTCCGGACCACACTGGGTTGAGGTCGGCCAGAACAAGGAGACAGAAATGAAAACTATCGCAGCAATGATTGCCACCGTCGCACTGACCGCCCCGGCCTTTGCGGGTGGCCCCGTCGCAGTTGCCGAGGAACCAATGATCGTTCCGGCAGCAGAACCCTATGTCGCGGCCGGCCCGGATTGGTCGGGTGCCTATGTCGGTGCGCAGCTCGGTTATGGTGACGTCGATTCGAACGACGCGGGCCTCGACGGTAACGGCTGGCTTGGTGGCGTGCACGCCGGTTACCGCTGGGACCTGGGCAATTGGGTCGCCGGTACCGAACTGACCTGGGACAAGACCGCAATCGACCTCGGCGATACCGCTGGTGACGAACTTGACAGCGTCGCTGCACTGAAGCTGACCGCCGGTCGCGAAATCGGCAACAGCTTGGTCTACGGCGCCCTCGGCATTGCCCAGGCGAACGCCAGCACCGCTGTGGGTGAAGACCTCAGCGACACCGGTCTCGTCTACGGCCTCGGCTTCGACTATGCCGTGAACGACAGCTGGACTGTTGGTGGCGAAGTGCTCGAGCACAAGTTCGACGACTTTGATGGGACTGGCGTCGATTTCGATGCGACCACCGTCAAGGCCAAAGTCTCGCTGCAGTTCTAAGTTGGACCCGGGCTAACGACAGGGCGACGGACGCAGGATGAAACTGCGGTCGTCGCCCTTTTTCTGTTCAAGGGTGACGAAACCGGCGTCGTTCTCGAACGACATGCCAAGGCTGCTGACAGTGACCAGGACAGCGCCGCCTTTCGCCGGTGTTACCGTGAAGCCGCCCGCATCCCCTTCCATCCCGCAGTAAAGCGTGCTGGGCCCTTCATTCTCGCAATAGCCGTACCCTTCGAAATCGCCGCCTTGCACACCGCGCAGGCGCAGTTCCACGCGCAGACCAAGGAGCGGGTCGGCGATCTGGAAATCCGGGGTGAGACTGATTTCCACGACACGTTGCGCCTGATGCTTTTCAAGATGGTCGTCTGAGTATGCCCGCAGATAGCAGGTCTGCACGTCGGGAAACATCTGGACCTGTGGGCTTTGCGCCCAGACTGGAACAGCCAGGATGAGAAGCGCCGTGCAAACCGTTACGCGGCCTACCATTTCCCGCTTGCACCGCCGCCCGACGACCGGCCGCCGCCAAAGCCGCTGCTTCCACCCGAGGAGCGACCTCCACCAGAACTGAACGAGGTCCGGCTTCTGCGTCCCTCGCGGCTGGAATAGGAGATGGGGTAGGACTTGTGATCATTGAAGCCACAGGCAGAGCAGGTCAGGTGCTGCATCCCAAGCCCGGTTTCGCCCCGGGTCGGCTGGTTGATGATCTCGGTTGTTCGGGTCAGCGTCAGCCCGCCGCAGTTCGGGCACGTCTTGCGCGACCGCCGCATCCGCCAGATGGCAAAGCCCGCGACCCCGGTGGCGCCCGCCGCGCCCACCAGCCAGTTCAGTCCGCCCGACGCAGCCCCCGGAGTCTCGAATCCGTCTGTAACCGAAACGGGGGTGCCCGCCAGGAAGGGGGTTATCAACCGCTCGCGGGCCGAGACGATGCCTGCCTCGATCCCTTCGGCATAGTTGCCGCTGCGCAGGGAGGGCAGGACGGCGGTGGACAGAACCCGCGCGGCGCGACCGTCGTAGACCGGGTCATAGCCTGCACCCAGCGCGATTCGCGCCTCGCGGCCTTCGGTGTCGAGAAGCAGCATGATCCCGTCATTGTGTTCGGCGGCGCCCACGCCCCAGGCGTTGAAAAGCGCCTTGCCATAGTCCTCGATCCGCATGTCCGCACCGCCTTGGGAAGCGATGCCGGGGACTGTCACGACGACCATGTGGATGCCGGTCGCCTCACGCGTGTCGACAAGAAGGCGCGCAATGCGGCCCTCGGCGGTGGCGTCCAGCACGTCGGCATAGTCGGACACCGTGTCGCTGAGCGGTTCGGGAAGGGTCTGGGCAAATGCGGGAAGGGCAAATGTCAGGGCGAAGGCAAGGGTACGGATCAACATGATGCAAGCATTTCTTCAACTGTCTTTGCGATAACCATGACATCTTCTGCGCGGCAGTCAAATGATCCGACCTGCACCCGGATTGCAAAGCGGCCGTCGACGCGGGTCTGCGTCAAGTAGATCCTGCCATCGTCGTTGATCCGCTGCAAAAGCGCCTCGGTGGCCGCGTCCGTTTCCAAGGCAAAGCTGAAAAGCGACAGCCTCGGCTCGGTCACGATCCGAACCCCCGGCAATGCCGCCAGCTGGTCGCGCGCGTCCTGTGCCCAGCCGACGTGGTTGCGAATCCTTTCCCGCAAGCCGTCCAGACCATAGGCCCGCAGGACGAACCACAGCTTCAGCGCCCGGAACCGACGGCCCAGGGGGACGGTCCATTCGTTGAAGTTCACGATCTCCTCGCGCCCGGCGGTCTCCAGGTAAGTCGGCCGCAGCCCCAGCGTGCGGATCTGTGCACCGGGGTCCTTCAGAAGCTGGACCGAACAATCGAACTGCGCCCCCAGCCACTTGTGCGGGTTGAAGACCACCGAATCGGCGCCCTCGATCCCGGCCCAGAGATGCCGGAATTCAGGGCAGATCATCGCTGACCCGGCCCACGCGGCATCGACATGAACCGGCAGGCCCTCGCCCTGTGCCACCGTGATACAGTCGCCGATCCGGTCGAAGGCACCGATGCTGGTTCCCCCGGCGCAGAGGATCACCCCCGCAGGTTGCATCCCAGCCGCCCGGTCCGCCGCAATCGCCTCCCGAAGCGCAGCGCCGGTCATCGCCCGGTCGCCGTCGGTGGCCACTTTCACCAGGTTCCGCTGACCGATCCCTGCCACCCTGATCGCTTTGTCCACCGAAGAATGCGTCTCTGCGCTGGCGTAGAACCGCAGGACCGGACCGCCGGACAGACCCTCCTCCAGCCCGCGCCACCCCATCGCCTTTTCGCGCATCGTCAAGACCGCCGATAGCGTCGCGTTGGTCGCGGAATCGTGGATCGTGCCGACAAAGCCCTGGGGCAAACCCACCGCCTGGCGCAGCCAGTCGACCATCACCTGCTCGACTTCCGTAGCGGCCGGAGATGTCTGCCAGATCAAGGCGTTGCAGGCCATGGCATTGACGAGCTGTTCGGCCAGCATCGACGCGGGCGCCGCATTTGCGGGAAAGTACGCAAAGAAACGCGGGTGCTGCCAGTGGGTCATGCCGCCGGGCACGATCCGTTCAAAGTCCGACCAGATCGCCTCCATCGGCTCGGCCGCCTCGGGTGCGGCGTCGGGAAGTTGCCGCGCGACGGCCCCCGGCACCAGGGGTGCGCGCACGGCTTGGTCGCGCAAGCCCGCGTGGTAGTCCGCCGCCCAGTCCGCCGCCCGCTTTGACCAGTGCCGCAAGTCCTCGTGGTCCATCTCGCCCTCCGCCTTTGCGCCCTGAAATCATGTCGCCGAAAAATCGGCAAGCTTCCACCGCCAAGCCGACACGCAAGCTCCTTTTTCCGGCCATGACGATTGGTTAAGGTCCGGGTCGTAGCATACCCACAACCGTGGCTTCGTGAGGTTCCATGTCCCTGTCCCGCCGTGCCGCCCTTCTGTGTCTGTCCAGCCTGTTCCTTGCGGCTTGCGTCGGGCCTGGCAGCAGTTTCAAGACCGAATACACCCCGGTCCCGCCGGTCGCGGCCGCTGGCTGGCGCCTGGCCGAGGTGCAGGTGACTGTCCCCCGCACGCTGACGGTATCCGAGGCAAAGACCTATCTGCCCACCGCCGACATCGTTTGGCGCGAAGATCCGATGGGCGACCGCTATGACCAGGTCGGCAAGATCATCGAGGCTGCTGTCCTGCGCGGGGCCCAGGGCCTGTCGGGCTCGCGTCCGGTGATCATAGCCATCACGGTGACCCGCTTCCACGCCCTGACTTTCGAAGCCGAGCAGCGGTTCGAGAATGCCGGTGTCCACAACATCAAGTTCACCGCCCAGGTCGTCGATGCCCGCACGGGTGAGGTTCTGGTACCGGCCACCCCGATCCGGGCGGAACTGCCGGCCCCCTCGGGCAAGACGATGAAGGAAGCGCGCCGCAAGGGGCAAAGCCAGAAGTCGATGATCACCGCCCATGTGGCGAAGACCGTGGCGGGCTGGCTTGGCCTTGGTCCCGATGTGCGGGGCAGCTTCAGCCGGCAGGGCAACTAAAGCGCCACAGGGCCGCCTGCACCTTCTTCGGCAAGCCCGCCCGGATCAGGCCGTAAGAGGTCGCGATCCGCTCGCGCAGCTCGCCGTCCGGCACCTGGCCGAACGGGATGCGGGCCCGGGAGCCATGCAGATAGGGCGCGCGGATCGCGCGTCCGGTCTCGATCAGCAGCCGGGCGGTTTCCACGTGGCCGGTTTTCACGGACACCCCGTCACCCATCTGGCCGATGATCGCGAACATCTTGCCCCCGACTTTCCAGCAATCATGGTCAGGACCAAAGGGCTGGCTGACCTCGGCCCCCGGAAAGCTGGCGCAGAAGGCGTTGACGAAGGCGCGGTCCTGCATGGCGGATTTTCCTTGGCGGGGCGGGGGGCGGTGATGTATGCCTCGCACCCATGACGACATTGCGCAACAACTGCATCTGCTGCATTAGCCGCTGACTTCGGTCGCGCGGGCGCTTCGTCATTCCCTTCGGATTGAAAGAGCCACCCCGCGCGGGACTGCCGCGCCTGAGGGACTGACATGGTGACGATCCGCCTGACCAATTCGAAGACGCGCCGGAAAGAAGAGTTCCGGCCGATCGATCCGTCGAACGTGCGGATGTATGTCTGCGGCCCCACGGTCTATGACCGCGCGCATCTGGGCAACGCCCGGCCCGTGGTGGTGTTCGACACGCTCTACCGCCTGCTCCGCCACGTCTACGGGCCGGACCACGTGACCTATGTGCGCAACTTCACCGACGTCGACGACAAGATCAACGCCGAGGCCCTGCGCCGCCAGAAGGCGGGGGCGGCGGGGACGTTGGAAGAGCTCATCCACCAGCGGACGGAAGAAACCATCGCCTGGTATCACGCCGACATGGACGCTCTGGGGGCCCTGCGCCCGAACCATGAACCCCGCGCGACCGGATTCATCGACCAGATGATCGCGATGACCGAAGGCCTCATCGCCTCGGGAAATGCTTATGCTGTCGAGGGACACGTGTTGTTCCGCGTCCGGTCCTACAAGGATTACGGAAAGCTTTCGGGTCGGTCCGTGGACGACATGATCGCAGGCGCTCGGGTCGAGGTGGCACCCTTCAAGGAAGACCCGATGGACTTCGTCCTCTGGAAGCCTTCCTCGGGCGAGGAACCGGGCTGGGCGTCGCCCTGGGGCAAGGGGCGTCCGGGTTGGCACATCGAATGCTCGGCGATGGCGCATGAGTTGCTGGGGGAAAGTTTTGACATCCATGGCGGCGGGCTGGACCTGCAGTTCCCGCATCATGAGAACGAGATCGCCCAGAGCGCCTGCGCCCACCCGCATGGCGATTTCGCGCAGTACTGGCTGCACAACGAGATGCTGCAGGTCGAGGGCAAGAAGATGTCCAAGTCCTTGGGCAACTTCTTCACGGTGCGGGATTTGCTGGATCAAGGGATACCGGGCGAGGTGATCCGGTTTGTGCTCCTGATGACGCATTACCGCAGCCCAATGGACTGGACCGCCGAAAAAGCGCGGCAGGCCGAGGCGACGTTGCGCCACTGGCACAGCCTGACCCGTGACGCCGAGGACGGGATGATTGACGGAGAGTTCGTCGCAGCCCTTGCCGACGACATCAACACCGCAGGGGCATTGGCAAGACTGCATGCCATTGCCAAGACGATCAGCTCCAATCCGCAAAAGAACTGCCACATCGAAAAGGCACTTTTGAAGGGATCAGCGCAGATTCTTGGTTTGCTGTCCGAGGGAATGGCCAATTGGCTTGCGCCCAAGGCAGACCTCTCCGGCTTTGCAGCGCAGCTCGGGGCTGCGCGTGAAGCTGCTGTGGCCAGCAAGGACTTCTCCGCTGTTGACGCACTCAAGTCCGCGCTTCTAGCCGCCGGAGTTGAAGTCCGCATGTCCAAGGCTGGTGTCGAACTGGTCGCCGGTCCAGACTTTGACTCGGCCAAGCTGGAGGCGCTGCGATGACCCCCCGCGCCAAATTTCTTCGAAGAATTTTGTCAAAATCCTTCGAAGGATTTTGGCCCGGCCCAACGGTTAACACCACCCTAACGGAAAATCGTAACCCCTTGCAAATGCGGGGTTATCGAAATCTGTCCACCGTGGACACGCCATGACCCGCGACAGCCTTTTCCTGTTCGACACCACCCTGCGGGACGGCCAGCAGACCCAGGGCGTTCAGTTCTCGACAGCCGAGAAGCAGCAGATTGCGGCCGCCCTCGACACCCTCGGGGTCGACTATATCGAGGGTGGCTGGCCCGGTGCGAACCCGACCGACAGCGACTTCTTTGCGGCCCCCCCGGCGACCCGCGCCACCCTCACCGCCTTCGGCATGACCCGGCGTGTTGGCCGGTCGGCCGAGAACGACGACGTCCTTGCCGCCGTCCTGAACGCCGGGACCTCCGCCGTCTGCCTCGTGGGGAAAGCTCATGACTTCCATGTCACCACCGCCCTGAACGTCACGCTCGACGAGAACCGCGAGGCCATCGCCACCTCGATCCGCCACCTCGTCACCAAGGGTCGCGAAGCCCTCTTCGATGCCGAACATTTCTTCGACGGCTACCGGTCGAACCCCGCCTACGCCCTTTCCTGCCTCAAAGCCGCGCTTGAAGCGGGCGCCCGGTGGATCGTCCTCTGCGACACCAACGGCGGCACGCTGCCGTCCGAAGTTGGCCGCGTGACGGCGGAGGTCATCGCGGCCGGCATCCCCGGCGACCGCCTTGGCATCCACTGCCACGACGACACCGGAAACGCCGTCTCCAACTCGCTGGCTGCCGTTGAAGCCGGGGCGCGGCAGATCCAGGGCACGCTGAACGGGCTCGGGGAGCGGTGCGGAAATGCGAACCTGACCACGCTGATCCCGACGCTGCTGCTGAAGGAACCCTACGCCAGCCGCCTTGAAACCGGCGTCACCCGTGAGGCGATGGCGGGGCTCCTTAAGACCAGCCGGATGCTGGACGACATCCTGAACCGGGTCCCCCTCCGCTCGGCCCCCTACGTCGGGGCCAGCGCCTTCGCCCACAAGGCGGGGCTGCACGCGAGCGCGATCCTGAAGGACCCGACGACCTACGAACACATCGACCCCGCGCTGGTCGGCAACGAACGCGTCATCCCGATGTCGAACCAGGCCGGGCAGTCGAACCTGCGCGCGCGGCTGGAGGCGGCGGGGATCGCCATCGACCCGAAGGATGCGCGTCTGGGCCGGATCATCGAGGTGGTGAAGGACCGCGAGGACCAGGGCTATGCCTATGACGGCGCGCAGGCCAGTTTCGAGCTGGTCGCTCGGCGCGAGTTGGGGCTTTGCCCGGAGTTCTTCGAGGTCAAGCGCTACCGGGTCACGGTGGAACGGCGGAAGAACAAGTACGACCGGATGATCTCGCTTTCGGAAGCCGTGGTGGTGGTCAAGATCGGCGTCCAGAAGATGATGTCGGTCAGCGACAGCATGGACGAAGCCGGGTCGGACCGCGGGCCGGTAAATGCGCTGGCGAAAGCACTGGCCAAGGACCTTGGCCCCTATCAGGGCTGCATCGACGACATGAAGTTGGTCGACTTCAAGGTCCGCATCACCAATGGCGGGACCGAAGCCGTGACGCGGGTCATCATCGACAGCGAGGACGGGCAGGGCCGGCGATGGTCGACGGTCGGGGTCAGCGCGAACATCGTGGATGCGTCCTTCGAGGCACTGCTGGATGCGATCCAGTGGAAACTGATCCGTGATTTCGGAACCCCGAAGTGAGTGTCGCGGCCTGCGCCGAGCTGGTTCAGCGCGGTGATCCGGACCGTTTCCGCGCGGTCGTCGCGGCACCGGTCGAAGCGAGGGCGCAGCTCTTCCCGCTTTACGCCTTCAACCTTGAAGTCGCGCGCGCGCCATGGGTCACACAAGAGCCGTTGATCGCCGAGATGCGGCTGCAATGGTGGCGCGACGTGGTGGAGAACGCCGCATCTGGTGCGGCGCGGGCGCATGAGGTGGCGGGGCCGCTCCACGGTCTGATCCGCGACTTCGGGCTGCCGGTCGAGGTGCTGGACCGCCTGATTGCCGCCCGTCGCTGGGATATCCACCGCGATCCACATGAAGGAGCCGAGGGGCTTTCCGACTATCTGGAGGACACCGGGGCCGGGCTGATGTGGCTGGCAGCCCGGTCGCTCGGCGCGCCGGATTCGACCGAGGGACCGGTGCGGGCCTATGGCTGGGCTTCGGCAGCGGCGATGTATATACGCGCGGTCCCGGAACTGAAGGCACGGGGGCGGCACCCCTTGCCGGAGGGGTTTGACACGCGAGATCTGGCCCAGCGGGGATTGCAAAGACTTGCCGAGGCCCGCGCATCCCGCAGGGCCGTCCCGAAGGAGGTCGCCCCGGCGCTGCTGGCTGGCTGGCAGGCAGAAGGTATCTTGGAACAGGCGGTTACAGGTCGAACTTCAGGTGAACTTTCAGAGGCGATGAAGCGTTGGCGGTTGCT
The DNA here is from genome assembly GCA_031412255.1 of Paracoccaceae bacterium. Classification (GTDB taxonomy): domain Bacteria; phylum Pseudomonadota; class Alphaproteobacteria; order Rhodobacterales; family Rhodobacteraceae; genus Tabrizicola. Next base: position 13,384 of record JANOCQ010000033.1, on the reverse strand, counting down.
TTGGCAAGCCTTCAGCGGGCGCTGGTAGCACCTATGCCTGCCGCGTCGCTTGCGGCCGGAGCCAGAGCCAGATCAGTGCACCACCGGCCAGGACCAGGAAGGGAAGCATGGCCAGGTTGACCATCTGCCATCCGGCCTGGACCGATCCGCCGGAGCAGTTCATCAGCCCGCCGGACGAGAAGCTGGCCATTGTGACACCGCCAAAGACGACGAGGTCGTTCAGTCCCTGGAGGCGGCCTCGTTCCTCGGGGCGTTGGGCAGAGGTCAGCATTGTGGTCGCGCCGATAAAGCCGAAATTCCAGCCAAGCCCAAGGAGCATGAGGGCGGCGAAGAAATTCTCGAGCTGAACACCGGCCATTGCCACGGCACCGGCAGCGGCAAGGATGGTCAGACCCAGGGCAATGATCCTCTCGGTCCCGAAGCGGGCGATCAGATGGCCGGTGAAGAAGCTGGGCGCGTACATCGCAAGAACGTGGGCGGTGACGACATCAGCCGCGTTGCCCTTGTCGAAACCGCAGCCGACGACGGCCAGCGGAGAGGAGGTCATCACCAGATTCATCAGCGCATAAGAAACCGTCGCGCAGATCATCGCGACAAGGATCGTCGGGTTCCGGATCAACTCGGCCCGGCTCCGACCGAGGGGGCTGCCCTCGACAGGAGGTTTCGGCTTGGGGATCTTGAGGGCGAGGAACAGGAATGAACCAAGAAGGTTCAGGATGATGACAGCAAGGTAGGAGCCCAGGAACGGAACGGCCATCTCGTCGGCGGTGACTTTCACCAGTTGCGGGCCGACGACGGCGGAAAGGAGACCGCCGGCCATGACCCAGGAGATGGCTTTGGGGCGAAAGGCTTCCGAGGCAGTGTCCACGGCGGCGAATCGGTAAAAACCGTTTGCGGACATGTAGATGCCGGAAAGCAGCGCCCCGATGCAGAAGATCGTGAAGTTGCTGGTCGAGAGACCCCAGGCCCCGATTGCAGCCCCGGTGGCGCCCCCGGCGGCGCCAAAGAAGAAGCCCGCGCGGCGGCCGAAGCGTTGCATCAGCATGGAAAGCGGCGTCGCGGTCAGCATCGAGCCGATGACCATCATGGTGATGGGCAGCGTGGCCCAGCAGATGTTCGGGGCGAGGGAGGAGCCCGCGAGGCCGGCGATGGTGAAGATCATCGGCAATTGCGCGCCGAGGATCGCCTGGGCGGCGACGAGGACAAGGACGTTGCGGCGGGCGGCGGAGTCGTTCGGCATGCGCCTATCGGTAGAACTGCCCATAGGGAGGAGCAAGCGGAAAGGTTGGTTGCCTCCGGCGGGGATATTTGAGCAAAGATGAAACATGCCGGGACGGATCATTCATTCGCTGGACTGCGTGGCGGAAGGTGCCGAGTGGCTTGGCCGCCGCGAGCCTGCCTTTGCACGGGCCTTGCCGTTGGTGGGCGAGTTGCCTCTGCGTCGCGAAGAGGACGGCTTTGCGGCGCTTCTGCGGGCGATCGTGGGGCAGCAGGTTTCGGTCGCATCGGCACGGGCGATCTGGGGGCGGTTGGAAGCGATGGGGCTGACCGATGCCGCAGCCATGGCCGCGGCATCGGATGGTGATCTGCGGGCGGCTGGGCTGTCACGGCAGAAGGCGCGCTATGGGCGGGCCCTGGCGGAAGCCGGAATCGATTTCAATGCCTTGCGGGAAAATTCTGATGCCGAGATCATGAAGACCCTGGTGGCCGTGCCCGGCATCGGGGTCTGGACGGCCGAAATCTATGCGATGTTCGCGCTGGGACGAGCTGACGTGTTTGCGCCGGGTGACCTTGCATTGCAGGAAGCGGCCCGGATGCTGTTCGGGCTGGAGGCGCGGCCCTCGGAGAAGGCGTTGCGGGCAATGTCGGGGAACTGGTCGCCCTGGCGCTCGGTTGCGGCGCGGATTCTTTGGGCCTACTACCGGGTGGCAAAGGATCGGGAAGGGGTGCTGTGATGCGGGAATTGCGGTTCGGTCGGAAGGGGCCTGCACAGGGTCAGGCCCAAGCTTTGCTGGTGTTCCTGCACGGTTACGGCGCGAACGGCGACGATCTGCTAGGTCTGGCAGACGTGATGACGCCGCATCTGCCCGGGGTGGCGTTCGTGGCTCCGGACGCGCCAGAGCAGTGCGTGGGTGGGGGCTTCGGGTTGCAGTGGTTTCCGATCCCATGGCTGGACGGATCAGCCCAGGCTGCCGCCGAAGCGGGGCTTGAGGCGGCGACTGCGGACCTGAACGGTTTTCTTGATGCACGCTTGACCGACGAGGGCCTGTCCCCCGACGGGCTGATGCTGGTGGGCTTCAGCCAGGGGGCGATGATGGCAATGCATGCCGGTCCGCGCCGGCACCAGGAGGTTGCTGGTATTGTTGCGATTTCCGGTCGGCTTCTGCGGCCGGAGGTGCTGGCTGCCGAAGCCAGGGTGAAGCCTCCGGTCCTGCTGATCCACGGCGACCAGGACCCGGTGGTGCCATTCTCTGACATGGGCAAGGCGGGCGATTCGCTGACGGCGGCGGGGTTCCCGACCTATGGGCACGTCATGAACGGAACCGGCCACGGGATTGCACCCGATGGCGTCGGGATGGCCTTGCACTTTATCCGGGAGCGGTTGGGGATCGCGGCTTGAGGCGGCGTGAATGGTCGGGAACGACGGCACCCCTTTGGGGCTGATGGACTAACAATGCCACAGAAAGTCAGCGCCGTCGGGAAAGCGGCTGCAATCCGTCCGGCACTGGTATGGCGGGCCGTCGCGCGGGCACGTTGTGTCAAACCAGCGCGACTCGGCTTAACAACCGACGGCCTCAAGGTAGACCGCGCACCCGGTCAGGGCCGCGTAATCGTCCTCGACCACGGTGACGGAGAAGTCCTTTTGCAGAAGGTCAACCCGCCGCGCCTCGCGGAAGGATCTTTCCAACCCGAAGCGGGCGAAATGCGGGGTCATGGCGCGGGACATGCCGCCGATGAGGTAGATCCCGCCGTAGGGCAGGTGGATCAGCGCAAGGTCGGCGAGCATCTGGCCCAGGATGTGAACGTAAAGCCTTGCAGCATGGGCGGCGGTGGCATCGCCCAGGTCCAGCGCGGTCAGCACCTCGGCCGAGGTGAGGCTTGAGGGGTGGCCGGCAGCGTAGGCGGCAAAGGAATGAAGGTTGGCCAGTCCGCGACCGGCAAGAACTTCCTCGACCCCGGCATGCGGCACGTCACCCTCGGAGCGAAGCTTCTGCTCGATGAAACGGATCAGCTGGAAGTCTTCCTCGGTGCGGACCGGCATGTTGACATGGCCGCATTCCGACGGCGGCACCACTCGACCGCGCGGGGCAGGGTGGACCGGAGCGGCGTTGACGCCGGTGCCAAGGCCCACGACGAGCATCGCGCCTTGCGTCTGCGGTCCGTCGATTACCCGGCGGAGGTTTGGCGCTGCGATGTGGCCAAGCGCCTGACCCTGTGCCTGAAGGTCGTTCAGGATCGCCACCCGCGATGCCCCCGTGGCGCCGGTCAGCTTTGCGCCGTCGATCACCCAGGACAGGTTCGTCATCTCGGCCATGCCGTCCTGCACCGGGCCGGCTGCCGCGACACAAACGCCCGAGACGGAAGCTCCGGTCTGGTCGAGGTAGTCGCGCAGCACCTGGGCGATGTCCTGGCCGCGTGCCTGGTATTCCCCGTTCGGGAAGCGCCGGATCGAATCCAGCTTGACCGTGGTCCCTTCCGCCAAGGCGACGCGGGTGTTGGTGCCGCCGATATCGGCAAGGATCGCAAGGGTCATGGGGCGGGTCCGTAGGTCAGGGGGCAGGTCGGTGATAAGGGGAATCGTCATGCCGCGCCAGTGGTTTGAAAGCGCTTCGGATCAGCGACCGAGACCAGGGCCGGTCGAGGTCCCTTCAACCAGTTCAGCTTCGAGAAGTTGCTCGGCGGGCGGCTGGTCCGGGTTGGCGATCCGGTCCAGCAAAAGCTCGGCCACAAGCTTTCCCGCCTCGCGCACCGAGGACCGCATGGCGGTGAAGATCGGCTGCTCCTCGCCGTTCTTCATGTAACTGAGATCATCGTCAAAGACGATCAGCGACACGTCGCGACCCAGGACCATGCCGGCGCCCTCGATGGCGCGACGGACGCCCATTCCCGAAATCATCGACGCGGCGAGAAAGGCGGTCGGCGGCGACGTCCGGGCCAGCATCCGTTCCGCAGCGCGAAAACCTGCGACCTCGCTCATCTCGTCAGAAGACATGAGCGTTGCGTCAGGTTTCAGACCCCGCGCCTCCAATGCCTCGACATAGCCGCGGCGTCGGCGGATGGCGAAGTCCATGAATTCCAGCCCGTTGACCAGAGCGATACGGCTGTGACCGAGGTCCAGGAGATAGTCGGTGGCGCGCAGGAAGGCGCGACGGTTGTTCACGTCGAGCCATGAATAGGGTGCCGTGGTGCCGGTGGCGCGGCCGTGAACGACAAAGGGCAGCCCGATCTCGTTCAGAAGCGGGATGCGGGGATCATTCTCTCGGGGGGAGTGGACGATGACGCCGTCGACGTTCCCCTTCACCTTCATGGCGCGGTAGGTCTGCTCCTCCTCTTCGTCCGGGACGACGGAAAGGAGCATGTCATAGTCGTTGCGACTGTAGGTCTCGCCTGCTCCGGCGATGAAATCCGCGAAGACGGGGTTCACGATCTCGTGCCTGGTCGCGATCGGGATAACGTGGCCGACGGCCATGGCGCGACCGGTGGCAAGGCGGATCGCACGGGCATTTGGGTGGTAATTGTGTTCCTTGGCGGCGGCCATGACCCGGATTCGGGTGGACTCGTTCACTTCGGGGTAACCGTTCAGCGCGCGGGAAACCGTCGTCGGCGAGAGGCCGAGCTTCTGGGCGAGTTCCTTGAGGTTCATCGCGGGGCGGCTACTCAATACGGTAAGGACCGGTGGACCATAGACGCCGGGGCCGGGGGCGTCAAAGCTTAACGCCAGATCAAAGGCGGAAGAGGGCGAGGAGGCAGAGCCATAGGGCCGAAAAGGCCGCGGCGAGCAAGGCGGGGACCCACAGGGTAAGCCGTGGGGTGGGGGCCGAAGTCATGCGAAGCGCCACACGTTTCATGCAGTCATTAAGGGCATGGAAAGGTTTCGTCGCCGTTAATGGTGGAATGTTCGACGACAGTGAAACCAATGGGTTCCGGCCCTTTCAACAAAGCGCCGTTTATGCGGCGGCGGTCGCGGCTTTCGGTGCGCGGGTGCGCTGGCTGGACGGCGTGCTGGCGGTAGAACGGGGACGGATGCGGCTGATTTCGCGCGTGGGGGGACTGGATCGGGACGGGCTCCGGCGGCTTGCGCGCTGGCCGGGGGTGACGGTGGCGACTCCGGAAGCCAGGGTGACGGGATTTGGACTGGTGCCGCTGGTCACGCCGATGCACCACGCTGTCTGGTCGCTTGGGCCGGACCTGCGGGCAGGGCTGGCGGGCAAATGGCGCAACCGGCTGGTCGCGGCAGAACGTGCCGGCGTTCGGGTCCGCTGCGGCGGGACGGAGTGTCTGGAGCCGCTTCTGGCCGCAGAGGCGGCGCAGCGGCGGACGCGCGGGTACCGGGCTTTGCCGGAGGGATTCTCACGGGCCTTGCCAGAGGCGGCACTGCGGGTCTGGGAGTGGCGGCAGGCCGGGACCTTCGGCGCGGGCATGGTATTCGTCCTGCACGGTGTCTCGGCCACCTATCACCTGGGCTGGGCATGTGGGGCTGCGAAAGCTGCCGGCGTGCACGGGGTGATGCTGATGCGCGCCGCCGCGGCCTTGCACGCCGAAGGCGTGCGATGGCTTGATCTGGGATCGGTGGATAGCGAGGCCGCCCCTGGTCTTGCCCGTTTCAAGCTGGGCACGGGGGCGGACCTGCGCCGGCTGGGGCCGACCTGCCTGGTCTTGCCCTGAACGGCACGCCGGGGCAGGGTGGCCGCAACGGGGAGGTGCCGCATGGTCACGGTGACGGAAGACATGGTCGAGGCCTACCAGCGCGATGGGGTGGTGCTGGTCAAGGGACTTTGGGCCGACTGGGTCGAGATGCTGCGCGCGGGCGTCGCACGGAACATGGCAGCACCCCTGCATCAGATGGCCACCCTGAAGCCGGGAGAGCCAGGTTACTTTTTCGATGATTACTGCAACTGGCAGAAGGTTCCTGAATTCGGTGCGGTGATCCGACAATCGGCGGTGGCCGAGGTTGCGGCCAGGCTGATGCGGTCGGACCTGGTGCAGCTGTTCCATGATCATGTGCTGGTGAAGGAACCGGGCACGACGAAGCCGACGCCCTGGCATACGGATGGCCCTTACTACTTCGTGGAAGGGCAGCAGACGGTGTCGTTCTGGTCCCCGCTTGACCCGGTGAAGGAGGCAGCGCTGCGGTGCGTGGCGGGGTCTCATCTGTGGAAGAAGGACGTGCTGCCAACGCGGTGGGCGTCGGAGACGAACTTCTATCCCGGTGAGGACGACTACATGGCCGTCCCGGACCCGGAGGCGGAGGGGATGGAAATCCGGGAATGGGAAATGGAGCCGGGGGATGCCGTGGCCTTCAATTTCCGGACGCTGCATGGGGCGCGGGGGAACACGACGACGCGGCGGCGGCGGGCGTTCTCCTTGCGGCTGGTGGGCGAGGATGCCCGGTATGTTGACCGACCGGGTCCGACCTCGCCACCGTTTCCGGGGCACGGAATGGTGGCGGGGCAGCGGCTGCGGGAGGACTGGTTTCCGGTTTTGCGGGAGTGAGGTGCCCACGCGCGGGCAGAGCTCTCGGTTGAGGAAGATCAAGGACTTGGGCGCGGACGTTATGCAATTGATAACCAGCTTCGCACCCGCCTGGAGGTTAGCATGACCCCCCGTCCGCGCCCCAAGCGCTATCCGCCTCCGCAGTTTCCGCTACGGCGGCCCGCGCTGTTCGCCAGAACGCCTCCAGCTGTCTTTCCGTCAATCCTGGGCCTGCTGGGGCTGGTGACCGCGTTGCGGCTGGGCTTTGGCAGGCTGGGCTGGGATCAGGGGCCGGTGGACTTGCTGGCAGGGTTGTCGGTTGCACTGTGGGCCTTCGCGGCTGCGGCCTATGCGGTGAAGGTCGCACGGCGTCCGGGGGTGGTGATGGAGGACTTGCGGGTCCTGCAGGGACGCTCGGGGTTGGCGGCACTGACGATGGGAGGGATGGCGGCGGCGGGACTGGTGGCGAGCTACAGCGCATCGGCAGCTTCCGTATTGCTGGCGCTGTCGCTGTTGGGCCATGCGGTGCTGGCGGTCCTGCTGACCCGACTTTTGCTGGGCCTGCCGCCCGAGGCACGGGCAGTGAACCCGACGCTTCATCTGAGCCTGGTGGGCTTTATCGTCGCGGCCGGTCCCGCCCTGGCTCTGGGGTGGCCAAAGCTGGCCGAGGCCGTGCTCTGGGTGGTGATCCCGGTGGCGGCGGTGATCTGGGGGTTGAGTTTGCGACAGTTTGCCGGAGCGCTTCCCCCGGCTCCGCTGCGGCCGCTGCTGGCGATCCATCTTGCTCCCGCCGCGCTTTTGGCGCTGGTGGCGGGGCTTTTGGACAAACCGCTGCTGGCAAGCCTGTTCCTGGGCCTTGGGACTGTCTACGCGCTTTTGCTGCTGGTGGGCGGGCGCTGGGTGACCGAGGCGGGTCCTTCGCCCTTGTGGGGGGCTTTCACCTATCCGATGGCGGCGCTGGCAAGCGCTATGCTGGTGGCGGGTGGAGGCTGGCTGTGGCCCGGGCTGGCCTTGACGACCGTGGGACTGGGTGCGATCCCGGCGATTGCCTGGTGGGTCTTGAAACGCTGGCCGGGCGGCAGGCTTGCCGCCGTGACGAACGCGGCGGAGGCATGAGGGCAGCCGGGCGACGGCTGTGGGGCGACCCTTATAAGGAGCGCTGGCGCGCAAGCTTCTGTCTTGCTACTGCGCGCAAAGAGCGCGCACCTCCGTTCAGATCAACCCCACCCAGGCGCGGGCGAGAGTGAGGCCGTGGGCGTCGGCCTCGGCTCCGCGTGTGCGGGCCACTTCGGGATGGCGTTTCGTCCAGCCGGGGGACATGCGGTCCGTCGCCTCGGGGAAACTGCGGGTCCAGTCCTGGACGACACTGCGACTGGCTTCAAAGTGGAACTGGGTGCCATAGGTCGCCCGACCGATCCGGAAAGCCTGATGCCGCGCGGAGGAGCTTTGCGCGAGGTGGGTGGCTCCCGCCGGCAGAGAGAAGGTGTCGGAGTGCCACTGGAAGATCGGGAAGCTGGAAGGAAGTGTCCCCAGGATCGGGTCGCCACGGCCTGCCTCGGTAAGGCTGACGTCGACCCAGCCGAATTCGGGTGCAGTCCCAAGGTGGTTTTCGGCCCCGAAGGCGCGCGCGAGCAGCTGCGAACCGAGACAGATGCCGAGGACAGGCTTGTCGGCCTGTGTATAGGCGGCCATCAAATCGGCCAAACCGGGCAGGTAGGGGTGGCTGTGGTCGTCGGTGGCCGACTGCTCGCCGCCAAAGACCACGAGGGCGTCGGCGTCGGCCACGGCCGGGAGGGGCTGTCCGGACCAGGGTTTGTGCAGGTCGATCAGGGCGGCGGCTTCGTGCAGCGCGACGCCGACCTGGCCGTGGTGGGTGATGCGGGTATTCTCGACGATGGCGACGCGCATGGAATGTCCTTTGTCTGCCCGTAATCTGCATGGTGCGGCGGCGGCTGCAAGGGGCGCAGTTTTTCAGGCAACCGGCGAGTGGCGCGGGGATGGATTTGGCCTTGCATTGCGCCAAGCGCCGTGAAAAGGGGAACCGCCAAACGAGGCTTGCTCCCGGAGGGAAAACCCATGGAGATTCGTGAGGCTTTCACCTTTGATGATGTGCTTCTGGTGCCCGCCGCGTCGAGCGTTCTGCCGTCGGATGCGGATACTTCGACCTTCGTCACGAAGGCGATCCGGATGAACATCCCGCTTTTGTCCAGTGCGATGGATACGGTGACGGAAGGCCGGATGGCAATTGCGATGGCGCAGGCGGGGGGGATCGGGGTGATTCACCGGAACCTCGACCTTGAGGCGCAGGCGCGGGAAGTGCGGCGGGTGAAGCGGTTCGAGTCTGGGGTGGTGTACCAGCCGATTACCCTTACGCCGGATCAGACGTTGGCGGATGCCAAGGTGCTGATGGAGCGCTATTCGATCACCGGGTTTCCGGTGGTGGACGAGACGGGCCGGGTCCTGGGGATCGTGACGAACCGTGACATGCGGTTTGCGAGCGACGACAAGACTCCGGTGCGGGTGATGATGTCGTCGGAGAACCTGGCGGTGCTGCGCGAGCCGGTGGACCGCGGCGAGGCGATTTCGCTGATGAAGGCACGGCGGATCGAGAAGCTGCTGGTGACGGATGGCAAGGGCAAGCTGACGGGGCTGTTGACGCTGAAGGACACGGAGAAGTCGGTCTTGAACCCGCAGGCTTGCAAGGACGAGCTTGGGCGGCTGCGGGTGGCTGCGGCCTCAACCGTGGGGGACGCGGGGTTTGCCCGCAGCGAGGCATTGATCGACGCGGGCGTGGATCTGGTGGTGATCGACACGGCGCATGGACATTCCGAAGGTGTGGCGCGGGCGGTGGAGCGGATCAAGCGGCTGTCGAACACGGTGCAGGTGGTGGCGGGGAACGTGGCCACCGGCGAGGCGACGCGGGCTTTGATCGGCGCTGGCGCGGATGCGGTGAAGGTGGGGATCGGGCCGGGGTCGATCTGCACGACGCGGATCGTCGCGGGCGTGGGTGTGCCGCAGCTTACGGCCATCATGGATTCGGCGCGGGCGGCGGACGACGTGCCGGTGATCGCGGACGGCGGGATCAAGTACTCCGGCGATTTCGCCAAGGCGATCGCGGCGGGGGCATCCTGCGCGATGGTCGGCTCGGCGATTGCGGGGACGGATGAAAGCCCCGGCGAGGTGATCCTGTGGAACGGGCGGTCGTACAAGGCTTATCGCGGGATGGGGTCGCTTGGCGCAATGGCGCGGGGGTCGGCTGACCGGTATTTCCAGAAGGACGCGGCGTCCGACAAGCTGGTGCCCGAGGGGATCGAGGGGCAGGTGCCTTACAAGGGGTCGGCCGCGGCGGTGATCCACCAGATGGTCGGGGGCCTGCGCGCGGCGATGGGGTATACCGGGTGTGCCACGGTTGCGCAAATGCGGTCGCAGTGCCAGTTCGTGCGGATCACCGGGGCAGGGCTGAAGGAAAGCCATGTCCACGATGTGCAGATCACGCGGGAAAGCCCGAACTACCGGGTGGGCTGACCGGCAAGCTGGCCGACAAGGGCAAGGAGCTGCACGCTCCGGCGCGTCAGGTCTTGTCCCTTTGCTTCGGGCCCGGCCTGGACGGCGGCAAGATCGGCGGTGAGGCGTGCGATCCAAGCCCTTGCGGCCTCTGGGTCCTGGGCTGGCCCATTCAGATCAAATCGGCTGGCCGGGTCGGCAATCAGAGCACGGATCCGGGTGTCGAAGGCCGCCAGGTCCGTTTCCGGCCAGACCTGGTGGTTTGCGGCCACCAGGTGCGGGCGCGCGGCGGTCCAGGTGGACAAAAGCGCATCAAGGGCCTGGGCGGTCCTGGGAGCGGCGCGTTCGACCATCAGTGATTCGAAAGCGAAAGGCGGGTTCGTCCATTGGCGCCGGTCGGGTGGGCCCTGGACAGAATTCTCGAAACAGACATCGCCATCTCGGTCCAGGATTGCGATTCGGTCGACGGCAAGGGTGCGCTCCATCCGGTCGACGACGGCGGGCCAGCGCAGGGCCGTTTCGGCGGTGATCGACCAACTGATCCGCATTGTCCCGCGTTCGCCCGCGGCAAGGGCGGTCAGAGTGCGGCTTACGGTGCCAAGCCAGGACTCTTCCACCGGCGAGGCGAGGACCAGACATTCCACCCGGTACCCCAGTCGCCGCAGTGCCAGGGCGAGACGGTCGATGTTGCCGGGAATCGCCCGCTCCCACAGGATATGCGAGCGTTGGGCCACGGCGTGGTCGGCAAGTCGCTGGGAGTGGTCTGCGCAATGGGTCGTCCGGTAGGCGTCGAACGCCGCTTTTGCGATTGGAGTGTCGCCGTGCAGGGCATCGACAGCGGCGACCAGTGCATCGGGAATGATGCATTGCGTACCGCGGCGCCCAAGCTCGTCCCGCAGGTGCTGAATTCTGGTCGTCTTGCCGCTGCCCTGGGTGCCGGCCACAAAAATACAGCGCGGCGGGTCCTGGCCCCCTTCCGGGACGGCAAAGACCGGGTGGATCTGGTCACGGTAGACCGCATCCCAGTCGGGGAGGTCGCCGACCCCGCCCACCGGGATGCGTTTCACCACGGCAGCCCGTCAGCCGCAGCTGATGCAGGTCGGCACTGGGGCAGGATCATCGTCGTTGGAGATCAACAGGCCGATTGCCACGACGGCAAGAAGCGGGATCAGCAGTCCGGAAGCCGGACGTTCGGCAACCACTTCCTGATCTTCAAGAAGTACCGGGCCCCCGGCCATTGCGGGCGCGGCGAGCGCTGCCATCAGAGCAGCAGTGAGAGTCTTTTTCATTCTTTTGTCCCTTTTTATCAACGCATGCACAATTACTGATACATCTTCGGTTCAACGGTCAATCGTCAGGTTTCGCGTGACCGCAAGACTGTGGCACAAAGGCTGCCGAAGTGTGCATTCCAACTTGTCCGGCGCTGAAAAACCGGGGATCAGGCCACCGTGGCTGCAACAGGGGTTCAGAATGACACCTTCGGCACGACTTTCTGCGGCAATCGGTATTCTGGACCGAGTTCTGGTCGGTGAGCCGACGGAAAGGGCGCTGACCAACTGGGGCCGCGCGAGCCGCTTTGCCGGTTCGGGTGACAGGGCGGCGGTCCGGGATCTGGTTTATGATGCGCTGCGCCGACGCAGTTCAGCCGCGGCTTTGGGCGGTGGGCTGACCGGGCGCGGGTTGATCCTTGGCCTGATGCGCGAGGCGGGTCAGGAGGCGCTGTTTTCGGGCGAGGGGCACGCACCGGCAATTCCCGGGCCGAAGGACGCCGGAAGAGAGCCCGACGAGGCAGAGAAGCTGGACCTGCCGGAATGGCTTGTGCCCGAGTTGCGTGAGGGTCTTGGGGCTGACTTCAGCGCGGTGGCTTCTGCCCTGCGGTCGCGGGCCCCTGTATTTCTGCGGGCAAATCTGGCCAAGACGGATCTGTCGCAAGCTCAGGTGTCACTCGCGGATGAGGGTATCACCACGCAACCACACCACCTTGCGAAGACCGCGCTGGAAGTTGTTGACAATGCACGGAAAGTGCAGACCTCACAGGCCTACCGAACCGGGCTGGTCGAATTGCAGGATGCCTCATCCCAGGCCGTGGTGGAGGCGCTTCCCCTGTGGGATGGGATGAAGGTGCTGGACCATTGCGCAGGCGGAGGCGGGAAGTCTCTGGCGATGGCGGCGCGCGCGCGGCTGCGTCTGACGGCCCATGACGCGAACCCCAAGCGCATGATGGACCTGCCAGAGCGAGCCAGGCGGGCAGGGATCGACGTGGTGCTGTCGGAGCGACCTGAGGCGGACGCGCCCTATGATCTGGTGCTGGTCGATGCGCCGTGTTCGGGTTCGGGAAGCTGGCGGCGCGACCCGGAGGCGAAGTGGCGGCTTACGCCGGCAGCCTTGACGCAAGTCCAGGCGACCCAGGCCGCAATTCTGGACCGGGTGGCGCCGATGGTCGGGCAGGCTGGATGGCTTGCCTATGCGACCTGTTCGCTGCTGCGCCGCGAGAATCGGGGACAGGTTGACGCGTTTGTCACCCGCAATCCAGGTTGGCGGTTGCACCGCGACCACGTATTCACCCCCTTGCAAGGCGGCGACGGCTTCTATGTTGCACTTATGCAGAGAAGCTGACATCCCGTTTGCAACCTGTGCGTGCCGACAGGCCAAGTTAACAGTCAATTAACCTTGTCCGGCGATGGTCCGATCCAGTCAGGCACAGGTGCAAGACGTCGTCGGAGGGTCGATTTGGCGAGGCGGGAGCTGGTTGATCGCGTCGGGCTTGGTGTTCTTGTAACGCTGGGGGTGCTTGGCCTGGGGCTGGTGCTGGGCTGGGCGCTGACGGGTGACGCGGACGGCAGCTCGCGGCTGATGGCGGGGCTGGTGCTGATCGCCGTCGGGGCGGGGATCGCCTTTTGGCTTCTTTTGGGACGAAAACCGATGGAAGAGGCCAGCCTAGCGGCCTTCCGGCTGCTTGCGGCCGATCCGGCACCCTGTTTCCTGACCGATCCGGCGGGCCACCTGATCCTGCGCAACGAAGCTGCCGAAACGCGCTTCGGCGCCGATGTCCGGGCGCTGCGCCAGATGCTGGATCGGTATGTCCTGAACCCGGGGGAGTTGATGCTGCGGCTCCAGAGAGCTGCGGAGGCCACAGGTGCAGCGCGCGAAGATCTGGTCGGCCCGACAGCGATCCTGCGGCTGACCG
>JANOCQ010000032.1:0-11368 GCA_031412255.1 Paracoccaceae bacterium | reverse complement strand
TTCGTTCATGGCGAGGGCGATGCCGCGGATCGGGACGGACTTGGCGGCGCCGTCGTATTTGTCGGCCCAGGCGGCGTAGGTGAAGAGGCGCTGGATGCTCGCGTCCACCTCGGCCTGGCCGGGTTTGCCGGTGAGGTCTTGCAGTCTGGTGGCGAACTCGGTGGCGCGGGCGGAGAGGTTTTCGGCGATGAAGTAGAGGACCTGCGCGCGGTTGTAGGCGGTGGTCTTGGCCCAGGATTTGGCGGCGTGGGCGGCCTCGACCGCGTTCCTGATGTCCTTGCGGTTGCCGATGCCGACATGGCCGAGGAGCTTGCCTTTGGGGCTGTAGACGGGTTGCGAGTAGCCGGAGTCGGGGCGGGCCTGTTTGCCGCCGATGTACATCTTGGCAGTGCGGTCGAGGGTGTCGACTTGCAGGTCGGTGGGGGCCGGTGGTGTGGGGGCGGGTTTAAGGGGGACGGGTTTGACGGCGGGCTTGAGGTAGGCCATCAGGCCCTCCCATCCGCCCTCACGCCCGAAGCCGCTCTCGCGGACGCCGCCGAAGCCTGCGGCGGCGTCGAAGAGGTTGGTGGCGTTGACCCAGACGACCCCGGCTTTCAGTTTGGGGGCGATGTCTAGGGCGAGGTTGATGTTCTCGGTCCAGACGGTCGCGGCGAGGCCGTATTTGGTGTTGTTGGCGAGTTGGACGGCCTCTTCCGGCGTGCGGAAGGTCATGGCGACGAGGACGGGGCCGAAGATCTCTTCCTGCATGAGGGGGGAGGCGGTGCCGAGGCCGGTGATGAGGGTGGGGGGGTAAAAGCAGCCGTGGGCGGGGAGGGGGCAGGGGGCCTGGTAGTGGTCGCCCTCGGGGTTTTCTTTGACCAGTCGCGTGATGGTGTCGAGCTGGATCGGGTCGACGATGGCGCCGATGTCGATGGCCTTGTCGAGGGGGTCTCCGACCCGCAGGCCGTCCATCCGGCGTTTGAGCTTGTCGTAGAAGCGGGGGGCGATGCCTTCCTGGACGAGGAGGCGGGAGCCGGCGCAGCAGACCTGGCCCTGGTTGAACCAGATCGCGTCGACGAGGCCCTCGATGGCAGAGTCGAGGTCGGCGTCGTCGAAGACGATGTAGGGGGATTTGCCGCCGAGTTCGAGGGTGAGGGCTTTGCCGGTGCCGGCGGTGGCCTGGCGGATGCGTTTGCCGACGGAGGTGGAGCCGGTGAAGGCGATCTTGTCGACGGGGGCGTCGACGAGGGCCGCGCCAGTGGCGCCGTCGCCGGTGACGATGTTGAGGACGCCCTTGGGGAGGCCCGCCTCGCGGGAGATGTCGGCGAAGAGGAGGGCGGTGAGGGGGGTGTATTCAGCGGGTTTGAGGACGATGGTGTTCCCGGCGGCGAGGGCGGGGGCGACCTTCCAGGCGAGCATCAGGAGCGGGAAGTTCCAGGGGATGATCGCGCCGCAGACGCCCAAGGGTTGGAGGTCGGGGTGTTCGGACGGGAGGAGCTGGGCGAGGCCGGCGTGGTAGGAGAAGTGGCGGGCGACGTGGGGGATGTCGATGTCGCGGGACTCGCGGATGGGTTTGCCGTTGTCGAGGGTCTCCAAGGTGGCGAGGAGGCGGGAGTGTTTTTGCGTCAGGCGCGCGAGTGCGTAGAGGTATTGCGCGCGTTTGTGGGCGGGGAGGGCGGCCCAGGCGGGTTGGGCGCGGCGGGCGGCTTTTACCGCCGCTGCCACGTCGGCTTCGGTGCCTAGGGTGACTTGGGCGAGGGGTTTGCCGGTGGCGGGGTTTGCGGTGGTGAAGGTCTCGCCCGGTTTGGTGAAGGTGCCGTCGACGTAGTGGCCGAAGGTGCCGTTGTGTTTGGCGATCCAGGCGAGGGCCTCGGTTGCGGATTCGGGGGCGGGGCCGTAGGCCATGCTGTCGAAGATTTCCTTGATGGTCATGGGGTCCTCAATGACGCGGGGCGGTGGCTTTGGGAGAAAGCTCGTCGATGACTTCATCACTCCTCGCGGGGAAGCCGAGGAGGAGACGAAGTCGAACGAGGAGGGATGCAGGGCGGCGCATCCCTCATCCCATCGCGTGGCGGAAGCCGGCCGAATAGTGGCCGGTGAGGTGGTGTTCGAGCTGGCGTTCGATGTCGCCGAGGAGGCTGGAGGCGCCGAAGCGGAAGAGGTCGGGTTGCAGCCAGGGGTGGCCGAGTTCGTCTTTCATCAGGGAAAGGTAGACGAGGGCGTCCTTGGCCTTGGCGATGCCGCCGGCGGGTTTGTAGCCGACCTTGTAGCCGGTGCGCGCCTCGTAGTCGCGGATGGCGCGGGTCATGGTGAGG
The DNA here is from genome assembly GCA_031412255.1 of Paracoccaceae bacterium. Classification (GTDB taxonomy): domain Bacteria; phylum Pseudomonadota; class Alphaproteobacteria; order Rhodobacterales; family Rhodobacteraceae; genus Tabrizicola. Next base: position 9,074 of record JANOCQ010000032.1, on the reverse strand, counting down.
CTGACGGGGAGGGTGGCGTTGACGCTTTCCTTGCCGGTCGAGGTCTTGATGAAATCGGCCCCGGCCATCATGCAGATGAGGCTCGCGCGGGCGACGTTGCGCAGGGTGCCAAGTTCGCCGGTGGCGAGGATGGCCTTGACGTGGGCGTCACCGCAGGCTTCGCGCATGTCGCGCATCTCGTCGTAGAGGGCCTGCCAGTTCTGCGTCAGGACATGGCGGCGGGAGATGACGATGTCGATCTCGCGCGCTCCGGCGCGAACGCTTTCGCCGATCTCCATGATGCGGAGTTTGTAGGGCGAGAGGCCGGCAGGAAAGCCCGTCGAGACGGCGGCGACGGGGATCGAGGTGCCTTCCAGCGCGCGGACGGCGGTTTCGACCATTTCGTGGTAGACGCAGACGGCCCCTACTGTAAGGCCGGTCATCCCCAGCTTTTCCAGCATCCAGGGCGCGACGGGCTGTCGGGCCTTGGCGCAAAGGCGCTGGACGCGGCCTGCGGTGTCGTCGCCGGAAAGGGTGGTCAGGTCGATGAGGCTGATGGCCTTCAAAAGCCAGGCGGCCTGATAGTCCTTCTTCACCGAGCGGCGGCCGGGCAGGGTGGCTGCACGGCGTTCGATGGCGGAGGTATTGGCCTGGACCGAGGCGACCCAGTCGAGGTCCAGCGCCATGCCGGGGTTCCGGGCATGGGTGACCTGCGGCAGGAGGCCCGCTTGGGCCGGAGACAGGGTGTTCATCGGAGCTCCCCAGGATGTCCGCGGCGACGATGCCATGTAGGGCGCGGTCGGGCAAGGGGCGGGCTGGCGGATTTCTGACCGGATGGTCAAAATATCAAGGATCCGTACGTTCGGGTGCAAGTGTTGCCCAGGGGGTGTCGGTGCCGGTGTCGGGCAGGTTGGCATCCGCTTCACCGCGCAAGATCAGGGTCTTGGCGAGAAACAGCGCCGAGACCGGCGCAGTCAGGAGAAGGAAGAGGGTGATGAGAAGCTCTTGCCAGCTGACCTCGCCCTGGCCGAGGAGGTCCAGTGCCGAGACCAGCAGGACGGCACCGACGCCGATTGTGGTAGCCTTGGTCGGCGCGTGCAGGCGCTGCATCGGACGGGGCAGGCGGAGAAGGCCGTAGGAGCCGACGAGCGCGAATATGCCCCCTCCGACCAGGACGGCAGAGAGGGCGAGGTCGAGGGCGGTGTCCAGAAGTGGCATCATTCGATGATGTTCCCGCGCAGAAGGAAGCGGCAGTAGGCGACTGTGCCGACGAAGCTGGTCAGCGCGAAGAGAACAGCCACTTCCAGGTAAAGACCGGTGCCACCCCAGATGCCGTAAAGGACAATCAGCGCAATGGCGTTCACGGTCATGGTGTCTAGCACCAGGACCCGGTCGGTCAGTGTCGGCGCGGTAAACATACGCCACAGGTTCAGCGCGAAAGCCAGCGTCAGGCACCCGAGGAAGAACAGGAGGGCATAGGGCAGGATCATTCGAAAATCCTTTGCAGCCGGGATTCGTAGCGGGCCTTGATGTCGTCCCGCACGGCATCAGGGTCGGGGGCATGGAGCGCGTGGACCAAAAGCGCACGGCCGCAGGCGGAGGTGTCGGCGGTCAGGGTGCCGGGGGTCATGGTGATGGTCCCGGCCAGAAGGCTGATCGCCTCGGGCGATTTCAGGTCCAGGGGCACAGTGATCCAGGCCGACTGGATCTTGGCGCGCGGCATGAAAAGGACGATGCGGGCGACCTGGAAGTTGGCAACGATCACATCCCAAAGGACGAGGATCGCATAGGCGGCCAGCCCGAAGGGCCGCTTGACGCGCGGGCGGTCGGGCCACCACGCCGAGGTCAGATGCGGGATGATCGTGGCCAGCATAAGCGCCATGACCAGACTGCCGATCTTCCACTGGTTCACAAGGAGGAACCACAGCACGATCAGTGTCAACGACAGGTAAGGGTGCGGGAAGAGGCGTCTCATGGCGCGGCTTCCAGGCGGTTGGCGCGGATGTAGGCCGCAGGTTCATTCAAGGCCGTGGCTGTGGCGTCAAGCCACGCGGTGACAGGCCCCGCAGCCAAGGTCAGCGCGACAAGCGCGCCGAGAAGGGCAAGGGTCGCAGCAAGAGCGAGAGGTTCGTCCGGAGCGGCTTCGGAACGCTTTGCTGACCCGGCGGGCTTCCAGAACAGCATCGAACCCGCACGCGCCAGGCCGAGGAGCATCAGGAACGACGAGACGAGGAGGGCGGGCCAGATCGCGAAGGCCTGGTCGCGCCAGACGTCGAGGATGAGCAGCTTGCCAATGAAGCCTGACAGCGGGGGCATCCCTGCCAGTGCGACTGCGGCGGCGAGATAGAGCGACGCGATGAGCCCGCTCTGTGCGACCGGGGCGGGAGTGGTCAGCCCCGAGTGCCTCCGGCGCCGCGAGACGAGGTCGGCCACCAGAAAGATGAGAGCGGTCGCGAGAGTGGAGTGCAGGATATAGAAAAGGGCCGCGCTGGTGCCCTCGGGCGTCATGTGGGCCATGGCGAGGAAGGCCGTGCCCATCGAGGCGATGGCGGCGAAGGCGGCAAGGCGGGGCAGCGTGGTGGCGCCAAGGATTCCGAGGGAACCGATCGCCAGCGTACCCAGCGCCGCAGGCAGAAGGATGGCCGGGATCAGGGCGCCAGTGGCGGGAAGGTCGATCGGAAAAACGAGGGTCGTGAAGCGAAGGGTCGCGTAGGCTCCGACTTTGGTCATGATCGCGAATAAAGCGGCAACGACTCCGGGTGCGTTGGCATAGGTGCCCGGAAGCCAGAATTGAAGGGGCACCAGGGCGCCCTTGATGGCGAAGACAAGGAGAAGCATCACCGCGGCGACGCGCAGAAGGGCAGCGTCCCCCGGCGGCAAGGCGGGAAGTTTCTGGGCAAGGTCTGCCAAGTTGAGCGTCCCGGTCACCCCATAAAGAAGCGCAAGCGCGAAGAGGAAGAGGGAGGAGCCGAAGAGGTTGAACGCGATGTACTGGATGCCTACGCGGGTGCGCCGATCTCCTCCGCCGTGGATCATCAGACCGTAGGAGGCAATCAGCAGTACCTCGAAGAACACGAAAAGGTTGAAGGCATCGCCGGTCAGGAAGGCCCCGCCGACGCCCATGAGCAGGAATTGAAGAAGGGGGTGGAAGTGATCACCCTTCGTGTCCCAGCCTGAGCCGATGGCGTAAAGCGTCGTGGTCAGTGCGAGAAAGGACAGGAGTGTGACCATCAGGGCCGAGAGGCGGTCCAGCACCAAGACGATGCCGAACGGCGCCGGCCAGTCACCCAGGAAGTAGGCCTCGGGTCCGTTGACCGTAGCGGACCACAGGAGCGCGAGAGCGATCACGTTCATGGCCAGGATCGCGGCGACGCTGGCGATCCGATGGAGAGCGAGATCACCGCGAAGCGCCAGCACCATCACAGCGGCGACCAGGGCGGGCAGGATGACAGGCGCAATGATCCAGTGGTTCATGCGGTGACACCGGGACCTGGGGTTGTGTCCCGATCGCGCGCGGCCACGCAAGACTTCAGTCCTGGCTTTGCGCCCGAGAGGCGTGCAAGGCCACGGGCGGCTTTCGGCGGTGAGACTTGGATCTGCGAGGGACGCGTCATTGCGCCCCCCCGTGATCGTCATCGAGGTCGACGTCAAGGTCGATGCGGTCGTGGCCGGATTGCAGGTGGCCTCCGATAGCCATCATCATGATGACCGCCGTCATGCCGAACGAGATGACGATGGCAGTCAGGACCAGCGCTTGCGGCAGGGGATCGGCGGGGGCGTCGGTGGTGCCGACAATAGGGGCTGCATTCACGGCCAGACGGCCGGAAACGAAAAGGAAGAGGTTCACCGCGTAGCTGAGGAAGGTGAGCCCGAGGATCACCGGAAAGGTGCGCAGTCGCAGCATCAGATAGATCCCGACGGCGGTCAGAAGCCCGATGGCCGAGGCGAGCAGGGCTTCCATCAGCGGGCTTCCTCAAGATCATGGGCGGTGGTGTTGGGACGTTCTCCAGTGCGCAGGGCAAGGCGGGAAAGCGACGCGAGGGCGAGAAGCACGGCACCAAGCACGCAAAGAAAAACCCCAAGGTCGAAGATCGCCGCTGTGGCGAGTTCGAATTCCTCCAGCGGCCAAAGATGGACATACTCGAAACCCGAGGTCAGGAACGGCAGGTCGAAGGCCCAGGCGCCGATCCCTGCCAGCGAAGCCACACATACTCCCCAGCCGATCAGGGCATGGTGGTCGTAGCGCTGGCGGGCGTGGCTCCAGTCGTAGCCCGACGCCATGTATTGCATAAGATAGGCGATGGCGAAGACCAGACCCGCGACGAACCCGCCGCCGGGCAGGTTGTGGCCGCGCAGGTAGATGTAGATGCCGACCATCATCGCCATCGGCAGAAGAAGCCGGGTGGCGACGACCAGCATCATCGGGTGGCGGTCGGCGGATTCCCGATTTCGGGGAAGGGCCGCCAGCCGGGCCGTGACGGCGGGGCTGCGCAAAAGCGCCTCGGACAGCGCATAGATCACGAGGGCGGCGATGCCGAGGACGATGATCTCGCCAAAGGTGTCATAACCGCGGAAGTCTACGATGATGGTGTTGACCGCGTTCGTCCCGCCGGCACCGGGCTTTGACTGCGCCCAGTGGAAGGCCGAGATCGGATCGAAGGCGGGCGCGCGGGTCATCATCGCATAGGCCAACCCGCCGATGCCAAGGCCTGCGATTCCGGCAACGCCCGCGTCCCGCAGTTTGCGGAACAGGCCGCTTTCGACCGGTGTCTCCTTGGGCAGGAAGTTCAGCGCAAGCAGCATGAGCAGAAGGGTCACGACCTCGACGGAAAGCTGGGTCAGGGCCAGGTCAGGGGCCGAGAACAGCGCGAAGAGCGGGGCGATCAGCAGGCCGACGACGCCGGTCAGGATCAGGGCCACCAGCCGGTTGCGGTGCAGGAACGGGGTCGCCAGGGCGGCGACGAAAAGGATGAGCCAGAGGCCAAGAATTACCGGGTCGGCGGGCAGAAGCGTGCGGGTGCCCGTGCTGTGGGGCGCGCCGGTCAGGAACGCGGCGGTTGACAGCGATGCGATGGTCAGGACGCCCAGCACAAGCGTACGGCTGAAGCTGCCGTTGTGGACGATGTCGGTGACCAGGCGGGCGGCGTCGGCGAGCGGCTCGATGATCCCGTCGAAGATGCGCTTGGCCTCTGGACGCGGGGCGGCCTCCCACAGGTCGCGCAGACGGACGTAACCCCCGAGCAGGATAAAACCGCCGCCGATGGCCGCCAGCGACATCCAGAGCGCAGGGGCGTAAAGCCCGTGCCAATGGGTGATGTGGGCGACGACGACCTCGCCAGTGGTGGCTGAAGCGGCCGGGTTCAGCAGCCAACCGAGCATCTGGTTGGGCAGAAGACCGACCAGAACCACCAGCAGTGCCAAAAACGCGGGCGCGGCCCAAAGGCCGAAGTCAGGATCGTGCGGCTTGTGCGGATAGTCGTCGCGCACAGGGCCTAAAAAGCCGTGCGCCAGAAACCGGAAGGAGTAGCCGACCGACAGAAGCGCCCCGACAGTGGCAAGGACGCCGATCAGCCATGGGTTCGGCCAGGTGACATGCGCGGCCTCTTCCAGCATCAGTTCCTTTGAGAGAAACCCGTTCAGGGGCGGGATTCCCGCCATCGACAGCGAGGCAATGGCGGCGATGGAGAAGGTCACCGGCATGAGCCTGCGCAACCCGCCCAGGCGCTTGATGTCGCGGGTGTGCGCTTCGTGGTCGACGATGCCGGCGATCATGAAAAGCGCGGCCTTGAACGTGGCGTGGTTCAGGATGTGGAAGATCGCTACCGCGGCGGCCTCGGGGGTGCCGAAACCCAGTAGCATGGTGATGAGTCCAAGGTGGCTGACGGTCGAGTAGGCAAGAAGCGCTTTGAGGTCGTCCTTGAAAAGCGCGATCTTGGCGCCGATCAGCATGGTCGCAAGGCCGGTGAAGGTGACGATCACGAACCACTCCATGGTGCCCGAAAGGACAGGCCACATCCGCGCCATGAGGAAGATTCCGGCCTTCACCATCGTCGCCGAGTGCAGATAGGCCGAGACCGGCGTTGGCGCGGCCATCGCGTGCGGAAGCCAGAAGTGGAACGGGAACTGGGCCGACTTGGTGAATGCTCCCAGCAGGATCAGGATCAACGCCGGCAGGTAAAGGGGCGAGGCCTGGATTGCAGCCTTGTTTTGCAGGATCACCGTGAGATCGTAGCTGCCGACGATATTGCCCAGGATCAGCATCCCGGCGATCATTGCCAGGCCGCCGCCGCCGGTCACCGCCAGGGCCATCCGCGCCCCCTGACGGCCTTCGGGCAGGTGCTTCCAGTAGCCGATCAGCAGGAAAGAGGAAAGCGAGGTCAGTTCCCAGAAGATCAGGAGCAGCAGGATGTTGTCGGAAAGGACGATCCCCAGCATCGCGCCCTGAAAGAGGAGAAGGTAGGTGAAGAACTGCCCCATCGGGTCGGACTTCGCGAGATAAAACCGGGCGTAGAGGATGATGAGCAGGCCGATCCCCAGGATCAGGCCCGCGAACATCAGGCCGAGACCGTCCAGAAAGAAGGTGGCGTTCAGGCCCAATGCGGGGAGCCACTCGATCCGGGTCTGCACGATCTCGCCGCGGAGGACAGCGGGGGCCTCAACGGCGAGAAGGATCAATGCCAGCAGGGTGACCGCGCCCGTCGCCGCCGCGCAGGCAGTGCGTCCCGCACGGATCATCAATCCGGGAAGGAGCGCGCCGACGAAGGGAAGCGCCGCGATCAGGGCTAGGGACATGCGGTAAGGGTCCTCGTCGTGGCGTGCGTTCTGGGCGCTGGGTTGGCGTCGCGGCGGGTTCGGTTCCATTTAGAAACTTCACCCGGCATTTCAACCGGATTGTCGTGCTGTGGCAACGGGTTTTGCAGGCGGGAAGCCGTCCGAGGGGATCGAACCCGGCAGCCGGTGTATTTGGGCGGGCGTGGGGTGCCATGAAGCGTTCAAGCACCGCCGCCCCAGCCAGGCCCACTACCGACTGCATGTTCAATGGCAAGGGAGCTCGGGCCATCCGCGCGTCGCACAGCGCCCGCTAAGACTGGCGGCAGCCCTGCAAAGACTGCCGCCGGTGAGTCAGGCGACTTCGGTCACGCCTTCGGGGAGCTTGGCGCCGGTCATGAAGGCCACGGCGTCGGACATCGAATAGTCCGATGGCTTGATCACGCAGAGCCTGCGACCCAGCCGGTGGATGTGGATGCGGTCGGCGACCTCGAACACATGCGGCATGTTGTGGCTGATCAGGATGATCGGGATGCCCCGGCTGCGGACATCGCGGATCAGCTCCAGCACCCGGCGGCTTTCCTTGACCCCCAGGGCGGCGGTCGGCTCGTCCAGGATGACCACCTTCGATCCGAAGGCCGCCGCGCGGGCCACGGCCACCCCCTGGCGCTGGCCGCCCGAAAGCGTTTCCACCGCCTGGTTGATGTTCTGGATCGTCATCAGGCCCAGATCATTCAGCTTTTCCCGCGCGAACTTCTCCATCTTCGGGCGGTCGAGCTTGCGGAAAAGGGAACCCATGATCCCGGGCGCGCGCAACTCCCGGCCCATGAACATGTTGTCCGCAATGGAGAGCGCCGGCGACATCGCGAGGGTCTGGTACACCGTCTCGATCCCCGCGGCGCGGGCCTCGATGGGGGTCTTGAAGGCAACCTCACGGCCGTCGAGGTAGATCTGCCCCTCGTCCGGGATGACCGCGCCCGAGATCGCCTTGATCAGCGTCGATTTGCCCGCGCCGTTGTCGCCGATCACGGCAAGGATCTCGCCCGGATAAAGCTCGAAGTCGCAGTTGTTCAGCGCGGTGACCCTGCCGTAGCGCTTGGTCAGGCCCTTTGCGTTCAGGATCGGTTCCATCAGCCAGACACCTTTCTGATCCACTGGTCCACGGCGACCGCGAATATGATCAGCACGCCGATAAGAAAGAACGTCCATTGCGGGTCGGTGCCGACAAGGCGCAGGCCCATCTCGAAGACGCCGACGATGAGGGCGCCGAAGAACATGCCGACGATGCTGCCGCGCCCGCCGAAAAGGCTGATCCCCCCGATCACCACGGCGGTGATCGACTGGATGTTGCCCAGCTGTCCGGTGGAGGCCGTGGGCGAGACCGAGCCAAACCGGCCGATCATGACCCAGCCCGCGATGGCGCAGAACAGACCGGCCAGGGCATAGACTTGGATCAGCACCTTCTTGGTTGGCACGCCCGCCAGTTCCGCCGCTGCCGGATCGTCGCCAGTGGCATAGACGTGCCGGCCCCAGGCGGTGTGGCGCAGGACATAGGACATGACGGCCACCAGGGCGATCATCAGGAACACGGCGTAAAGCACCTTCACTCCGCTGTTCTTCACCGCCTCATCGGCCAAAAACACGATGTCCTTGCCCCAAAGCTGCAAGGCGGGCGCGACTGCCTCGATGTCGGAAGACCGGATCGTCTCGTTCGCGGAATAGATGAAGTTCGAGGCAAGCAAGATCTGCCAGGTGCCCAGGGTCACGATGAAGGGGGGCAGGCGCAGGCGGGCGATCAGGAAACCGTTCAGCGCGCCCATCGCGGTCCCAAGCACCAGGCCTATGGCGATGGAAAGCTCGGCTGGAAGCCCGTAGCGGAAGGTCATCTGGCCCATCAGGACCGAAGAGAACACGGCAATCGCGCCAACCGACAGGTCGATGCCCGCGGTCAGGACAACGATGGTCTGCGCACAGCCCAGGATGCCGACAATGGCAATCTGCTGAAGAATGACCGACAGCGTTCCGGCCTTGAAGAAGTTGTCCGCCAGAAGTCCGAAGATGATCAGCGCGACCAACAGCACGATCATCGGCACGGCCGAAGGCGTCTGGTGCAACCAGTGCTGCAGTTTCTTCAGGGGGCTTTGGGGTTCGTGAAACTCTGCCACCGTTTCCGCAGCACCTTGAAGGCCAGCCTCATAGGTGCCGGACACCGACTTTGCATCATTGCTCATGCGTTCCCTCCCGAGGACCCGCCGGCTGGGGGCGGGCCAGTTATGCGAAGGGCGGCGCGATGGCCGCCCTTGCATGTCAGCATGGGGTCAAGGCGA